>WTGL01000064.1:9593-19579 GCA_011523565.1 Acidobacteriota bacterium
CCTCTACAACTACTGCCAGTTGTTCCTGCGCACCTACGACCCGGAGCCCACGCCCGAAGTCCTGGAGCGCTGCACGCCGCGGCAGCGCCGCCTGCTCGGCGACCTCGGTTACGACTTCCGGCCGGGCTCGTACTTCTACGCGCCCCAGGACCAGGTGGACGTGATCGCCGGCGAGGGCGCCTAGGAGGCTGCGACGAAGAACGCAGCGAAGCGAGTTCTACGACGCAGCATCCTGGGGAGGTGGGGGCTGGGGCCAAACATGGAGCCTGCCATGGGACTCGGCGGCGCTGAGCCGCAAGTAAGCCCTCAACTAGCGAGTGGTTGGCCCCAGGGGCGCAGTGACCTTCGGATGGAGCCTGCGACAGGTTTGGCGGCGCTGACGCCCGCGACACGGGAGGCTCTCACGACGGCAGTGCACGCCGGCGGCCACCGCGCCCGCCACAGCAGGTTGGCATGCGCCGCTCTGTGCGCGTGCATGACACTGGCGTGCTCGAACGTCGCCGCGCCGGGCCCGGAAAGCCCTGCGATTCCGGCAGAACCGCGGCAAGGCCAGCTGACTGGTCTGCTCGACGACCTGGGTCGGATCGTCGGCCGCGAGACGGTGGATCGCGGAGCAGAACTGCTTCGTATGTTCCGGGAACGCGGACTCGAACCTCTTGAACAGGAGTTTCCGGCCACGGCAACAGAGTGGCAGCCGAGAGAAACGGGAAAGAACCTGATCGCCACGGTCGGTGACGGGCCTCGCGACATCGTAGTCGGCGCGCACTACGACGTCGTCCGGCTTCAGGACGGCACGGTCGTCGGGGGCGCCGTGGACAACGGCGCGGCCTCGGTCGTCCTGACCAGGGTCGCCGAGACCCTGAGTCGACACGAGCTGGGCCACCGGATCCGGGTCGTTCTCTTCGACCTCGAGGAAGCCGGTCTCCTCGGCTCGCAGGCGTACGTGCAGGCGGAAGGCGCCACCCGTGTCGCCGCCATGGTGAACGTCGACGTGGTCGTCGGCGAAGGCACATTGATGTACGGGCCGACCTCCCACGAGGGAAACGACACGGTCTACCGCAGCCTGCGCGTCGCCTGCGCCGCGAGCGAGATCACGTGCATGGGTTTCCCCCGCTATCCCCCGAGCGACGATCGCCCCTTTCAGGCCGCGGGAATCCCCAACGTCTCGCTCGCCATGAACGGGACAGCCGAAGCGCACCAGATGTGGCTGGTTCTGAACGCGGGACCTGAGTCCGGGCTCCGCGAGGGCTTCATGCCCGAGGTCTTCCGAATCATCCACTCGAGCAGGGACACCATCGAGCACGTCAGTGAAGCCGCGATGAACCACCTTCACGACCTGGTCGTCGCTCTCGTGCTTGAACTGGACAGGACTTTCTGAGGAGGAACCGTGTCGGACACGGAGCGTCAAGGAACCGCACAGACCCCGTTCCGGCAGTGGCTGCGAAGCGGGAACTGGCTGGCCGGATTGGCCGGCGGCGCGATCGCCGCTCCCATCGGGATCCAGCTCCACGAACTGGGGCACTTCGCCGTCGGCGTCGCGTACGGGTTCCCCGACACCGTCCTGCGCTACGCCTCGGTCAGTTGGACCGGGTCCAGCGAGTTCCGCCGGCTCTGGCGCGCGGGAGATGTCGAGGCCGCGGCCGCGATTGCCGAACCGTGGCAGGTGGCCCTGAGCGCCGCCGCGGGGCCGATCGTCTCCTACCTGACGGCCATTGGCTTCGTGCTCTGGGTCCGGAGATACGGTCCCGGTCCCCTTTCGCTGGTTCTCGGAAGTGGATTCGTCGCGCCACTGCAGGGCGCAGCGGCGATTCCGGTGATCGCCGTCGACCTGTTTGTCGGCGGATTCACGGGAAACCAGGACGAAGCCAACTTTGCGGCGATCATGGGAATCCCCGCGTCGCTCGCCGTTCTGCCCGGCCTCATCTGCTTCCTGCTCAGCTACTGGTTCCTCGTGACCGCGTTTCCTCGCGGCCA
This sequence comes from Acidobacteriota bacterium, assembly GCA_011523565.1. GTDB lineage: Bacteria > Acidobacteriota > Thermoanaerobaculia > Multivoradales > Multivoraceae > Multivorans. The sequence goes on from WTGL01000064.1 coordinate 11,568, forward strand.
GAGGTTGCGAGCGGTCATGCCGCCGTTGCTCGGAGTGGCCCTGGGCATCGCCTTATGGGGCTCGGTGCTCGGCCCCCTGGTTCTTCCCTGATCGACGAGCCGTCTCCTCAGGGAGGATCGGCGTAGGGCTCGTCCTCGGGCACGAACTCCGTCTCCAACCGGGCTACCCGGCTCCATTCGCGCATCGCCATCGTGTCGAGAAGGGCGCGGCAGTAGTCCTGGGCTTCGCGGTCCAGCGGCGGATCGTAGGTGGCGAACCGCGAGGCAACCGGCAGGAAGTAGGCGTCCGCGGCCGAGAAGTTGCCGAACAGGTACGGGCTCCGTGTCCCGAACTCGGCGCGGGTATCGCGCCAGAAGACAGTCAGCCGTTCGATATCGGCGATGACTTCCGGCTCGTGCCCCTTGCCCGGGTGGTGCGAGCGGATGTTCATCGGCATCGCTGAGCGCAGCGCTGCGTAGCCGGAGTGGAAGTTCGCGACCAGAGACCGAGCGCGGGCGCGGGCACGGGCATCCACCGGCCAGACGCCACGATCCGGATAGAGCTCCGCCAGCCGCTCGACGATCGCCACCGTGTCGAAGGTCGCGAAGCCGCCGCCGGGTTCGCCCTCCCACAACACCGGCACCAGCCGCGCAGGGGACAGGGCGTCGATGTTCGCCGCCCAGTCGTCCGAGTCGAACTTCACCATGCGCTCCGCGAACGGAATGCCGAGTTCGGTCATCAGTGCCCACGGGCGGAGGGACCAGGAAGAGTAGTTCTTGTTGCCGATGACGAGGGTGAGCGCTGCCGTCATCGCGCGAGCATAGAAGAAACCACACCCTCCGGGGATGACGGACGCGCGCGCAGGCGCTATCCTGAAAATGGTGCTCCAATCACGCAGCTCGCGCCTCCTGGTCGCGCTAGCTGCCGCCCTGGTGGCGGCGGCGTCACTGAGCGCGCAGGCCGACCCGAACTGGACCCCGCCCGGCGACATCGACGGGCTGTGGGACTTCGCGACGGCAACGCCACTGCAGCGCCCCTCCGCCCATGCCGACAAGGAGTACTTCACGGCCCAAGAGGCCGCCCAGTTCGAGCGCAACACGATCGCGCGCCGCGCCGAGGCCCAGAAGCGGAGCCCGAGCGTCCACGCGCCCTACTGGCTCGACCACGGGCGCCACGTGCAGGAGTCCCGCCGCACGTCGCTGATCTTCGACCCGCCGAACGGCCGCATCCCGCCGATGACCGAGGACGGCCGGCGCCGGGCACAGGAACGGAGGGATCTGCGCGCCAGTCCGCCGACCGGCCCCGAGGACCGGAACCTCTGGGAACGCTGCCTGATGGGCTTCAACGCCGGCCCGCCGATGAACCCCGGCGGCTACAACAACAACGTGCTGATTCTGGTGACGCCGGACACCGTGGCACTCCTCAACGAGATGGTCCACGACACCCGGATCGTGCCCCTCGACGACGAGCCCCGCCTGCCCGAGCACGTACGCCAGTTCAAGGGCGACTCCCGCGGCTACTGGGACGGCGCAACCCTGGTCGTCGAGACCCGGAACTTCGACCCCCGGATCAGCTTCGCCGGCTCCGGCGGCAACATGCGGCTCATCGAGCGCTTCACCCGCTTCGACGAGACGACCCTCATCTACGAGTACACGATCGACGACCCGGAGTCCTTCGAGCGCCGCTGGAGCGCCCGCGTCGAGATGAAGCGGTCGGACCAGGCGATCTTCGAGTACGCCTGCCACGAGGGCAACTACGGCCTGCTCAACATCCTCGAGTACGCGCGAACCAACGAGAAACGGGCTAGCCAGACTCCACCAGAGTGACGCCCGACAGCCGCGCCGCCTTCCGGTCGAAGGTGTAGAGCGGCACTGCCCCGGCCCGTCGAGCCGCGGCTGCGATCATCCGATCGGCGAAGTCGGCGCCGCCGCGGCGATAGCCACCAGCGGCCTCCGCTACGTCGCTCGCGCATTCGATCTCGACAGCAGCGACGACCACCAGCTCGTTCAGCACCCCCGCAATCTGATCGCGGTCGAAGTGGTAGTAGCGATCAAGAACCCTCACCAACTCCACCAAGACCTCGCGACAAACGAAGCCCGGCTCCTTGAGCGTCAACTGCCTCAGTAGTTTCTCGGCCGCTTCGGTCTGCGCTTCGTCATCCCGAAGAAAGAACCGCAGGAGGACGTTCGTGTCTAGCGCGATCACCTCCGGCCCGAAGCCTCGGCAACCATCCGGTCTACGTCCTTCGGTCCTTCCGGAGACCAATCGTCCCCTAACACGCGACGACACGCTCCCTCGGCAATCGCCCGGTCCATGTCCTCCAGAGTTGCTGGAGGTCCGTCGTACTTCAGGATGCCGAACAGGCGCTCGATCGGCTGCACGGCCGCGATGCGCACCTCCCCGTCGTAGATGAGGTAGCGCACCTTGTCCCCTGCCTTCAGGTCAAGCGCTTCGCGCACCTCCTTGGGAAGGGTCGTCTGGCCCCGGGAAGTAATCGTCGACTCCGGCAAGCGAGTTGGCTGTTGTGCGTTCATTTCCCAAGTCTGCATTACGAGACCCAATCGTGCAAGGCGCACGTCGTGATTCCCAGAGTCTCCCCCGGGCCTGCCGATTCTCGGGCAGACGGCAAGCCGACACTGTCCAGCCCGGGTGTAGCTGACGGCTAGCCGCCGGAGGCGTACGCGGTGACGTCGTCGCGGTGCGTCCACCAGCCGGGGCTGGTCCACCAGTCGCTGCCCGGGGGCGGCGTCGGCTGGAACAGGAAGACGCCGGAGGGCGCGAACTCGATGCCGCGGAGGCGCTTGCTGAAGGCGCGGATCTCGGAGTAGTTCCACATCATCGTGAACGGCTGATCCTCGGCGACGACGTAGGCCAGCTCCCGATAGATCGCGGCGCGCGCTTCGGGGTCGAACTCCCGCCGACCGCGCTCGAGCAGATCGTCGACCCGTTGGCTCTTGTAGCCGACGTAGTTGCGGGCGTTGTCGTAGCTCGTCGAGTGGAGGCGGATCGTCCACTGATCCGGATCGGTGGTCACCTCGTCGGCATCCGCGTGGGCCTGGAACTCGTGCTCCTGCAGGTGCCGCTCGTGGGTCGCGTTCTCGAACTGGCGAAGCGTCAGCTCGACGCCGATGCTGCGCAGATCCTCGCGGTAGATGTCCGCCATCTTGACCGCGTCCGCGAAGGTCTGGGCGATCTCCAACTCGAACGAGAACTTGACCCGCTCGCCGTTGATCTCCTTGTAGCGCCAGCCGTCGTCGGGGTCCGGTAGCCAGCCGGCCTCGTCGAGCAGCTCGCCGGCGCGCTCGAGGTCGAACGGGTACTTGGGCACGTCCGGGTTGTATCCCATGTGCTTCTTGTCCCAGAGCTGGTCGGTCTCCAGGTAGACGCCGTAGGCGACGTCCCGGATCACGCGCTTCTGATCGTAGGCGTGGGTCATCGCCCACCGCACCCGGACGTCGGTGAAGAACGGGTTGCTGCCGTCCTGGTTCCAGCCGATCCGCGAAATCCGCCGCGCCGGCGCCCAGCCCTTGACGCCGAACCTCCTGAACTCCTCGTCGGGGAAGTCGTCCCAGCGCTCGACGACGATCTTGTCGGTCAGGGTCCAGGACACGAACCTGTACGGTCCCGAGCCGATGACTTCCTCGCGCGCGTAGTGGTTGAAGTACTCGCTGCTCCACATCGTCGGGTCGTTCGCGAGCTCCTCCGGGTTGTTCCAGATGTGGCTCGGAATCGGGGGCACTCGCATGGCGAGCATGTTCGTGACCAGGGCGTCCTTGAAGTGGAACACGACGGTCAGGTCAGAGGTGACGTCGATCCGCTCGATCTGGTCCACGTCGTGCTTGTACATCGCCGCCGGCACGTCGTCCGAAGCCACCATGTCGTAGGTGAACTTCAGGTCGTGCATCGTCCACGGCTTGCCGTCGTGCCAGGTCAGCCCCGGCCGGATGCGCACGCGGGCGCTCATCCAGTCGTCCGCGATCACGGCCTCTTCGACCACGGTCTGGTTCCACACCATCGTCATGTCCGCGTTGCGCGTCGTCAGCGACTGGAACAGCGCACCCGACAGGTAGTAGTCCTCCCAGAAGATCGCGAAGATCGGGTTCAGCGTCCGCGGATCGCCGAACATGTACCGCACCAGGGTGTCGTCCCGGGCAACGACCTCCGGCCGGTCGAACGGGTAGGGCTCGGTCAGGGTCGGCGGGTTGACCAGCGGGTCGGCCGACGGGTCGTAGACCGGTCCCGAAGCTGCGGTCGAGCGCTCCGGCAGCGGGCCGGTGCAGGCGGCCGCGAACGCGACCAGGACGCTGACGACGACGAGACCCGCTGCGTATCGGGGAAGCGACGATCTGGAGGGCATGGTGCAGGAACTGTAGCGCGCCGGCCCGTCAGCGCAGGCGGTCGATCAGCCGGCGGTCCCGCTTGGTCGGACGCCCGGCGCCGCGGCGTCTCCGCGCCGGCTCCGGCGCCAGGAAGGGATCGCGCTTCCGCGGCTCCGGCTTCGGTGGACTCAGGTCCTCGTAGAGACGCGGCGCCTCAGCCTTGGGCAGCGGTTTGTCCCTCAATTCGCGCACGATGAGAATCCGCTTCCAGTCCCGAATCCTGAACTCGATCCGGTCGCCGACACGGAGCTGACGGTGCGCCTTCGCCTGCTGGCCGTTGACCGTGACGCGGCCGGCGGCGCACGCCGCCGCCGCTCTCGAGCGGGCGCGGAACATCCGCGACACCTGCAGCCACTTGTCGAGGCGGTTCACGCCGACACCGGAGTCAGCGGTTCGCGCGCCGCGGCAGGTAGAGGTCGGTGATCGTCCCCTCGTACGCCTCAGCGGCGAAGGCAACCGTCTCCGAGAGCGTCGGATGCGGATGCACCGTGAGCGCCAGATCGGTCGCGTCCGCGTTCATCTCGATCGCCAGGGCCGCCTCGGCGATCAGGTCGCCCGCGTTGACGCCGACGATGCCGGCGCCGATGACCCGGCCGGTGCCCGGATCGAACAGAAGCTTGGTCGTACCCTCCGCGCGACCCAGCGTCAGGGCGCGGCCGGAGGCGGCCCATGGGAACGTCCCCTTCTCGTAGGCGGTGCCGTTTTCTCGCGCCTCGGTCTCGGTCAGGCCGACCCAGGCCACCTCCGGGTCGGTATAGGCGACGGACGGGATGACCCGGGCCTCGAAGCCGCTCTTCTCCCCCGCCGCGACCTCGGCCGAGACCCTGCCCTCGTGGGTCGCCTTGTGAGCCAGCATCGGTCCGGGCACCAGGTCGCCGATCGCGAAGATGTAGGGCACGTTCGTGCGCTGCTGATCATCGACGGGCACGAAACCCCGTTCGTCGACGTGAACACCCGCGGCCTCCGCGCCGAAGCGGTCACTGTTCGGCCGCCGGCCGACCGCGACCAGGACGCGTCCGAAGAGGCCGGAGCCCGGTGCGTTTTCTCCCTCCATCGACACCATGAGACCGTTCTTCTGCGCCTTGACGGCGGTCACCCGCGTGCTCACGTGGACGTTCTCCAGGCGTTGCACCAGGCGTCTCTGAAGCAGCCGGACCAGGTCCCGGTCGACACCGGTGAGCAGTTCCGGCAGCAACTCGACGACGGTGACCCGGTAGCCGAGGGCGGCGTAGACCGTCGCCATCTCGAGGCCGATGATGCCGCCGCCGATCACCAGCAGGCGGCCGCCGGGCTCGAAGTCCGGGTCGAGTTCGAGGGCGTCGGTCGAGTCCCAGACCCGCGGATCTCCTTCCGGCAGACCGGGAATCATCGCCGGCCGCGAGCCGACCGCGACGATTGCCTGTCCGAAGGTCAGAGTGCGCCGGCTGCCGTCGGCGTCCTCGATCTCGACTTCGTGGGAGCCGGTGAAGCGGCCGTGGCCGCGCACGACGTCGACCTTGCGCCGCGAGGCAAGCTGGGCCAGACCACCGGTCAGCCGACCCACGACCTCGCACTTCCAGGCGCCCAGCTTGCCCCGGTCGATGGCGGGCTCGCCGAACTCGATGCCGTGGGCCGCGAACTCCGCCGCCTCGTCGACCACGCGGGCCGCGTGCAGCAGGGCCTTGGACGGAATGCAGCCGACGTTCAGGCAGACGCCGCCCAGGTTGGCATGCGGCTCGACGAGAACCACCTGACGGCCCAGGTCGGCGGCGCGAAAGGCCGCGGTGTAGCCGCCTGGGCCGGCGCCCAGAACCAGGACTTCGGCATCGACATCGGGTGGCGCCGCGGCGGTCGGCAGCGCCGATGTCGTGGCCGCCTGGGGCGGCGCCGGCTCTCCCTGGACGTCCTGCGCGGCCGACTCCCCGCCAACCTCCTCGACTGCGCGCCTCGCGGACCCCGGCGGCGGCGCATGCGGATGCCGCGGACGCTCGACGCGATGGTCCGGATGCGACTCGTCCTCGGCGTCGAGAACGACGATCAGGTCGCCCTCCCCCACCTTGTCGCCGAGCGAGACGGCGACCTCCAGGACGACGCCGCAGTGAGGCGACGGCACCTCCATCGACGCCTTGTCGCTTTCGAGCGTGATCAGACCGGCGTCGACATCGACGTGCTCGCCCGGCGAGACGAGCACTTCGACCACATCGACGGACTCGAAGTCGCCGATGTCGGGTACGACGATGCGGATCGGTTCGGCCATTCGGACTCAGGACTCAGAGCACGATCCGGCGGATGTCGGCCAGCACCGAGCACAGGTGCGAGGTGAAGCGCACGGCATACGCGCCGTCGATCACGCGGTGGTCGTAGGAGAGCGAGATCGGAAGCATGAGCCGCGGCGCCAGACCGGCGCCGACGTAGACCGGCCTCCGCACGGACCGCGACACGCCCAGGATACCCACCTCGGGTGCGTTGACGATCGGCGTGAAGGCCGTACCGCCGATGCCGCCGAGACTCGAGATCGTGAAGGTCGCGCCCTGAATGTCGGCAGGCCTGAGCTTGCGCTCGCGGGCGCGGCCGCTGACCTCGGCCAGCTCCGCCGCCAGCTCGTAAACGCCCTTCCCATCCACGTCCCGCACGACAGGCACCACCAGGCCGTCCGGCGTGTCCACGGCGACGCCCAGATGGATGTAGCGCTTGAGGATCAAAGCTCCGCCGTCCGGAGCAAGCGACGAGTTCATCTCCGGGAACTCCGTGAGCGAGACCGAGGCCGCCTTCATCAGGAAGGCCAGCAGGGTGAGCCGGATGCCGCGCTCGCCGGCCTCGCCAAGATGCGCCCGGCGGAACGCCTCCAAGTCCGTGATGTCCGCCTCGTCGTGCTGCGTCACGTGCGGCACATTGAGCCAGCTCCGATGGAGATTGGACGCCGCCAGCTTGCGGATGCGGCTGAGCGGCCTCGACTCGACGGACCCGAACTTCGAGAAGTCGATCTCAGGAACCGGCGGGATGCCGGCACCCGAAACCTGCGTGCCGCGGCCCGTCATCACCTCCTTGACGAAGCCCTCGACGTCCTCGCGCAGGATGCGACCCTTGGCGCCGGTGCCGGAAACCCTGGTCAGGTCGACGCCGAGCATGCGGGCGAACCGCCGCACGGCCGGGCTGGCGTGAGGCGGGGCCGAAGTCGTCGCCGAACCGGCGGCCGCGGGGGGCGGCGGTCGGCGGCCGCGCCGGGGTGCACCTTGGGATGCCGGACCGGCCGGCCGGGTCGGCGGCTCCGATACGGGAGGCTGTGGTGAAGGCGTCGCTACAGCCGCGTCCTCGGCCCCGGCCGCCTCCGCCGGGTCGGCCGCGGACGCATCAGCCGGCTCGATCGTCAGGATCAGATCGCCCTCGCCCACCTGGCCGCCGAGTTCCACCGCGATCTCGACCACGCGGCCGGCCGCCGGCGACGGCACCTCCATCGACGCCTTGTCGCTCTCCAGGGTGATGAGGGACTGGTCGACCGAAACCTCGTCGCCGACGCCAACAAGGACCTCGACGACATCGACCGAGTCGAAGTCGCCGATGTCGGGGACGACGACGGAGAGGATCTCGCTCACGCGGTGGCCGGGTTCGGTGCGTTCGGATCGATGCCGTAGGCGGCGATCGCCTTCGCCGGCGCCTCGGACTCGATCTCGCCG
>WTGL01000064.1:19589-20844 GCA_011523565.1 Acidobacteriota bacterium
GACCTTCATGTAGTCGCTCGCCGCGACCGTCACGCCGCCGCGCCCGGTCAGGCACTGGCGGACATAGGACACTCTCTTCTCCTCGCCCGGATGGAGGCGGTTCCATCGCTCCACCTCGATGCCGTCGCGACGCAGTTCGTTGAAGCTGGTCGCCGACCAGACCTCGGCGGACACCCTCCAGTCTTCCTCCAGCATCTCGGCGGCGGCCTCCGCCTCGCGCAGGATCGCTCCGGAGGCCAGCAAGGTGGCCCGCTTCTTGTGCCTCGAACCGGGCCGGATTCGGTGGAGGCCGCGCCGGATGCCCTCCTCGGCGCCGGCCGGCATCCTGGGGTGCTCGTAGTTTTCGTTCAGCGTCGTCAGGTAGTAGAAGACCGACTCCTCCTCGGCGTACATCCGGCGCAGGCCGTCCTGGAGGATCACCGCCAGCTCGTAGGCGTAGGTCGGGTCGTAGGAGACGCAGTTCGGCACGGTGGACGCGGCCAGATGGCTGTGTCCGTCCTGGTGCTGCAGCCCCTCGCCGTTGAGCGTCGTCCGTCCCGACGTGCCGCCGATCAGAAAACCCCGCGCCTGCATGTCGGCCGCGGCCCAGATCAGATCGCCGACGCGCTGGAACCCGAACATCGAGTAGAAGATGAAGAACGGGATCATGTGGAACCCGTGGTTCGCCGCGGAGGTCCCGGCCGCCATCCAGGAGCAGAGCGAGCCGGCCTCGTTGATGCCCTCCTGGAGGATCTGTCCGTCACGGGCCTCCCTGTAGGGCGCGATCTTGTGCGCGTCGACCGGTTCGTAGAGCTGGCCGGTGGGCGCGTAGATGCCGAGTTGGCGGAACATGCCCTCCATGCCGAACGTACGCGCCTCGTCCGCGACGATGGGCACCAGCCGGTTGCGGATCGCGGGATTCCGCGTGAGCAGCGTGAACAGGCGCACGAACGCCATCGTGGTCGAGAACTGGCGCCCGCGGCTCGACCGCAGCAGGGCGTCGAAGGCGTCCAGGTCCGGCACGTCGAGCGGTGTCGCGGCAACGGTCCGCGCCGGCAGGTATCCGCCCAGGGCCTCGCGTCGCTCCTTCAGGTAGCGGATCTCGGGGCTGTCGTCCGGCGGCCGGTAGAACGGAGTCTCCTCCAGTTCCTCGTCCGAAACCGGGATGTCGAGGCGGTCGCGGAAGCCCATCAGCGCCCGCAGCCCCATCTTCTTCTGCTGGTGGGTGATGTTCATCCCCTCGCCGGCCTCGCCCATGCCGTAGCCCTTGACCGTC
>WTGL01000064.1:20854-22612 GCA_011523565.1 Acidobacteriota bacterium
GTCCTGGCTCGCCTTGTAGGCCTGGTACTCGCCGTCGACCGCCTCCTCCATGCGTTGCCGCAGCAGCCCGTGACGATCACGCGCGAGCAGCGGATCCCAGTACGAGCCCCAGACCAGCTTGATCACGTTCCAGCCCGCGCCACGGAACACCGCCTCGAGCTCCTGGATGATCTTGCCGTTGCCCCGGACCGGACCGTCCAGACGCTGCAGGTTGCAGTTGACGACGAAGATCAGGTTGTCGAGGTTCTCCCGCGAGGCCAGTGAGATGGATCCCAGTGACTCCGGCTCGTCCATCTCGCCGTCGCCCATGAAGGCCCACACCTTGCGGCCCTCCGTGTCGACCAGACCGCGGTCGTGCAGGTATTTCATGAACCGGGCCTGGAAGATCGCCATCAAGGGTCCGAGACCCATGGACACGGTCGGGTACTGCCAGAAACCCGGCATCAGCCAGGGGTGCGGATACGACGAGAGGCCGCCCGGCCGCGCCTCGCGCCGGAACCTCAGCAGTTCCTCCTCGCTCAGGCGGCCCTCGAGGAAGGCGCGGGCGTATATCCCGGGCGACGAATGCCCCTGGATCATGACCAGATCGCCGCCGTGCTGCTCCGACGGGGCGTGGAAGAAGTGGTTGAAGCCGACGTCGTAGAGGGTGGCGGCGGAAGCGAAGGACGCGATGTGCCCGCCCAGCCCCTCGTAGTTATGGTTGGCCCGGACAACCATCGCCATCGCGTTCCAGCGGACGATGCTGCGGATCCGCCACTCGATGTCCGCGTCGCCCGGCAACGGCTCCTGCGCCTGCACCGGGATCGTGTTCAGGTAGGCGCCGGAGCGACGAGCCTGCTCGACCAGGGCCTCGAGCAGGAAATGGGCCCGTTCCGGACCCTCGCGGTCCATGACCGCTTCGAGCGCCTCCAGCCACTCGGCCGTTTCGGCCGGATCGATGTCCTGGCGGGCCTTGAGAGTGGGGTCCATGAACATCCCGTGTTCTCGTAGGGGTTTACGGCTACGCGCCGAAGACAACCCCGAGAAGTCCGATTCTATTCGCCCGGGGTCTGTAGCGGCGTCCTGAGCAGCCGCCGGCAAGGTGGCTGCTAAGGTTCCAGGCGCTGGGTGTGGCTGGAACGACAGCCTGAGACCGCGTTGGATCGGCTCCGTCGCCGAGCCTGGACGCGGAAGCCTTCGAACCTGAAACGGTTGACACCGACGTAGGGAATGCAGCCATGACGATTGCCGACCGAATCCCGCAGAGCGCGGCTCCCCTGCTGAGCCGCGAGCCCCTCCCCAACTCGCGCAAGGTCTACGTCGAAGGCTCGGATCCGTCGATCCGGGTTCCGATGCGGGAGATCTCCCAGTCGCCGACGACAGCCGGCGCGGGCCCCTCCACTGCGAGTGGCCTGACCGCGCTGGGACCAAAGGAGCACAATCCGCCGGTCCTTGTCTATGACACATCGGGGGCTTACACCGACCCGGCGGTCGAGATCGACGTGCGGCAAGGCCTGGAGCCGATCCGCCGACCCTGGATCCAGGCGCGCGGTGATGTCGAGGAACTGGACAACGTCTCCTCCAGCTACGGGCGCGAGCGGGCCGCGAATCCCAGGCTCGACCACGTCCGCTTCACGGCCGGGCGCCGGCCGCTACGCGCAAAGGCCGACAGCCGCGCGACCCAGATGCGCGTGACTCAGATGCACTACGCAAAGCGCGGCGAGGTCACGCCGGAGATGGAGTACATCGCCATCCGCGAGAACCAGCGCCGCGAGCAGA
>WTGL01000079.1 GCA_011523565.1 Acidobacteriota bacterium
ATCATCTGCAGCTTGTACTCCATCTGTTCGTTGGCGCCGATCTCGATCGTGACCTGCTCGGCACGGAGTTCACGATTGCCCGTCATCTGGGCCAGGAGCCCTTCCTCGGCCTCCGCCATCGGCTCGGTGCCGGCCGCTTCGTAGAGGCGGTCGAGGCCCAGCAGGCCGCCGATGCGGGTCGGGTCGATGCCGTACTCGGCCGGCAGGATGACGACGACGAACACGACCGCCGCGGCGGCGAGCGTGATCGCCACCGTCTTGAACAGTCTGCGAAGCGGCGGCGTTCCGAGATCGCCGCCCGGTGCTGGGGAGGTATCAGTCATGACGACTGCGACTCTAGCGAAGAGACAGTAGCGCGCGGAGTCTGCCTATCCGCACGCATGAAACTGGCCGCCCAACCGGAGCCGACCTTGCGGTTCGGCGCGATTCCCTGGAGCGGCGCCGGTCGCAACCGGGTAGGCGGCCAACGTGCAAGTCTGAGCCAAGAACGGGAAAAGCGCGCCTATCAAATGATAGGCATCAAACAGGTTCGGTCCAGACCCGCCGTGCCTTGGTCGTCCTCGTTGGCCGCGGTACCCGCGAAGCCCCCTCACCCCTGAGATAGGTAGCGACCTGGCACGGGCCCTAGTCGCAGTCGTCGAACGCCGCCGTGTCCCTCCTGGCGTCCGCCGTCTCTCCCTGCCGGTTGCGGTGGGTCCAGGAGCGGCCCTCGCTGTTCGTGACCGTGAGATTGAACGCCAGGGTCGTCGCCGGCCCAGCGAACACCCAGCGGCGACCATTGATCGCGCAGCCGTCGAGCACCTTCACCAGGACTTCCGGGTTGTTCCGCCCGAAGAACCACAGCAGTCCCGACTGGCCGGATGCCCAGATGCCGCTCCTGGCCTCGCCGACTTCGCCGTCCGGCGTCTCGTAGCACATGCTCACGCTGTAGTCGCCGAACACCAGGGGCGCCGTTTCCGGCACGCAGTCCGTGTACTCGCCGACCGCTTCCGCGACGACCAGACCGCTCGCCGCCCTGAGCGTGGCCGGCGCCGCGGGCCGACCGGGCGGAGCGACAGGGCCGCCCGTCGCGCTTGGCGTCTCGGTGCACCGGAACGCCGCCGTGTCGGCCCGAGGACTCGCCGTCTCGGCCTGCTGACTGTGGTAGGACCAGAACCGCCCCTTGGCGTTCGAGACGTAGAGGTTCATTGCGAGGTCCGTCACCGGCGCCACGAAGACCCAGCGATGGCCGTTCATCGCACAGGCGTCCAGCACCTTGACCAGGACCTCCGCGTTGTCCCGCGAGAAGAACCAGGCCAGCCCGGATTGATCGGTCGTCCAAAGACCGCCCTTGCCTTCGCCGACCTCGCCGTCCGGCGTCTCGTAACACATGCTGACGTCATAGCCGCCGGCGAACGTGAACGTGGCCGCGGTCGGGCGGCAGTCGGTGTACCCTTCGCCCGAGGGCGGATCCGGAAACTCTGGACCGATCCCCTCATGGTCGACCCCCATCCGTACTCCGATGGCCTTCACGATCGGAACCTCGGAATTCGGAACACCGGGGATCGATGCCGAGACGTACCGCCAAACCGACAGAACGGGCTCCTCCGCGGCCCCGTCGTAGTCGACGGCCAGCCGCTTGTAGCGGCTTCCATCTCCGAGAGCATTCAGCTTAGTTCCGAATCTGCCGAAGTGCCGAACGCGAACGTAGACGAGGCCCGGGCCGACCTGGATTCGCTCCGGAGGCCTCTCCCTGAAGCAAGTGATGATTCCCCTCGCGATTCGCCGCACAACCGGAATCTGCTGCCCTCGCGCATTCTCGCTATATGGAGGGTCCTGGTCACTCGTCGGTTGATAGATCTGGAACGTGAAGGCATGGTCGGGTACCGGGTCGTCCTCATCTCGCCGGAAACACGCCTCCAGATAATCGACATGGCCGGCACGCTCCAACCGGAAGCCCTGATACACCCACTTGTCATAGAGACCCGGTGTGGGTTCTCCGTCGACGCCTAGCGGGCGGTCGTCCCACTCGAAGATTGGAAGCATCTCTGGGTCCAGCGTGAGCGGCCGCACCTCGAGACTGCCGTCATCCGGCTGATAGCGCGTGATCCGCGGGTCGGGCGCGGGGTCCGGATCCGGGTCAGGATCGGGCTCCTCGCTGACACGCAGAGGCGGCCCGATCCCGATGCGGATGCCCGCAGCACGGATCCGGGGGTCCACCGCTTGCCATGCCTTCCTGCCGGTTGCCGTATCTACCTCGGTAGCCCTCACCCTCGCGCTCGCGGATCCGTCGAGATCCGCACCCAGATGGTTCGTTTCGGAAACTCCGACCCCGTCCGGAGTAATGAACGTCGTAACGCCTTCCCAGCCCACGCCGATCCAGATCGGACCGGCCCCGCTCTCGATGTTCTCTGTCAGGCCCCGAAGCATGGACCTCCGGACGCATTCCCAGGTTTCCCGCTCGATGGACCCGACCAGGAATTCGATGCTGCTCTCGTCGCCTATCGACGTCCCCGGCTCGCCGCCATCGTCGGAGTACACGGTGAAGTATGCGAAGACCTCATCATCCTCATCGTCCTTTTCCCGCCAGAAGCATGCTTCGACGTAGTCGAGCCGCCCCCGTTCCGGAAGCACGAACTGTTGCGCGACCTCGAACAGTTCTGAGACAGGAGGCTCGAAGCGGAACTCGAAGGTGCCGTCGTCCAACTGGTAGTCCACCGTCTGCGCCACCAGAGGAACAGACGGAACGAGTAGCAAGCACGCAGCACAGCTTTGCAGCTTCACGGTGTTTTCTCCCTTCGGAATCGTTCTCCTCTTCAGAATCGAACACGGAGGCCGAGCGACGTCTGCAGGCCGCCGACGTCGACCGGCTTGCAGCAGCCTTCCGCGGTCTCGAAATGGGCCGTGGAACGGCTGTACCGGGCGGCCGCGACAACGCCCGTCCGGCGACCGAAGTACCAAGCCAGTTCGCCGCCCAGGTTGTAACCGACGGGCGAGTCCGACTGCCGCGACCGCTCCACGCCGCGCAGGTCCGCCGCGTCGTACGGGTAGCTCCGGTCGAACCCGATCCCGGACACCAGATCCTGCTCGGCCTCGTAGAAGGTCGGACCGGCGAACAGCGCGAACTCGACCTTGCGGCCCGCGGGAATGAACCACATCAGGTGCGCACTCACAGTCGTCTCGTCACGGGAAAGGCCGCTCCCGACCCCCTCGACAACCGACATCCGATCGAACCGGAACGGGTGCGGAATCCGGCCCGTGACCTCGACCTCCTCGCTGAATGAGAGCCGCGAAACGCTGGCGCCGACCCCCCAGCGAGGCGCCAGCCGGAAGCCGAGCGAGAGCTCGAACGCCTCGCCGCGGCCACCCCCGTAGTCCGCCGTCCACTCGCCTGCTTCCGAGCCGAACAGCGGATCCTCGAAGGTGGCCCCGTGCGACGCCGGCTCCGAGGTCGACTGAAGCCCGCCGCCGACGGTCAGAAACCAACGGCCCGGCTGCGCCGATTCCGCCTGCGCGGCCGACGCCCCCGCGGACAGGATGATGGACGCCGCCGCGACGAATCGCAAGCCGTGCCGCAGCACGTTCACAGCCCTACCGCCGCCAAAGCCTGGTCAACGGCTCGAAACGCCGGGCTGCCGTCGCCGTGGAGATCCCGCGCCGACTGGCGGAGAACGGCCGCCGTCAGGCTGAACGTGGTTCTCGCCGGCATCAACTCGGTCATGGCGCGGAAGAAGATCCGCTCGATCCGGTCGCGGTTCCCGCTGCCTACGCCTTCGACCTCACGCCCGCTCGAGGCGTGCGTGCCGCCCTCCACCGCAAGGTAGAAGGCATGACTCAGGATGGTTGAGTTCCAGTGAACGCCGTCGTACCCGATGTCACTCCTTACCGAGAACTGACGACCGTCGATCATCACGAGCGGGAGGTACAGGATCCGGTCCTCCTCTTCGATTTCGATAGCGAAGAATCGGACGGCGTTGTCGATGGAGTCCGGGTAGCCCACTGCCTTCCCGAATGGCGGCGGCAGGTCGTCCCGGACGGGAAGCCCGATCGAGGCCGGTTCGTCCGACCGTCGGACAATCAGGTCGATGTCCTCGCCTGACAGGTAGTCGGCGCGGAGCTTGCCGGCACCGGGCGGATGGACGAAGGCTTCAACCGAGAAACCCAGGATGTCCGAAAACGCTTCGTTGATCGCGCCCCCCTCGTTCCACAACAGCACGAACCGGCCGTTACGGCACACGATGGGGTCGCCGACCCGCCCCAGCGAACCCCCTCGCGACAAGCGGACCCCGCAGCGATACTCGAAGAGGCCGTCGCTGAAGCTCTCCGGCCCGAGAACGCCGGTGTGGCTGTCAAGCAGGGGTTCGCCGGTCCGGTCGCGCACCGAGTGAAACGTCACGCCGTGCATCAGTTCGTGCGCCACGATGTCGAGCGTCACCAGCGGCGCACCGAACGGGAGGCTGCCGAACGCAACCACGCCGCGCGCCTCGGGGCCGAACGGCGCACTGATCCAGAACGCGTTCAAATCGTCCATGTTCACGATCGAGAACACGCGGCTCCCGGTGTTGTTCATGCCGTTCCACGCCTGCCGCTCGTAGAGGTAGTCGTAGACGAGGCCCAGATGGGCATGCCCGTCGGCCACCGCCTCGTCCTCCCACCAGTTGTCGGGGTCAGTTGCAACGTGCTGCCGCCACTCGACGCCGCAGCCCGCGATCGTGCACGTCTCGAACTCCAGGTCCGGGCCGATGATGAGCGCGCCAACGACCTCGACATCGCTCTGCCCGTCGAGCGTGACGGTCTCCGCGGGGCGAAGCCGATCGTAGGCTTCGAAGCGCTCGCCGGTCGAGGAGACGCTCAGCTTCTGCAACGCTCCCGTGACCCCGCGGCCCACGCCCACGACGGCCTCGTTGTTGCGCATCGCGTCGCGGACATACGCCACCTCGCCGGTGCCGGCGTCGACGAAGTACTCCTTGATGTCGCGCATCATCGCCCGCCAAGCAAGAACGTACCCGCCCAGGGGCATCGGCAGCACGACGAGAGTCGGCGGCTCGCCGGTCGCCGGACCGGTTCCGGCGGCTTCGCGCATTGCAGCCAGAGCCTCCGCCGGAGACAGTCGCGGCGTGACGTCGAGGTCGATGTCCTCGTGAAGCGAGCCGAAGACCGAAAGGGTCACACCGTCACGGAGCTGCCTGACGACGCCCCCGCCGTAGACCGGCACTCCGCGATGGATCTGCCGGAGACTCTGCTGAACGCGACCCGGCAGGTGGCGGTCGACCCGGCTCGGCAAGAGCCGCAGCGCGCCGTCCCGCTCCAACTCGGAGATTCGCGCCTCGAGCCGGACCAGGTCGAAGATCGCGTCCGGCTCGGATGTGACCGCGAACTCGCGTACCGATGGACCGGCCTGGGCCTGCGCCTCGCCCGGCGCGATGGCGGCAAGCAGTGCCAAGGAAAACAGAACGGCGGCTGCGGCTTCGCGCTTGTGCACTTCCTGGGCGAAGCCACTACAAGGGGCAAGAAGCATCTTCCGTCCTTGCGCCCGGTTCGTCCGGGTGAGTAGTTGATGGCACTGCTTACTATCCTTGTCTCAAAGACATGGAAGAATCGCCTATCAAACGATAGGTCTCGCGTGGTGGCCCCGATCCTCGGGATCCGACTACACTGTCCAATTAACGGACCTTCGACTGCGCGCACTGTATGTGTCTTCTTGAGGCCGCTTCAATGGTGGAAACGTCGGCGTCCGTTGGCCGCGCCGTCGGCTTCGTGTTGCTTGTGGCCGGGCAGACCGGTCTCGGACCCACAGCCGCGGCCGCTCAGGAACACGGCCACTCCGAGCACGACGAGCACGCCGGGGAAGAGCACCACGCCCACGACTCGCCTGCTGAGCACCTCGGAATCTACGACGAGATCACGATCCGAGAGCGCGCCGACGATCTGATCGGCATCGCCGTGTCGGCCAGCGAAGGGTCCGCGGGCGCCGCCGACCTTTCCCGGCGACTACCGCTTCGTGCCGGCGACATCGTCGAGACCGTTCCGGGCATGATTGCCACGCAGCACAGTGGTGGCGGCAAGGCGAACCAGTACTACCTGCGCGGATTCAATCTCGATCACGGCACGGACTTCAGCGTCTCGGTTGCGGGCATGCCGGTGAACATGCCCAGCCACGGGCACGGGCAGGGGTACGCGGACCTCAACTTCCTGATCCCGGAACTCGTCGAGTGGGTCCGCTACCGAAAGGGAACCTACTTTGCCGACTCCGGCGACTTCTCGGCCGCCGGTTCCGCCGACATCCGCCTGCGCCACGCACTTCCCGACACTCTGATCCGGCTGGGAGGTGGCAGCTTCGGCTTCGGCCGCGCCGTCGTCGGCCACACCCTGGAGACGGCGTCCGCCGAACTCACCTTCGCGGCGGAAGCGTCGAACTACGACGGCCCGTGGACACGGGGCGACGACGCACGTCGCCTCAACGGACTCGTGAGCTACCACAGAGGGGACAACGTGAACGGGTGGTCGCTGACTGCAATGGGCTACGACGGCTCCTGGCTGGCCACCGACCAGATTCCCAGGCGGGCGGTCGAGTCCGGCCTCGTCGGCCGTTTCGATCTCCTGGACCCCGGTTCCGGCGGCGACTCGCGGCGTTTCAGCCTGTCGACGGAGCTTCATCGCGGCAGCGGCTACACCCTGAACCACCTCCACGCCTACGTGGTCTCCTACGACTTCAGCCTGTTCTCGAACTTCACTTACCGGCTTGAGGATCCCCAACTCGGCGACCAGTTCGAACAGACCGACGACCGGGTCGTCTACGGTCTCGGCTACGAGCGCCACTGGCACGCACTGTGGGGCGACCGGCACATCGAGAGCTCGGGCGGACTCCAGCTCCGGTTCGACGACATCGAGAACGGCCTCTTCAACACGAGAAGCCGTGAGCGGTACGCCACCCGGCGGCACGACGCCATCCGCCAGTTCACCGGCGGTCCCTGGGCACAGTCCACGGTCCGCTGGAGTTCGAAGTTCCAGACCACGTTCGGCCTGCGGCTGGAGGCTTTCGACGCCGACGTTCAAGCCAACGACCCGCGCAACTCCGGCAGCGAGAGCGACTCGGCCCTGCTGCCCAAGCTGAACCTCACCTTCGGCCCCTGGGGCCGGATCGAGTACTACCTC
This sequence comes from Acidobacteriota bacterium, assembly GCA_011523565.1. Lineage (GTDB taxonomy): Bacteria > Acidobacteriota > Thermoanaerobaculia > Multivoradales > Multivoraceae > Multivorans. The sequence continues at coordinate 7,135 of WTGL01000079.1, forward strand.
AACCTCGGCCACGGCCATCACAGCAACGACGCCCGCGGCGTCATGGCGCGGATCGATCCCGCCACCGGGCTGCTGGCTGATCCGGCACCGGCGCTGGTGCGGGCGCAGGGCGCCGAGTTCGGCCTGCGCACCGAACCCTTCGAAGGGCTCCAGACCACGATCTCGGTCTTTGCGCTGGATCTCGACTCGGAGCTCGTGTTCGTCGGCGATGCCGGCGCGACGGAAGCGAGTCGGCCGAGTCTCCGAACCGGCGTGGAGTGGACGAACTTCCTCCGGGTGAACCGACGACTCTCCGCCGATCTCGACGTCACCTGGTCGCGAGCCCGCTTCGACGACGACGATCCGGCCGGCGACGGGATTCCCAACTCGATCGGAACCACCGTCGCAGGTGGCCTGGCATACGAACACCCCGCGGGCGCATCCGGAGCGCTCCGCTGGCGCTACTTCCACGACATCCCGCTGATCGAAGACGGCTCCGTCGTCTGGGCGGGCTCCTCCGTGGTCAATGCGCGGTTCGGCTACCGCTTCGGCGCAGGCCTGCGCGTCGACCTCGACGTGTTCAACCTGTTCGACGAGAACCACGACGACATTCGCTACTTCTACGCGTCACGGCTTCCCGGCGAGCCGCCCGGGGGACTCGACGACGTCCACTTCCATCCCCTCGAGCGCCGCGGCGTCCGCTTCTCGACCACCTGGACCCGCCCCCGCGGGCAGTAGGGTGATTTCGTCGTCCTACCGCCGGCCCACGACAAACGGACTATCGCTGGTTCCCCGTAGAGAGCCCGACGAGCACCGCAGTAGCATCGACGAGTGAGCCAACGATTCTGCCTGGCGGCGCTTTGCATGATGGCCGCCACCGCTAGCGCGCAGCCAACGCGGTCCAACGACACCGAGGAACTGGCCGGCGAGTACCGGGGGACGGTCAAACGAACCCCGATGACCGCGTGGGCCGCACCGGTTTCCGCCCCTTGGGGAGGCCAGGCGGTCGCCCTGTTGCTGTTCCCGGAGACGGAACGCCAGGACCTCGTGGCTCGCCTGGAGCGGCTCACCGGCGACCAGGAGCCGCTCTACCGGCTCGCCTGCGATGGCGTGCGCGTTACCGAGTACGGCTACGAGTACGATTCGGCGTTCTCCCAGATCTGGAACACCCGCGCGGCACTGGTGTTCATCCACTCAGGCCCAGGCGAGCCGGGGTCGCTCGCATCCGGCTGGCGCACCGCGACTATCAGGAACAGGATGCTGAGCAACGCGGAGTACGCCGTCCTCCGTGAGCGCGAGTACATGGTCAGTCACATCACGCGCGATCCCGAAACTGGCGAACTGACGCGGATCAAACTCACCCAGACCGGCTTCATCCAGAACTTCTTCGACAATCCGACGCTGTCCCTGGTGCCAACGGATACTCCTGCCGGCGTGCTCGAACTGCTCGCCGGCTACGTGAAAGCGAAGGACTCCGCGATGCAGGCGCTTCAGGTCGCAGACCAACCCGCATCGATCTGCCGTTGAGCTGCGACGCTCACTCGCCTCTACTCCACCGATACTGCAGCCTGGCGTAGTAGAAGGCGCCGTTCGCGTCGAACGGACTGCGAGTGCTGTGGAGGTTGCCCAGGTCCCGCGCGTTCGGATTCCGCTCGCCCATCTCGCCCAGCGCGTTGCGAGCGCCCACGACGAAGCGGGCGGACTCGTTGACCGGCAGGGCCGCCTCGAAGTCGATCAGGTGCCCGCCGCCGAACACCGCGGGAGCCCTGGGGTCCCACCACTCGTCGTAGTAGCTCAGGCGGCCGAGCAGCTCCACGGGTCCGATCTCGTGGTGTACGACCAGGTTCCAGCGCACGCCCGGCAGAGCCTCCCTGAGCTCCCGGATGCGCCGATCGTCCAGCGTCTGCGGGTCGAAGGCGACGACCTCGGTGCTGGTCAGGTTGACGGCCAGATCCACCCTGGTGTGGCCGGCCGCTCCACCCGGCGCCCACGACGCGACGAGGTCGACACCTTCGGTGCGCGTCTCGAAGTCGTTCGCAAAGAAGCGGAAGTTGGCGAGATTCGCCGCGCTCGTGATGCCCTCGGCGAGCAGTTGGGTCACCTCGGCGGGCTCGAGTGCGAAGAGTTGCGTGACGCCCAGCCGGTCCCGGAGGTCGATGCGGAACAGGTCCGCGGTCAGCAAGAAGTCCCCTCGCTCCAGCACCACGCCGGCGGCGAGGTTGAGCGACTTCTCCGCGTCCAGCGGCCTGCCCCCTCGGAGCGCCGCCACGCGCGACGTGGACGGAATCGTGCCGTTGTTCACGAGTTCGAACCGCGCGGGATCCCACTGGGTCGAGACGTTGAAGGCGTTCTGCTGGCCCGGCGTCGGCGCGCGGAAGCCCATGCTGGCGCTCGCCCGCAGCGCCCTGCCGTCGGCGACCTCGACACGGCCCGCGACCTTGGCGTTCAGCGTCGAGCCGAAGTCGTCGTAGTCCTCGAACCGCAAGGCCGTGCCCACCGTCCAGGTGTGGTCGGGCGGCCCGTACTCCAGGTCTCCGTACACGGCGACATTCGAACGGTCCCAGTCACCGGCGGCGAGTGGGCTGAACCCAGGAAAGCCGTTCGATCCCGAACTGAAGCCCTGCTCGGCGTAGGGGCCGATACGCCAGGAGGCCGGCTCGCCGAGACCGATCTCGAAGGCCTCGTTGCGCCACTCGACGCCCGCGGCGAGATGCAGCCGCTCCGTCATGGGGCGGGCGACGTCGAAGTTCGCGCTGACTTCGCGCTGGGCGTAGAGGCCGGGCTCGAAGGACGTGGGCGACTCGGGGCCGAGCGATGCGTTCACGCTGTCGATCAGGAAGAAGTCGACTTCGTTCGAGCCGGCGGACACGCTCGCGTCCCAGATCGTCCCCGCGCCCATCTCGCCGCGGAAACCGCCGACGAAGGAGACGTCCTCGCGGTCGCCGCCGAAGAGCGGCTGGAAGCCGCCTGGGTAGAGCTCCTGGAAGCTGAAGCAGTTCGGGTCGGCGAAGACGCGGGCGATCGCTTCCTGGTCGGGCAGTCCGCCGGTCACCGTCACCGTCGGACACCTGGCGGAACCATCGAGCACGCCGTCGGCCGCATCGAGCGCGTCGCCGATCAGCAGCGTGGCGCCGCCGTCGCCGCTGTACACCGCGTCACGGGTGTTCGGGTTGCGGAAGAAGAAGTTCCGGCTCCCCACCCGCCGGCTGGCGTAGCTGGCATGGCCGTAGAACTGGGAGGAGCCGCCGGCGGGCCGGCCGAAGTTCACCCACAGCTTCGCATCGTCCTCGATCTCGGCCGCTCCCCAGCGCTGCGCCGGATCGGCGACGTGCGTGTTGCCGGCCGCGATCAGCAGCTCCGCGTCCGCCCGCTGGATGTTGCGGTTCGTGGGATTGGCGCCGCCGTACTCGACGCTCACGTTGACGAAGCCGGTCTCCCCCCAGGGCAGACCGAGGTTCGCGGCAACCGTCACCGACTCCCCGCCGCCTGCCTCGTAGGCGCCGGTCAACACCTCGATGGCGCCGCCCGACCGCGAGTCCCTGAGCAGGAAGTTCATCACCCCGGCGATCGCGTCCGAACCGTACTGGGCCGACGCTCCGTCCCGCAGCACCTCGACCTTGCGCAGCGCGATGGCAGGGATCGCGGTCAGGTCCGGCCCCTGGGCGCCGTGGGACACGCCGATCCGCGACCAGAGGATAACCGCGCCCCGGTGTCGCCGCTTGCCGTTGACGAGCACCAGCGTGTGGTCGGGCGCCAGACCTCGCAAGTTCACGGGCCGCACGATCGTGGCCGCGTCGCCCGAGACCGAGCTGATGTTCAGCGACGGAACCACGTTGCGGAGCAGCATGTCGAGGTTCGTCTCGCCCTGGTGCGCGACGTCTTCAGCCGAGATCACGTCGACCGGGACCATCGATTCGACCAGCGAGCGCTGCCGCGCCCGGTTCCCGGTCACCACGATCTCCTCGTGGACGTGCGCTTCCGGGTGATCCTCCGTGTCGGCGTGCTCGGCCTCGACCGTCTCGGCCGGTTCGGCCGCGTGCGCCTCCGCCTGTCTTCCGGACTGCTGCGCCCACAGTGAAGACGGCATCGCCAAGGCCGCCAGGATCAGCATCCCCACGACGTTCATCAGCAGCCCCTCTGTCCACGCTCAGCCTAGTACCAACGCCAAGGAATCTTGCAAGAAAACAAGGAAAACGCGCCTACCAAACGATAGGCGTCCCGCGCAGGCCTTCATCCTAGACTGTTCCGATGCACAGCCGGTCGAAAGGGTGGCGATGGATCGGCTACAGCCTCGCTGCCCTGGCTGTGGCAGCAATCTTCCTCTACATCGGGCTCTTCTGGAATCCGCAAGCCCCCGAGCAGGAAGCGATCAACACCGCCTGGCACGAGTTCGCCCGTGAGGTCGCGGAACTCGCCACAGCGGTTCAGCGCGCCCCGTTCAACCAGGACGACCAGACGGCGGCGGACGGCTACCGGCACGCCGCCCGCCTGCTGTCCACGTTCCTGGCCGACACCACGGACTTCTCCGACCCCGACTACCCGCAGTTCACGCGGTTCCCGAACGCGGTCGCCCGCATCGGGTGGGACAACCCCGACAACCTCTATCTTTCGTTCCGCGTCCGCGGCGACCACACGTACCGCCTGCGCGGCAACGTCCGCAGTTTCGATCTGGTCACGTTCGTCGTCTACAACGGCGTCATCGGCCGGAAGCCGGCGTGGAAGCTCCGCACGATCTCGCGGCTCGCGTCCCCGGACCTCGATGTCGACGCCGACGGGAACTTCGTCCTCACGCTCAGCGCCGAACCGCAGCACGGCAACTGGCTCCCGCTCACGCCCGACGCCTCGGTCGTCATCGTCCGCCGCATCGTCTCCGACTGGGACCGGACCGACCCGGGCGTGTGGGAGGTCGTCAACCTGACGACGCTCGGCCGTGGCGCCCCCCGGGCGACTCCGGAGAGCATCATGGCGGGCCTCCACGGCGCCGCCGAGCACGCCCGGTCGCTGCGGACGTTGTTGACGATCGGGCACCGCCTGGTGTTCCAGCTCCGGCTGAGGCCCAACCAGATGTCGGAGCCGGTCGCGAGCAACGCCGACTTCCCGATGTCGGAGCCGTTCCAGGCGGTGTCGCGCGGCTACTTCAAGCTGGAATCCGATGAGGCGCTGATCGTCGACGTACCGGTGGCGGATTGCCTGTACACCGGATTCCAGCTCGCGAATCCGTGGATGGAGTCGCCCGACTACGGAAGCCACCAGACGAGCCTCAACCACGCGACCGTCCACGTCGACGCCGACCAGCGGATCCGCTACGTCGTCAGCGAGCAGGACCCGGGAACGCCGAACTGGATCGACACCGCCGGCTACCGGGAAGGATCGCTGTTCGCGCGGTGGGCGTACTGCGGCGAATACCCGTCCGACATCGCCTCTCGTGTCGTGCGGGTCGACGATCTCCCCGATCTCGTGCCGCCCGACACGCCGCGCGTCAATCCGGAGGAGCGGGCGCGAATCATCGCCTCCCGCCAGCTCGCCCTCAGCAGGCGCTACGCCGGAGGACTCTAGGAGGCACAGGAGGCAATGGGATGAAGAACCGACTCGTGATCGCGGGCGCGCTGGCGCTCGTCGGCCTGGGCACCAACGCGGCACGCGGCGAGAGTCGCCCGAACATCCTGATCATCGTCGCCGACGACATGGGCTGGAACGACGTTTCGATGCACGGGGGTTCGATCCCGACGCCGAACATCGACCGGCTGGCCGCGGAGGGTCTGGAACTCCAGCGTTTCTACACGAACCCGAAGTGCTCACCGAGCCGGGCGGCCCTGCTCACGGGCCGCGACCCCCTGAAGCTCGGCCTCACGTACGCCACCGTCTATCCGTGGAGCCCATACGGAGTGGCCCTGAGCGAGCACTTCATCGGCGAGTCGTTCCATGACCAGGGCTACGAGACCGCGATGGTCGGGAAGTGGCACCTCGGCCACCACATACCGGCCCACCACCCCAACAACCGCGGCTTCGACTACTTCTTCGGCTCCCTGAACACGGGAGGCGACTACTTCACACACGCCAACCAGGGCGGCTTCGACCTCCAGCGCAACGGCGCCTCCGTGCCCGAACTCGCCGGCCGGTACAACACCGATCTCTACACCGCCGAGACGGTCCACTGGCTCCGGGAGGTCCGCGACAAGTCGAAGCCGTTCCTTCTCTACGTCGCCTACAAGGCCCCGCACTCGCCCTTCCAGGCGCCTCCCGAACTCGTCGAGGAGTTCGGCCACGTCTACCCCGCCATGATGGTGTCGATGGACCGGGGCATCGGCCGCATCCTCGACGCGCTGGACCGGGAGGACGTCGCCGACGACACGGTCGTCCTGTTCTTCAGCGACAACGGGGCCACCCAGGGCGGCGGCAGCAACGAACCGCTACGGGGCTTCAAGCTCTCGACCTACGAGGGCGGCATCCGCGTGGTCGCGGTCATGCGATGGCCGGCCGTCCTCGGCGCCCGGACGGTCAGCGAGCAGGTGATCACCTCGCTCGATCTGTTCCCGACTCTCGCGAGCGCCGCCGGCGTCGAGGTACTCGCCGAACGCGAACTGGACGGCGAGGACCTGTGGAGCGCGCTCGAGAGCGGCCGCGTCGTCGAGCGGGACGACATCTTCTACGCCGCCGAGAACTTCCTCGGCCGCGAGTTCTCGTTCAGCGTCCTCCGGGGCGGCACGAAGCTCGTCCAGCACGTGAAGCAGACCTTCGAGGAGGTGGACGTCGTGAACGAGCTCTACGACGTGCGCGAGGACCCGAACGAGCGCCGCGACCTGGCCGCCCAGCGCCCCGAACTGGTCTCCGAACTCGCGGGCGCGCTGGCGGACTGGCGCCGCCAGCATCCCTACGCGGGGAGCCACACGCAACTCGTTCCGCACCCCGGCTGGCGGGCGCCGCTCGACTGGGCGGAGATGATGAGACTCAACGGCCTGAACATCGACGAGCGGCACGACGACAACCTCTACGGAGCCGGAAACGCCGGGACGCGCGGTCTGCTCGACGACGCCTACGGCGACCGCGGCCGGCTCATCTACCCCACACCGCCCGAAGGGAGAGAGCGATGAGCGGCCTCCCGCTCCTGCTCGCGTCGCTGCTCGCGTTCCAGCAGACCGCCAGCGGCGGCCCGCACCGGATCGCGCCCGACATCTGGCAGAGCCGGGGCATCGGCCACGTCCACCTGGTCGCGACGCCCGAGGGCAACGTCGTCATCGACACCGGCCTGTTCCTGCAGGCCGATCACCACCGCAGGGTGCTCGGCGCCGTCACCAGCGAACCGGCGCGATATGTCGTCCTCACGCACGCGCACGCCGACCACGCCAGCGGCGTGGGTCCGTGGGTCGGCGGCGACACGACGATCATCGCCCACGCCCGGTTCCCGCAAACGCAGCGCTACCTCTACGAACTCGCGCCGTTTCAGACCCGGCGGAACCGCATCTACTACCCGGGCGTGATCCCGGCTTCCACGTCCGCGGAAGCGTCACGCGCGATGCTGCCGCAGGTCGAACCCGACCTCCTCGTCCGTGACGTCAACGCATTCGAGCTGGGCGGCACGCGCTTCGAGGTGATCGCCACGCCCGGCGCCGAGGGCGCCGATTCGGTGTCGGTGTGGCTACCGGATCGGCGCATCCTGTTCACCGGCGACTTCCTGGGACCGATCTTCCCGATGTGGCCCAACCTCTACTCGCTGCGCGGCGAGACGATCCGGTCCGCGACCGACTACATCGACTCGCTCGACCGCGTGATCGCCCTCGAACCCGAGATGCTGGTGCCGAGCCACGGCGAACCGGTCGAGGGCGCGCAAACGATCCGGTCCAACCTGGAGCGCATCCGCGACGCCGTCCGGTACGTCCACGATGCCGTCGTCGACGGCATGAACGAGGGCCGCACCGTCCACGAACTGATGCGCGACATCCGGCTGCCGCCCGAACTCCACCTGCCGGAACCGCACGGCAAGCTGTCATGGGGCGTCCGCGCAATCTGGGAGGGCTACGCGGGCTGGTTCCACGGCCGGTCGACGACCGACCTCTATCCGGTGGCGGCAAGCGACGTTTACGGCGACATTGCCGTTCTGGCCGGTGGCGCCGGTCCGATCGTGACGGCGGCCGAACAACACCTGGACGGCCTCCTGCCGCTTCATGCCCTTCACCTGGTGGAGATCGCGCTCGCCGCCCACCCCGATCACCTCGGCGCGCTCAGAGTGCGGCTGACGGCGCTTGAACGCCTCCTTGAGGACAGCGGCGGCGAGAACTTCTTCGAGAGGATGTGGCTCACCCACCGGATTGTGGCGACCCGGGAACGCATCGGGGAGCTGGAACGGTAGACCGATGGTGCGGCGCAACGGACAACTCGACGAACTGCGGCTCCGCAGCTATCCGCATCACTATCCAGACGGGTGGTACCGCCTGATGACCTCGAAGTCGCTTCGGCGCGGCCGGATTCGCTATCTGGAGTGTCTCGACCGGGCGTTGGTCGTCTGGCGCAGCGAGGACACGGACGACGTGCATGCCTTGCTGGCGTTCTGCCCCCACCTGGGGGCGAATCTCCGGGACGGCCGCATTCGCGGGAACCGCATCGAATGCCCGTTTCACGGTTGGAAGTTCACGGGCAATGGCCGGGCGGCCTCGGTGCCCTACAGCGACAGTGTGCCAACGCGCATCGCAACGGAGAGCTTCCCCGTGCAGGAGGTACACGGGCAGGTCTTCATGTATCACCGGAGCGGCGGACCGAAGCAGCGGGCCGACGACGAGGTTCCCTACCCGGTTCCCCGGGTCGCGGGAATCGACGATGGGAGCCTGGTCTTCCGTGGCCACCACGACGAGGGTCGAGTCGCCATGCACATCCTCGAGGTCGCTGAGAACACGGTGGACTACGCCCACTTCGAGCATGTCCACGGGCAGATGACCTTGCCCTGGACCCAGGTTCCGGTCCCCGGCGTGAGGCTCCAGCACCTGCCGGAGTGGCTGCCCGATGACCGGGACCCCTGGGCGATCCACTTTCGCAACGAGGCCTCGCTCAAGGTCCTCGGTCGCTCGATGCCATGGTCACGGACGAAGGTCCTGGTCACCTTCGCCGGCGCCGGCAACATCATGAACTTCCGATTCGAGATTCCCGACCTGGGCGAGATCGCCCTGATCCAGACCCACCTGCCCGTCGCGCCTCTCGAGCAGCAGGTCGACTTCCGCTGGTTCGCCAGCCGCAGGATTCCCCGCCCGCTGGCCTGGTACGTCGTCGGCAACCTGGTCGCCCAGTTGCGCAAGGACGTCCGGATCTGGTCCAGCAAGGTCTATCTGGAGCATCCGGTGCTCTGCCGCGACGACGGCCCCGTCGTTCGTCTTCGGCGGTGGTACCGGCAGTTCTTCCCCGACTAGCTGGAGCAGCTCGGGAACCCCTGTTCCCATATCAAACAATAGGACTATTGCCTGATAGGCGAGCTTCTTCCCGATCTCTGGGAAAATTCAATGAATGTTCCGTGTACCTTGCGAAACGAGGACCGTCGCCTTCCTTGGCCTCGCTTCGGTGCTCTCCGGGCCGGCCGTCGCCGCCGAACCGAAGGTCTTCAGCAGCGACGTAGCGCCCATCCTGATGCGGCACTGTGTGGACTGTCACCGGCCGGGCGAGATTGCGCCGATGTCCCTGTTGACCTACCGCGAGGCGAGGCCGTGGGCGCGCGCGATCCAGCGGGCGGTCGTGAACAGGGAGATGCCGCCCTGGTTCGCCAGTCCGGAGCACGGCACGTGGGCAAACGACGCGCGGCTGAGCCAGGAGGAGATCGACACGATCGTCGCCTGGGTGGAGGGGGGCGCCAAGCCCGGCGATCCAGCCCGGATGCCGGAACCGCCGGTGTTCACCGAGGGATGGCAGTTGGGCGAGCCGGACCATGTGATCGAACTGCCTGCCGTCGCCGTGCCGGCGGAGGGGGCGGATGTGTTCCGACATCCGATCGTGCGAGTCGACCTGCCTGAGCGTCGCTGGGTGCGCGCCGTCGAGTTCCGCCCCGGCGATCGCGAGGTGACTCACCACCAGATCGCCTTCATGGTGGACCTGGCCGCTCTCATGGCCGCGGGGGGAGACGACACGCCGTCTCTCGTCGTCGCGCCCGGCGCGATCAGCCCTGTCGACGAGCAGGGACACTTCAACGCGCTCGGGTGGTGGGCTCCCGGCATCGCACCGACGGTCTTTCCGGAAAGAACCGGGCGCTGGGTCGAGCCGGGCACGATACTGGTCGTGAACCAGCACTATCACCCGAACGGCAAGTCGGAGCGCGTCGACAGGACCCGCATCGGTTTGTTCTTCGGTGAGGGCGAGCCCGAGGCCGAGATCGTCGCGATTCTGGCGGGTCCGCTGGAACTCGAGATCCCGGCGGGCGCACCGAACCACCGGATCGACTTCCGCTACGAACTCAAGGCCGATTCACACATCGTCTCGTACCTTCCGCATATGCATCTGCGCGGGAAGCAGATCTCGTTCACCGCGATCTATCCCGACCGCCGCCGCGAGATCCTCCTCGACGTGCCCGAGTTCGACTTCAACTGGCAGACCTTCTACTACCCGGAAGAGCCGAAGCACCTGCCCAGGGGCACCGTGATCGAGGTCGTCGCGCATTTCGACAACTCGGCGGACAATCCGGCGAATCCGGACCCGAACCAGAAGGTCGGCTGGGGCCTTGAAGCAACCGACGAGATGATGTTCGGTATCGTCGAGCTGATCGAAATCGGCCCCGAGAAGTAGCCGTCGCCGTTAACGCTAGAGCAGTCCGGGAACGACAGCGGACCGCCGCCTCGGGTAGTCCGCGAACGTCCGCCGGTACCAGTCCCGGCGCCACAGCGCCCGCGGAACCAGGTTCGCGACCGTCCACACCGCGAGCGCCAGCGCGGGCAGCGACCACGTCAGGATCGCGAATCCGATCCATTCGACGATCTCGCCCAGGTGGTTCGGACACGCCACGACGTTGAACGGCCCGCCGGTCGGCATCACGGGCCGCCCGGGGTCACGTCGACGCAGGGTCAGAAGCCGGTAGTCCGACCACACATTGAGGCCGGCACCACCGATCATGACCGCCAGGCCGATCACGAACCGTGGATCGGTGAGCCACTCCGGCCCGTACCGCGTCGAGTCGGCTATGGACGTACCGATCAGGGCACCGTGAACGCCCGTGAACAGCATCGCGGCAACGCCCATCGTCACCGGAACGGTGCTGTCGCGCGGCAGCACCCGCCACGTCCACACGAAGGCGCGATGGCCGAAGTGTGCGGTCCACAGCAGGAGCACGACGTTGCCGACGAGGTGAGGGTTGCCGTCGCCGAGATACGCCGTCGCGAACGTCCCCAGCGCCATCAGTTCGGCAACGAACCACGTGACGCGTGCGTTGATCCGGATGCCGACTCCCTTGCCGCCCACGCGTCCGGCCGGATCGATGCCGACCAGGCTTGCGACCATCACCGGAATCGCCAGCAGCATCCAACCGATCACGACCAGCGGGAAGACGGTCGTCATACGCAGGGTTTCGCCCGTCATCGATTCGCCAAGACCCTACACTCCCAGCCACGGCTCCACCCTGTCCCTATCGTTTGATAGGCGCGCTCTTCTCGTGTTTCTGAGAAGCTTACTTTTGATGGTGAGCATCACGGTAGGCTCGTCGAAGAAGGTCGGCAGAGCCGTCGCGTACAATTCCGAGCGCCGAGCGCCGAGCGCCGAGCGCCGAGCGCCGAGCGCCGAGCGCCGAGCGCCGAGATCTGGCTTGTTCTCTCGCGTGATGCGGGGGGCAGCCATCGCCGTCCCCGCGAACTGAATCCGGGATTCCGGGGGCCACGCGGCCGCGCCGCGGCCCTCCTCCTGTTCGCCGGCGCGCTCCCCGCTGGATGCGGTCGAGGCGTCGGCCACCACCGTGATCAGCGATCCGGGGCACACCGGCTCCATCGAACATGGCGTAACCGCCGATAGGAGGAACGATGAATCACACCCTGGGAAAGAAGCAGTGGCTGCTCCTGGCCGGCGCTGGCCTGCTGACGCTGACGACCTGCGTGACCACCGTGGAACAGGCGCCGATCTCCCTCGACCCCAACCTCAAGTACGCGCATGGCTACGCGAACCTCGAGGCAACCGCCTGCGAGCGCGCTCATGAAAATGCCGCTTTCTTCGCCGGAAGCTGCCAACTGAACCCCTGCCAAACAATCTCGATCACCGACATTCCGCCTGACCAGTCCAACTGGGACAACTGCAACAAGCGCATGCCCTGCTACCGGGCGACCATCGTCATCGACTGCCCGGATGTGCCGTTTTGAACGGCGGCGATGCGTCGCTCGTCCTCGCGTTTACAATCGCGATCGCGGCGCCAGCGGCGCCGCAGGAGCCGCCGTCGGAAGCTCCTGCGCCGGGATTCCAGAGGGCCGGCTACGTGGGGCTGCACGCGGGCCTGCTGGGACCGGGACTTACCGCCGGCCTGGACCTGTCCAGGAAGTTCACGCTGCGCGCGCAGGTGCAGCGCTTCGACCTCGACGAAACCTGGGACGACGACTACGCGGCCGACATATCGCTGTCATCGATCGGCCTCCTCGCCGATTGGCATCCGACCGGCGGCTCGTTCAGGCTGACGCTCGGCGTCGTTAGCAACGACAACGAGTTCGCAGCCCTTGCCAGTGACCACGACCTCGAAATCGGCATCCATCGCTACGACGCCGAGCTGAACGCGCGAATCAGCTTCGACCAGCTCGGCCCCTATCTGGGACTCGGCTGGAGCACCAGACGGAATCGGCGCGGACTGGGCGTGACCTTCGACCTCGGCGTCCTGCAGCACGGTGAGCCGGCCCTGTCGGTTGCCGGAGAGGTCCGGACCACCATCGACGGTGCATCGCTGCGCTGCCGCGTGTCGGTCGTCGAAGACGGAATGGCCACGGTGACCGGATCGTCGTCCTGCACCACGCTACTGGACCTGCGCGACGACCTGATGCTCGAACACGACGACCTCACCGACGAGCTGAGCGATTTCGAACTCTACCCGGTGGTGGCCCTTGGTCTGATCTATCGCTTCTGACCAGCCAGTTAATCAGGGAGAGGACGATGCAAGTTCCCGCGAAGGAGCGGAAGTCTCTGCCGCACAAGCCAAGAGGGACCGGGATCCGCGTCTTCATGCGCCTGGCGGGCCTGTCGGCGCTAGCCGGTCTGATTATCTCGACGACTCTGGGCGCGCAGCAGGGGCGACATCTGTCGGCCAGCAGCGAGCCGCTGGTTGCCGGTAACAAGGACGTGGTCGGCAAGAAGACGGCCAGCCAGGTCGTCTTCCATGGGGCGCGCGACCTCTCGCTGCTCGCAGCGAGTGCGTCCGACCTCACCGGAGTCGCTTCTGCCGTCACCACCGAGTACCGGTACGACGACGGGACGGCGGAGGCGTACACCTACGTCGAATCTGCCTACGAACAGGAGTATGTACAGCGATTCCAGTTGCCCCGCGCCGGCACCATAGCCTACGTGGCTGCGTGTTTCGGTCGAGAACAGAGCGACAACGACCCAGGCGTGTCGTTCAACCTGCTCTTCTACGCCAATGCGGGCAACGGGACGCGACCGGGGAGGGAGTTCGCAGCGTACACGACTACGGTTACGGGCCTCGCTCGCAACGAAGAGACCTGCATCTATGTCAACAGCGGCGACATCGTACGGCGGCGGCTGGGGAGCGGCACGCTCTGGGTGGGCATCCGGTGGGCGAACTCGACGGGCAAGTTGCTCGCGGAGGACCGTAACGGACCGGGCGGCACGAGGAACTTCTGGCGCTACCGGACCTCGGCAGGAGGTGCCTGGAGTTCGTGGAACTTGGACACCGAGGTGACGGCGTACTTCATCCGTCTGGCCATCGACCACGGCGGAAGCACGCCGCCACCGCCGACCACCGGCTGCCAGCCGACGACCCCGGTGCTCCTGTTCGATGGGGGCTACACCGTCAGCATGTGCTACCGCACACCGAAGGGGGAGGTCGGGCAGGCGAAATCCGGCATCTGGGCCTCGAGCCAATCGGGCCTGCTCTGGTTCTTCGACCGCGAAAACGCAGAGGTACTGGTCAAAGTCCTCGACGGTTGTTCGATCAACGGTTATCGCTGGGTCTACGTGGCGCCCGTGACCGATCTCGAGTTCAACTTCCGCATCACCGCCCCAAACGGCAAGCGCTGGGCCTACGGCAACAGGCAAGGCCGCACGGCGCCAACGAAGAGCGACATTCAGGCGTTCCGATGCGCCGACGAGTTCAATGGCGCTTAGCTGGTCTCCGAGCGGCAACCGGAACAACTAGGCACGCGGCTCCCGCACCGCGAGCCGACCAAGACGGCTCTGCCTATCGTTTGATAGGCGCGCTCCTTGCCGTTCTTTCTTCAGAATCCAACCTGAAACGAGTGTAGATCAAGCCTCCTCTGTGCGATGCCCAACCCAATCGAGCCTGAGAGGCTGCTACACCTCAGCCCGGGGTCCGGAATCGCGCGCGAGTCTCACCTCGACGACGTCAACAGCGATGTGCTCGAGCGACTACGCCCGCTGATCCGTCAGGCGATCAACACCGGGGAGCGCGTCCGGTTGCCGTCTTCGCGGTGGACCATCAGCGCAGCCGAGCACGGTGAACGACTTCACGGGCAAGCGTGGTACGGACCGGCAGACGGCGAACCGCACCTGCGATTGACCGTCCTTGATCGTCGTCGTGAGGCTCGCCAGCTCATCTCCACAATGCACGGACTCCTGAGGCTCCGAACAATCGACGCTTCAGCCGGAGCAGTCGAAGCGGGCGATCTCACGCGCACCGTCGCGTGGGCGTGGATTAGCGGACGTGCGAGCGATCGATAACGAGGGCTACGACGACGAGCCGCCGAAGCGGTAGCTCATGACCGCCTTCAAGCGGCGGCCCTTCGGGTTCGCGGTCAGGGAGTCGAAGGCCTGCTCCCAGAAGACGACAGGCGGGTCCTCGTCTGTCAGGTTGATCGCCGACAGGGCGAGATCGAAGCCGAGGCGCGGGAAACGCCACAGGAACGTCAGATCGAACGTGAGCCACTCGTCGATCGGGAGTAGCTCGGGCGGCGTCCAGGCCACGTTGCTGTCCTCGTAGGACGAGATGTGGTTGGCCCAACCGATCAGGCTGTAGTCGCCCCAGCGATAGCCGAGCGAGGCCCGTGTCTTCATCTCCGGCAGCGGCGGCGCGATCGGCGTATCCATGTTCAGCAGGCCGACGACGTCCTTCCGCTCGCGGTAGACCACGCCGTCGCGTTCGAGCTGCTTCAGTTCGTAGCTCTGCGTGTACGTGCTATCCACGCCGAAGGAGAGCTCCCCCGGACCCGCGTCGACGTGGCCGTGCAGGTGGAAGTCGAAGCCAGACGTCTTGATGCCCGGCCAGTTGATCAGGTCGATCCGCACCCTCTCGATGTCGCCGGGAACGCAGGAA
>WTGL01000231.1:0-3948 GCA_011523565.1 Acidobacteriota bacterium
CGAGGTCGAGCGCGACCCGCGGCGACCGGTGCTCCTGTGCACGCCGAACAACCCCACCGGCGCGGCGGCGGATCCCGAAGCGGTGGATCGTCTGGCGCGGTCCCTCGACGCGGCCCTTCTGCTCGACAACGCGTACGGCGAGTTCTGCCGCCACGACTACCGGCCACTGGTGCGGGCGAACCCGAACGTCATCCTGTTCCGCACCCTGTCCAAGGCCTGGTCCCTGGGGGGCATCCGGCTTGGCTACCTCCTCGCCGCGCCGGAACTCGTCGCCCAGTTGATCAAGGTCAAGCTGGCCTACAACGTCGGCCACGCCGCGGCCGCGATCGGCGAGGTGACGCTGGAACACGCCGACCGCTTCCCGCGCCGGGTCGCGGTCGTGCGGGCGCGCCGGGAGCAGTGGGCGGCCATGCTCCGGGAGTTCGGCTTCGAGGTCTTCGACTCGGAGGCGAACTTCCTGCTCGCTCGGCATCCCCGCTGTACAGAGATCCGCGATGGTCTGGCGGAGGCCGGCGTGCTGGTGCGGGACGTGAGCGGCTACCCGGGCCTGACCGACTGCATGAGGATCGGAGTCGGCGGCGGTCCGGCGCTGCGCGCTGTGCGGCGCGTCCTGGCCGGCATGCTGCCGCCACCTGCTGAAGCGACGGACCCTGACGGGAGGGAGAAGTCATGAGACGAGCTGCCATCGAGCGCAAGACGTCCGAAACAGAGATCCGCGCGGAGCTGGCGCTCGACGGTGGCCCGAGCCGGCTCGACGTGCCGAACGGCTTCTTCTCGCACATGCTGGACGCCCTGTCCCGCCACGGCGGTCTGGGGCTCGACCTCGAAGCTCGCGGCGACACGGACATCGACCTCCACCACACGGTGGAGGACGTTGGGCTCGTGCTCGGCGATGCGCTTCGCGAGGCGCTCGGCGACCGCGCCGGCGTCCGCCGGTTCGCCCACGCCTACGCTCCTCTCGACGAGGCGCTGGCGCGAGCGGTGATCGACCTCTCGGGCCGTGGTTCCTTCCACTTCCGGTTGCCCGCGGAACTGGAGCAGGCGTGGGTCACGACCGAGTTTCCGCTCACGCTCGTGGCCGACTTCTTCGGCGCCTTCGCCGACCGCGGGCGGCTGACGCTGCACCTGGACGTGCTCTGCGGCCGCAATCCGCACCACGTGGCCGAGGCAGCCTTCAAGGCGGTGGCGATCGCGCTGCGGCAGGCGGTGTCCGTGCGCGGCGGAGACGACCTCGACGTGCCGAGCACGAAGGGGAGCCTGACGGCATGACCGGGCCGGCGGTCAGCGCGACGGTGATCGATGCCGGCGTGGGCAATATCGGCAACCTGGTGCGGGCGCTCCGCCACCTGGGCGCCGAGGTCGGGATCACCTGCGATCCGGCGGCGATCCGGTCGGCTCGCTGCCTGGTGCTGCCGGGCGTCGGCGCCTTCCGCCCGCCGCGCGAGCGGCTGCGCGGCGCGCCGGAAGAGGCGATCCGGACCGCGCTCGAACGGGGCGCCTGCCTGCTGGGCATCTGCATCGGCTACCAGCTCCTGTTCGACAGCAGCGAGGAGTTCGGGACGACGGACGGTCTTGGCCTGCTTGGCGGTCGGGTCACCGAGCTGCCGGGCGGCGTGCCTCTGCCGCATATCGGCTGGAACCGTGTCTTCGGTGTCGCGGAACATCCCCTGCTCGAGGGCAGCACCGAGGACGACCACTACTACTTCGTCCACTCGTTCGCGCCCGAGGGCGTGCCGGAGGAGTCGGTGCTCGGACGCTGCCGTCACGGCCGGAGCTTTCCCGCGATCACCAGCCACGGACGGGTCGCGGGCACCCAGTTTCATCCCGAGAAGAGCGGCGCCGCCGGCTTGCGGTTGCTGCGCAACTACCTGGCCTGGGCCCATGAACTCGAAGGAGGCGACGGTGCAACTCCTACCGGCGATTGATCTGCGCGACGGTCAGGTCGTTCGTCTCGAACGAGGCGACGACGGGCGGCGAACGGTGTACGACGCCGAGCCGTCGGGCGCTCTCCGCCGCTACTGCGAGGCGGGCGTGTCCCGCATCCACGTCGTCGATCTGGACGCGGCGTTCGGCGATTCGCCGCAGCGGGACGTCGTCCTGGAACTCGCGCGAAAGGCGGCGGCGGGCGGTCGCGCCGGCATCCAGCTCGGCGGTGGCCTGCGCGACCGCGCGGCGGTCGAGTGGGCCTTCGGGGCCGGCTGCGAGAGGGCCGTCGTGACCTCGCTCATCGTGCGCGACTTCGATGTCTTCGCCGGTCTCTGCCGCGACTACCCGGGACGCATGGTGGCCGCGCTCGACATGGACGGCGGCGAGGTCCGGCTGGCCGGCTGGACCGAGTCGGCCGATCGGTCGCCGCCGGCGCTTTGCGCCCAGCTCGCCGATCTGCCGATTGCCGCGGTACTGGTCACCGACATCTCGCGCGACGGGATGATGAAGGGGCCGAACATCGACCTCGCGTGTCGGATCGGCACGATGGCCGGTGCCCCGGCGATCCTCTCGGGCGGCGTGCGCTCGGCCGAGGATCTGGAAGCCGCTTCGCTTCGGCCGGAGATCGAAGCCGCGATCGTCGGGCGGGCGCTCTACGATGGTTCGCTCGCTCTGGATGAGGCGCTCGAAGCCTGTGGGAGCGCGCGATGAGAGCCACGATCGAGCCGACCGGCCTCACCCGGCGCATCATCCCCTGCCTGGATGTGGCCGCCGGTCGGGTCGTCAAGGGAGTGCAGTTCAAGAACCTCACCGACCATGGCGACCCGACGGAGGCCGCTGCGCGCTACGCCGCCGAGGGCGCCGACGAGATCGTCTTCCTCGACATCACCGCCGCGCCCGAACGGCGCGACACGGACCTCGACTGGGTGCGCCGGACCGCCGAGCAGGTGTTCATTCCGCTCAGCGTCGGCGGAGGCGTGCGCAGCGTGGACGACGGCCGCCGCCTGCTCCTCGCCGGCGCGGACAAGCTGGGGATCAACACGGCCGCGGTTGCCGAGCCGGAGTTGCTCACGCGGCTTGCCGAGCGCTTCGGGAGCCAGTGCGTCGTGCTCTCGGTCGACGCCAAGCGTCGCGACGACACCGCCGGCGAGGATCCGGGCTGGGAGGTCGTCACTCACGGTGGCCGCACGCCGACCGGGCTGGACGCGCTGGAGTGGATCCTTGAGGGAATCCAGCGGGGCGCCGGCGAAATCCTGCTCACCAGCATCGACAGCGACGGCACGAAGGAGGGTTACGACCTGGAATTGCTCCGCAGGGCATCGGCGCTGTCGCCGGTGCCGGTGATCGCTTCCGGCGGTGCGGGAACCCTGGAACACCTCGGCGATGCCCTGGATACGGGCGCCGCGGCGGTGCTGGCGGCGTCGATCTTCCACCAGTCCACGTACTCGGTCGGCGCGGTCAAGGAGTACCTCGACCGCCGCTATCCGATCCGCATTGCATAACCACTGGGTACGCCGGCCTTCCGGCCGGCATCCGGAACGAACTGAAAACCAGACAACCGACGACGAAGGACGAACAGATGACACCCTCAGCCATCGATCCGGCCGCGCTCACCTACGACGACCGTGGCCTGCTGCCGGTCGTCGTCCAGGACGTGCTCTCCGGCGCGGTGCTCATGCTCGCCTTCGCGAACCGGGAGGCGGTCGAGAAGACGCTCGAGACCGGTCAGGCCCACTTCTTCAGCCGTTCGCGTCAGGAGCTGTGGCGCAAGGGCGCGACCTCCGGCAACACGCTGGCTGTGGTTGAGGTGCTTCAGGACTGTGACCGGGACGCTCTGCTGGTAAGGGCGCTACCGGCGGGGCCGGCCTGCCACCTCTACACGCGGAGCTGCTTCGAACCGAACGTGGCCGAGTTCGAGCTCGGCTGGCTGCGGCGGGTGCTCGCCGAGCGGGCGTCCGCGTCGTCCGAGGAGAGCTACACCGCGCGCCTGCTCGAGCAGGGCGTGGACCGGATCGCCCGCAA
>WTGL01000231.1:3958-22446 GCA_011523565.1 Acidobacteriota bacterium
GGTGGCGGAGGAGGCGGGGGAGACCGTGATCGCCGGGGTCCGCGCGGACGCCGAGCCGGAGTCCGCCGAACGCCGCGGTGACCTCGCGGCCGAGGCCGCCGATCTCGCCTACCACCTGCTCGTGTTGCTGCAGGCGACCGGCGTCGAACTCGGCGACGTGGCTGCCGAGTTGGGCCGCCGCCATCGCGGCGCGGGAGGCTCGCCGTCGTGAGTGGCCCTGCCGCCGCCATCGCCCACACGCGGGAGTTTCTGGCCGATACGTCGACGCCGCTCGGCGTCTACCGCAAGCTCACCGCGGCCGCGGCGGGCGACGCCGGGGCCCGGCGCTTCCTGCTGGAGAGCATCACCGGCGGCGAGCACGTCTCGCGGTACAGCTTCCTCGGCGCGAGCCCCTCGCAGGTCTGCCGGGTGTACCTCGACCGGCTGGAGACCGAGGACCTCCGCAATGGCGGCGGCATCGAGATCGACCCCGGCGATCCGTTGCCGAAGCTGCGGCGCCTGCTCGATGGTGTCGTCGCGGAATCGACGCCGCCGCTGCCGTTCGGAGGCGGCTGGATCGGTGCCTTCGGTTTCGACGCGATCCGGCTCGTCGAGCCGTGCCTCGTCGACCATGCTGCCGGCCGGCCGCCGGACCCGTTCGGTCTGCCGATCGCGATCCTGGCCCGGTTCGACGATGTGCTGGTGTTCGACCACGCCCGCCAGCGGATCGTCGCGGTGGCGAACGAGATCGTGGGCGAAACCACGGCGGCCGAGGCCGAGGCGCGGCTCGACGAGTTGCAGGCTGTGCTCGAGAATCGGGGCGAGGCGGCGGCGGCGCGGGTTGAGGACCTGGGGGCGAAAGCCGAGACCGCGGCCCCGACCTTGAGCGACGAGGAGCACGGACGGGCGGTGATGGCGGCGAAGGAGTACATCGCCGCCGGCGACATCTTCCAGGTCGTCCTGGCCCGCCGGTGGACTCTTGACCTCGACGTCACACCGACGACGCTCTACCGTGCGCTGCGGCTGGTCAACCCGTCTCCCTACATGGTGCTGTTCGAGGCGCCCGAGGTGTCCCTGATCGGGGCCTCGCCGGAGATGCTGGTGCGGCGCACGGGTCGGCGCCTGGAGGTGCGGCCGATCGCGGGTACGCGTCCGCGCGGCGGCAATGCCGCCGAGGACCGCGCGTTGGCCGACGAACTGATGGCCGACCCGAAGGAGCGCGCCGAACACGTGATGCTGGTCGATCTCGGGCGCAACGACCTGGGTCGGGTGGCGTCGCTGGGTAGCGTTTCGGTCGCCGACTTCATGGGCATCGAGTACTACAGCGATGTCATGCACATCGTCAGCTCGGTGGAAGCTGAGCAGTCGGCCGCGGCCGGCAACGGCGCCGGTTCGGCCCTCGACGCCCTGCTGGCCTGCTTCCCGGCGGGTACCCTCTCCGGCGCACCGAAGATCCGGGCCGTGGAGATCATCGACGAGCTGGAACCGGAGGCGCGGGGGATGTACGGGGGCTCCGTAGGCTACTTCTCGTTCGGCGGGGACATGGACGCCTGCATCACCATCCGCACCCTGACGCTGGTGGACGGCGAGGCGTCGATCACCGCCGGGGGCGGCATCGTCGCGGACTCCGATCCGGTGCGGGAGGCGCAGGAGACCCGCGACAAGGCCGCGGCGCTCTTGCGGGCGGTGGCCCTGGCGCGCGACCTGGAGGGTCGCCCATGATCCTCGTCATCGACAACTACGACTCCTTCACCTACAACCTGGTCCAGATGCTGGGCGGGATCGGCGCGGAGCTGGAGGTGGTGCGCAACGATGTCGAGCCCGTGCCCGGGCTGCTTGCGCGGCGGCCGGACGGCATCGTCCTGTCTCCGGGCCCGGGCCGGCCGGAGGACGCGGGCGTCTGCATCGATCTCCTGCGGGCGCGACCCGGCGTGCCGCTCCTCGGGGTCTGCCTCGGGCACCAGGCGCTGGGGTCGGCGTTCGGCGGCACGGTGAGCAGGGCCAGCGTGCTGATGCACGGCAAGACCTCCGAAGTCGACCACGGCGGAGTCGGCGTGCTCGCCGGTCTGCCGTCGCCCTTCGTAGCCACGCGCTACCACTCCCTGGCGGTCGAAGAGGACAGCCTGCCCGAGACACTGGAACCGCTGGCCTGGAGCGAGGACGGCACCCTCATGGCGATGCGGCACCGCGAACTGCCGTACTGGGGCGTGCAGTTCCACCCGGAGTCGGTGCTCACCGATACCGGGCCGCGTCTACTTCAGAACTTCCTCGACCTTTGTGAGGCGACCGATGACTGATCTCGACCTGACGGCTCTGTTGCGGACGACCATCGCCGGCGAGGATCTTCCCGCGGCAACGGTGGAGGAGCTCTTCGGCCGCCTGATGGACGGCGAGCTCTCCGAGGTGTGGAAGAGCGCGTTCATGGTCGCCCTGGCGGCCAAGGGCGAGTCGGTCGGCGAGATCGCTGGCGCCGCCCGGGCGATGCGGTCGCGCGCGTCGCGCGTCGCGCACACGAGTTCCGGCGTGATCGACACCTGCGGCACGGGCGGCGACGGCCGTGGCACGTTCAACATCTCGACGGCGGCCGCCCTGGTCGCGGCCGCGGGGGGCGCGCGGGTGGCGAAGCACGGCAATCGCGCCGTCTCGAGCCGCTCCGGCTCGGCCGACGTGCTGGCCGCGCTGGGTGTGCGGCTCTCCGGCTACACGGAGCCTCTGGGACGTTGCCTGGACGAGATCGGCATCGTGTTTCTGTTCGCGCCCATGCTGCATCCGGCGATGGCGCAGGTCATGCCGGTGCGAAAGGAACTCGGTGTGCGCACGCTCTTCAACGTGCTCGGGCCCCTGACGAATCCGGCTGGGGCGAAGAGGCAGTTGATCGGCGTCTTCGCGCCCGATCTGGTCGAACCGATCGCGCGGGTGCTGCTCGAACTCGGCAGCGAGCACGCCCTGGTCGTTCACGGCGACGGACTGGACGAGATGACGACCACCGGAACGACTTCGGTCGCCGAGGTCCGGGGCGGCGAGGTCAGCCTGTACGAAGTCCGTCCGGGCGACTTCGGCATCGCCGAAGCGTCGGCGGAGGATCTGGTCGGCGGCGATCCCGAGCGGAACGTCGAGCTGATGCGCGGGGTGCTCGGCGGCGGCGGCGGAGCGCTTGCCGACATCACGTGTCTTAACGCCGGCGCCGCTCTCTACGTCGCCGGACGGGCGGACGGTCTGGCCGCCGGCGTAGAGGCCGCGTTCGAGGTCCAGCGATCGGCAGCGGCGGCCGCGAAGCTCGAGGCACTGGTCGGCTGGACGGGCTGGGACGACTGAGACGGGGAGGCTGATCGTCGTGTCCGAAGTACCCGACATCCTGCGGCGGATCTGCGATCAGCGTCGCCGGCGCGTGCCTGGGAACGCGGGTATCCTGCCCGGCTCCGGGAGAGCCGACCCTCCGGCCGCATTGGCGTCCGACGCCCCCGGCCGTCGCTTCCTCGATGCGATCTCGAAGCGCCGGGGGAGCGCCGTGATCGCCGAGATCAAGATGGGTTCGCCCAAGCTCGGGGATCTGCGGGGACGCTTCGATCCGGTCGCGCGCGCCGCGACTTACCGGTCCGCCGGGGCCGCCTGCCTCTCCGTCGTCGTCGAGCCGGATCACTTCTACGGCAGCTACGAGCTACTCGCCGACTGCGTCGCCGCCTCGGGCCTGCCCGCGGTGGCGAAGGACTTCGTCGTCTCCGACGCGCAGCTCGCCTGGGCTCGGGACGCCGGCGCCTCCGCGGTGCTGCTGATCGCGGCGCTCTACGATCCGCCGGAGCTGCGTCGGCTGGCGCGGCTCGCCCGTGACCTGGGCCTCGTCCCCCTGATCGAGACGCACGACGACGCGGATTTCGAGAAGCTGCGAGGCGCCGACTCGCTGGAGTGGGAGCTGGTGGGGATCAACAATCGCGACCTGCGGACGTTCGAGGTCGACCTGGAACGCAGCGCCGAACGCGTCGGCCGCCTGCCGGCCCCGGCCCTCAAGGTCGCCGAGTCGGGCATTCACTCGGGCGCCGATGTGGCGAGACTGCGGCAAGCCGGCTTCGACGCGTTCCTGATCGGTGAGCGGCTCGTGCTGTCCGGAGACCCGGGCGCGGCGCTCGCGGAACTCCTTGGTGAGCCGGCCATCTCGGAGGTGACCCGATGAAGGTCAAGATCTGCGGCGTCACCACCCCCGCCGACGCCCTGCTCGCCGTCGACCTGGGCGCGGACTTCGTCGGTCTCAACTTCTATCGACCGAGCCCCCGCTGGATCGACGTCGAGCGGGCGGCCGCCATCCGCCGCGCCGTCGGCGACCGCGTCCGGGCGGTCGGCATCTTCGTGAACCCCACGCGCGAAGAGCTCGAGACGGTCGACCGCCGGGTCGGCCTGGACCTCTTCCAGTTCAGCGGCGACGAGAGCCCGGAACTGGTCGCCGAGTTCAGCGACCGGGCGATCCGGGTCCGGCGCGTCGGCGGCGCCGCCGCGAGGGACGCCGCGATTCCCGCCGAAGACTGCTGGGCGATCCTGATCGACCGCGCTCACGACCGCCTGTACGGCGGTTCCGGAGAGAGTTGGGACTATGCCGCGGCGGCCGACCTCGCTTCATCGCCCGCCGCCGGCGGCAGGCCGCGCCGCGTGTTCATCGCCGGCGGCGTCCACCCCGGCAACGTCGCCCAGGTCGCGGCCGCGGTACCCGGCGCCTACGCCGTCGACACCTGTTCGGGTGTCGAGGCCTCGCCCGGCAGGAAGGACCGCGTCAAGCTGGAGCGACTGTTCGCCAACCTGGCACAGGGAGCAGCACGATGAAGGTAAGAACACCCCTCGCCGCCGAGGCCCTGGCGCCGGACGAGGGCGGCCGCTACGGGGTCTACGGCGGCCGCTACGCTCCCGAGACCCTGATGGCGCCGCTCGAGGAGCTCAGCCGCGCCTACGACCGGCTGCGGCGGAAGCGTTCCTTCACGCGGCGGCTTCGCCATCTGCTGGAGCACTACGTCGGTCGCCCGACGCCGCTCTACTTCGCCGAGCGACTGACCGGGCACCTCGGCGGCGCGCGCATCTACCTCAAGCGTGAGGACCTGCTCCACACCGGCGCGCACAAGATCAACAACGCCCTGGGCCAGGTGCTGCTGGCGAGGGAGATGGGCAAGACGCGGATCATCGCCGAGACGGGCGCCGGCCAGCACGGCGTTGCCACCGCGACCGCCGCGGCCCTGCTGGGCCTCGACTGCGTCGTCTACATGGGCGAGGAAGACATGCGGCGCCAGCGCCTGAACGTCTACCGGATGCAGCTTCTTGGCGCCGAGGTGGTGGCGGTCGACGCCGGCAGCCAGACGCTCAAGGACGCGATCAACGAGGCGTTCCGCGACTGGGTGGCGAGCTTCGCGGACACCCACTACGTGCTCGGCACGGTCACGGGGCCGGAGCCGTACCCGCGCATGGTCCGCCAGTTCCACAGCGTGATCGGAGCCGAGGCGCGGCGACAGTTGCGCCGGCTCGCGGGCACGGCGGATCCGGACGTGGCGGTCGCCTGCGTCGGTGGCGGCAGCAACGCGATGGGCCTGTTCTCCGCGTTCCTCGACCGGCCGGATGTGCTGCTGGTCGGCGTCGAGGCGGGCGGCCGGGGACCGGACCTGGGCGATCACGCGGCGCGCTTCGCGGGCGGCACGCTGGGGGTGCTCCACGGTGCGCGGACCCTGGTGCTTCAGGACGAGGAGGGCCAGGTCGTCGGCACCCACTCCGTGTCGGCCGGGCTCGACTACCCGGCGGTCGGCCCCGAGCACGTGTTCCTGCACGAACACGGGCAGATCGAGTTCACCTCGGCGACCGATCAGGAGGCAATCGACGCCTTTCACCTCCTGTCGGCGACGGAGGGCATCCTGCCCGCGCTCGAATCGGCGCACGCGATCGCCGAAGTCGAACGGCGCGCGCCCGGGATGGATGGCGATCAGGTCATTCTCGTCAACCTCTCGGGCCGCGGCGACAAGGATGTCGAGTCGGTTCTCGAGTACCAGGCCACGGCGCCGGAGAGCACACGCGGAGAAGCCAGATGAACCTCCTGCGCAAGGGCAACTCGAGTGCCGGCGCGATCGCGGCCGCCTTCTCCCGCTGTTCGCGGGAGAAGCGCTCGGCCTTCATCCCCTTTCTGGTGGCCGGCGACCCGTCCCTCGATGCCACTCCCGACCTGCTGCGCGCCCTGGTCGCCGGCGGCGCCGACGTGATCGAGCTCGGGATCGCCTTCAGCGATCCGATCGCCGACGGGCCGACGATCCAGCGCGCCTCGCATCGGGCGCTCGTAGCCGGCTCGTCGCTCAGCGCGGTGCTGGGGATCGTCGAGCGTCACCGGGGGGAACTCGGGGTGCCGATCGTCCTCTTCACGTACTACAACCCGGTTCACGCCCGAGGCGTCGAGGCGTTCGCGGCCCAGGCCGCCGACAGCGGCGTCGACGGGGTGCTCTGCGTCGATCTGCCTCCGGACGAGGGCCTGCGCGAACTGCAGCCGGCGCTCAGCGACCGAGGCGTGGACTCGATCTACCTGATCGCTGCCACCAGCACCCGGGAACGCATCGACCGAGCCGCGGCGGCGTCGAACGGTTTCGTCTACTACACCGCCCGCTCCGACGTGACGGGCGAGCGCGATGACCTGCTCCCCACCCTGGCGCGGGAAGTCAAGCGCGTGCGCCGCCGGGTGCGCCTGCCGGTCGCGGTCGGTTTCGGCATCTCGACCCCCGAACAGGTCAGGGAAGTGGCCCGGGTCGCCCACGGCGTCGTCGTCGGCAGCTCCCTGGTGCGGCTGGTCGAGGAGAATGCCTCAGAACCCGATCTGGCTGCGCGGCTCGAGCGGCGAGTGAACGAACTGACGTCGCCGTTGGGTAGCTGACGCCGGTTTCGGCGGCGGAAGCCCCTGCCAGCGGTCAGAATGGGTTGGACACGGTCAGCGATTCGATCTCCTGGCCGTCCTGGAGGTCTTCGCTGTAGAGCACCTTGCAGTTCGACTCCAGAGCCGCCGCGACGATCAGCGCATCGTAGAAGTTGAATCGCCACCGGCGGTGGAGCGAGAGCGCCGTTTCGTAGAGGGAGATGTTGGGGAAGACGGAGCAGAGCGGATCCAGCACCTCACGCAGGTAGCGAAGCGCCTGTTCGTTCGAGAGAGGGCGCTCGAACTTCCGTAGGGCGACGCTCAGGAACTCCTGCACGACCTGGGAACTGACCACTCCGTCGCCGGTCCCCAGTGCTCGCTCCACGAGACCGCGTGCCCTGGCTTGCTTTTGCCGGTCGCGTCGATCGAAGGTGTAGACGAAGATGTTGGTGTCGAGGAAGAAGTCAGCGGGCATTCATCTCATCCCGCGAGAACCGCCGACCGCTCGAAACCTCGGCCATCGCGTCCATGAGTCGGCCGTACTCCCTGACCCGGCGTGCGCCCTGCTGGCTGCGGGCGTACTGGCCCAGCCAGGCACGGAACTCCGCGTTCAGCGTGGTCCTTCTTCGCCGGGCTTCTTCGCGAGCCGCGTCGATCAGCTTCTCATCAGCACTCAGGGTGATGTTTCTCACGCTTCTTCCTTGGCACTGCAGTGTACACGAGGACGTAGTGTACACGATTCCAGTGCACATCACGCGATACACCTCTGGCATGCTGGTCACGCCGGCATCGGTCTCCGGCCCGGTCCTGCTCCGTCGTAAACCGTAGAATCGTTCTGGCGGAATGTGAGGATGAAGTGCCGCGCTCCAGGCAGACAGTCCCTGATCGCAGTGGCGCTGACCATCCTCGCCTTTACGGTGGTTGCGGCGAACTCCGTGGCCCAGGCCCAGGCCGCGGACGAAGTCGAACTGACGGTTCGCTTGGACGTCATCGCGTCCCGCGACGAAGCGCCGTCCGGCGATGTGACGATCGAGTTCACCGAAGCATCGACGCGGGAGCCGGTCGCTTCGTACACGATTGAGGCGGCGGCGGAGGAGCAGACGTTTCAGTTCGCCGTTCCGGCGCTTGCGTCGCGATCCGGGTGGTTCGCATCGGCGCGGTCGGAGGGTTGGTGGAGTTCCGCGGCTTACAGCGCCCCGGAGGACGAGGAGGTGTCGCTCACCCTGGTTCCCGAGGGGTTGGTGCGATTCGCCGTCGACGGTACGGACCGGGGAGTCGACCTCCTGCGGACCGGCCAGGTCTGGATCGCCGGCCGGGTCGGCAATGGCGGGGTGCGGCTCGAACAGGGGATCCATGGAGGTCCCTGCGAGGTTGACCGTCAGCCTGAACGGCGCGAGGTGCAGATCGCCTGTCCGTTCGCCAGGGACGAAACGGTGGACCTGCGCGTCCGCCTGGGCGTCTTCCTGCCCGTCTTGCGGTCTGGAGTGACCGTTGCGGCCGATACGGATCTGGGACTGATCGAGCCGGTTCGTGGGGCAGTCGTCACGGGGAGCATGGGCTCGAAGGACGCGTCGAGCCACAGGTTCGGGATGAGGCAACGGGATGCCTATGGGGCATTCTGGTGGTCCTCCTGGACCGACACCGGCGGCGTCTTCATGTTCGAAGGTCTGTCACCGGGGGCCTACGAACTCAGACTGGCCGGCTCCGACGGTGATAGTTGGCCGGTGCCTATCGGATCGCTGAACGACCGGATCGACCTGGGAGAGCTCCAATCGGCGGAAGGGAATCTGTTGACCGTTTCCTTCCTGGCGCCCAGCGTCCTGGAGATCGGCGACCTGAAGCCGATCGTCTTCGCCGTGACGCTCGGGCCCAACGGTGATGTCGAGGGCTGGAATCGCGACTTCGAGTTCGCGGAACGGCGGAACGATGGTTCCTTCGTTTGGCGTGGTTTGCCAGCTGGCGACTACGAGGTGCACGTCGAGGACCGTCGAGGCAACCGCTGGCACCAGGAGGTGCTTCGGCTCTTCGGCCAGGATCACTACACGATCGAACTGAGTGCCGTCCCGCTGGTCGGTCGGATCGAGAGAGGAGGGGAGCCCCTCGAGAACGCGATGGTCTGGTTCGGTGGCATGTGGGGGTTCGAACGAATCTCCTTTCGGAGTCGGGAGGAGGGCCGCTTCAACGGCCTGCTGCCGCGGGAGGGCTTCTGGCCGGTCGAGGTGACTCCGGCTCCGGGCTGCGATCCCTGCGAAGGCGGTTGGGACTCGGACGGTTGGGATGGTTTCGATGACCGCGAGGTCAACGACGCCGGCAACTTCGAGATTGAGGCCGATTCGGATGGCGTTGCGCGAGTGCGGATCGAACTGTCCGCAAGCACGGTCAGTGGCCGCGTCGTTCGGAGGAACGTCGCGACGGAGCTCCTCGAGCCGGTGGAAGGCGCGTACGTCTGGATGGTAGCGAACGATGAAGTGGCGGGTGAGCCGCTCGACCACCTGATGCCGGCCACGTGGCGCAGAAAGACCGATTCCTCCGGGACGTTCGAGATCACCGGTCTACCGGAGTGGGAGTACAGCCTCTCTGCCGAGGGCTGGATCGATGACCGCGAAATCCGTTCGCGTGAGTTGCGGCTTCAGGTGGCGAGCGAAGATCGGATCGAGGACATCGAGCTGCTTCTGGACGATCTGCGGCCCGTGTCCATCGTCGTGCGTTCGGGCGGTTTACCCGTGTCCGGCGCTCAGACGTTCGTCCACTTTCCGGCCGCTACGCGACGCGTGGACTCGAACGGCTACACCGACGGCTCGGGCGTCGCTCCGCACTGGCTGCCGATGGAGGCGGAGGTGGTGGACGTCGTCGTCCGGGCTGATGGCCTCGGAATGGTCGGCTGGCGGTTCGAGGTCCGGGATGGTGCTCCGATCGAGGTGGAGATGTCGCCCGATCGCGGCGTGCTGCGTGTACCGGACACCTGGGAGGCCTGGCTGGTCACGCCCGGAGGTGCCCTGGTCGATGTCGGCGACACCCTGGCCGCCATAGCTGACCGGGGCCAGGTTCAGACCGACGGGGACGAGTTCGTCGTCAGGGATCTGGCCCCCGGGACCTACTCGTACTGCTTGCCGGACGGTGTTTGCACCAGGGCCGAAGTCGTCCCCTGGGCCGAGAGCAGGGTGTGGCAGTAGCTCCTCCCTGCCGGCCTGGCTATAGCTAGCCGGCCACCATCCGCAGGACCTTCTCCGCGACGGTGTACACCGCGAACGCGATGTACATGACCGAAGCGATGCTCACGAAGAAGATGTTGATCCAGCCGGGGCGCGCCGACTTCGGCAGCTTCGTCAGGTTCATGTACAGGAGCAGCGGCACGTAGACCGCCATGGCGAATCCGCCGATTAGGGCCGAGTAGAACAGGAAGTCGAGTCCCGCCGTCCCCCTTCGCTCGAAGAAGGCGACACTGGCCGTTCCGATGACAATCGTCGCGCCAACCAGGACGAGATACCACTTCTCCAGGGAGAGCCGCCGCCCGAACTTGAAGCTGGTGTGGAGCATGTCCGCGAAGATCCGGCTCCCGCCGTCCACGCCTCCCAGTTGTGAACTGAACAGCGCCGCCATGCCGACGAACAGGAACAGGTAGTGCCCGGAAGTGCCCATCGTCTGTTCCAGCATCTTGGCCAGATCCCACACCAGGCTTCCGCGGCTGGGAACGAGACCTTCGGGATGCAGGACGGCGAGCGAGCCGAAGATGAACAGGAACATCGTGAAGCTGCCGAGGATCCAGAAGCAGAAGACCTGGTCCACCCACACATACTTCATCCAGTCCCGGAAAGGGGATTATATCCCAAAGTCACACGGCCTAAGCGCCTGTGTGGAAGGAGTTTAGGTTAATGCGAGAAGAGAAGACAGAGTACAAGATCGACTCAGACAGGATGACGAGAGTGTTGGAGAACCTGTCCCTCGTGTCCTTTGAGGAAGGAACCCAATACGCGCTTGACTTGGAGAGGTATAGAGGCAAGCTCGCGGGCTTGGTTCCTGTGGCTATGGAAGTAGAGGCGTGCAGGGGCACGATGAGTGCCGAGGAGGACGGCGTTATCGTCCTACCTGCCTTCCTGCGCGCACACTTGGAACGGCGAGAACGGGAGAGTTTTCGCAGGATTGAGCAGACACTTCAAGGAGTGAACTGAACTTGTTGGCGATGGTACGCAGCCTGTCGGCGTCGGTCGGTTCGCTCGCTATTACTCGCTCAATGTCGGCGATCAGTAGCCGATCTTTCAGGTATTGGCGGAACATGGTTCTGTGGTCGCTAGCCATAGGCAGTCTCTTCTCCTTAGACGAGGAAGTTCATTGACATCTGAATGCGGACGTATCGCTCTTGGTTGAAGCGGTTGCACCGGCTTCGTTCGTGTGGTTCCACGTCCTCCCGTCTGGCGCGGTGACGAGAAGCCGGAAGGCCAGAGTTGTAACCGGCGCTACGAAGACCCATCGGTAGTCGTTGTGGCGGCATCCGTCCAGTACCTTCACCAGCACTTCGGCATTCTCGCGGTCGAAGAACCAGAGGATACCCGATTGGCTTGAAGCCCATACACCGGCTCTCGCCTGTCCTGTGTCGCCGTCAGGGGTGACGTAGCACATGCGGACTCGGTAGCCGTCTAGGTCGAGCACGTCCGTAGTCGGAGCACAAGGGTCTTGGTCTGGCGGATCGGGGTCTGGTGGTGGAGGTTGAGAGCCGCCGTGTTCTACGCCGATTCGGATTCCAAGCGGGGAGTACCAGAGCGTGTAGTGCAGATCTCCCCATGCCCCAAACACGAAGGCTCCTCTGCCGTCTGACGTAACCTGACGGTTGCTTGTACCGTTGAGACGGGCGCTAGGGCCGCTAGTGTCAGCAGCCAAGAACTTGCCTTCTCCTACGCCGCCCTCTTCCAATATGCCCTCGTCGCCGAGAAACTGAACAGAAACCCAAGTGTCACCTGCGGGGACGGTGTGGCTGTAGTAAGCGCGATTGCAATAGACTCGGTTGTCGCGGGAAAGACGCTGTTGAACGGTAGGCCCCATGTTGCGGAGTAGCGAAGGTCCGGGAGTGTCTCCGTCTGACGAGTGAATGTCGAACGTGAATTCGTGTTCTGGTTGTGGGTCCGTAGTTCCGCGCCAGAAGCAAGCTTCTAGCCAGCGGATAGTTCCGGGCTGTTGGAGTTCAAACCGTTGAGCGACCTGCACCCCATACCCCCGATTGCCTACACCTTGTTCAAACGATCCGTCGTCGTACTTGTAGGTAAGGACTTGTGCAGAGAGAGGCATGGTGAGGACAACTAGGGCGATGACGGTGACAAGTTTGGTGGACAGGCGCACATCTCCTCCCGGTGAGGCGCAACGCCTGAATTGGCGTCGGGCCGTTGTCACCGTCTGGTGCAGGCACGAGAGGTTCCGGCCTATTCGCCCAGGTTCGGGGAGCTACCCCAAACCCGGTGTACGGGCTGTTGTATTCGGCAGGCGACCCGACACGGGGCCTGCACCTACGGTGACGGGCGGCACGGTATCACGGGCTTGACGGGCCGCTGAAGGCTGCTGTACGCTTCGCCTAGCTTAAGCCGCAGGAAGGGAGTCCTACAGCCGTCCCTGCTGACTCCATAGCCCAACGCCTTGGGGGTAGGGGTATAGCGGGAGTTTAGCTGGTATAGGCTCTACGGCTGGTCAGACCAGCCGTAGAGCCTAAGCCGGACGGGCTGGCTCTGTCCTACGGCACTTGACTGGCGAGAGCATCGGCTATACGATACTACTGTGAGGCTTGAAGAGATGAAGGACTGGCTTGTACAACATCTGTGGAAGGTAGTAATCGGCGTACTCGTGACTGTCGTGCTCTTCTACGTTAGGGGGACGCACACGCTGGTCAAGGAGATTGCGCCGCTACACCATGAACAGAATGTCCATATGCTTGCGGGGCCGAAGTTTTCTAGCCTTGAGCGGATGCACGA
The DNA here is from genome assembly GCA_011523565.1 of Acidobacteriota bacterium. Lineage (GTDB taxonomy): Bacteria > Acidobacteriota > Thermoanaerobaculia > Multivoradales > Multivoraceae > Multivorans. The sequence goes on from WTGL01000231.1 coordinate 16,751, forward strand.
TCCCAACAACAAGCACGTCGTAGACAACGCCGCGCTTGTAGGCGTTCTCCAGTCCATAGAGGAAGACATGGGGAAGGTGTTGGCAGAGTTAGACGACTGAAGCCACGCTCCTCCACACATAAACCCCAAGGTTTTCAGTACCTTGGGGTTTTCTTTGTCTGAGGCATTGAAATTCTCTCCTTTATGTGATACAGTAGAGTCACATTGAAGGCGAGGAGTAGGGCGATGACGGGATACAAAGCACCGGGAAAGGCGCACCGCGACGGACTGACGTTCTTTGAGGTTGCGGACATGTTCAGCACGGAGGAACGTGCGCGTAAGTGGTTCGAGTCGAAGCGTTGGCCGGATGGTCCGTTCTGCCCGCATTGCGGTACGTTCAGCGTGCAGTCGAACATCAAGCACAAGACGATGACGCACCGCTGCCGGGATTGCCCGAAGAAGCCGATGTTCTCTCTCAAGACGGGAACGATCATGCATGGCACGAAGCTCGGCTACCGAGTGTGGGCTATCGCTGTCTACGCACTGACGACGAATCTCAAGGGCGTCTCCAGTATGCGGATGCACAGGGAGCTTGGCATCACTCAGAAGTCCGCGTGGCATCTTCTTCACCGGCTCCGCAAGGCATACGGGCACAACGATGCCGAACTCTTCGAGGGTCCGGCAGAGGCCGATGAGACGTTCGTAGGCGGTAAGCGGAAGAACATGCCCAAGGCGAAGCGGGAGAAGCTGGAGGGGCGTGGCACGACCGGCAAGCAGGCCGTGGTGGGCATCAAGGACCGCAAGACGAAGAAGGTAGTGACCCAGGTAATCCCGGATACGACTGCCGAGACGCTACAGGGGTTCGTGCGGGAGCACGTCCGTCCGGGTGCTACTCTCTACACTGACGAGGCGGTTGCCTACAGGAAGATGCACGAGTTCGCACATGATTCTGTCAAGCACTCGGTCGGCGAGTACGTCAAGGGCCGGGTTCACACCAACGGGATTGAGTCCCTGTGGTCCATGCTCAAGCGCGGCTACGTGGGTACGTACCACAAGATGAGCCACAAGCACCTTCACCGCTCCGTGGCGGCGTTCTCAGGCAGGCACAATCAGCGAGAGCTTGATACTCTTGACCAGATGCATGAGCTTGTCATGGGTATGGAGCACAAGCGGCTCCGATACAGGGATCTGATTGCGGACAATGGGCTGCCTTCGGGAGCGCGTGAAGAATAGCCCCTTGCCTTGATTTCACAAGACCTGCGGGAGAGACCTGATGGCCGACGACGAACTCGACTTGGAGAAAATGCTATTGGAGCAAGCCTCCAAGCTCCTGAAACTCCTGCCCGCCATTGCGTTGATGCGCCAGAAGAGAGGCTTCAGGCGGGCAACAGCGGCTCTGGAGGCTGAACAGCAACAGGCCCAAGAAGATATCGACGCCGAAGTGTGGGGGCATGAGATGATCGGCGGAACCGAGGGTCTAACCGAGATTCTCGGCAAGCTCGAAGCAGATTTGCGACCGCTTGCTCTCAATCAGAAGCGCCATGTCAGATGGTGGTGGCAACGTCAGATGGCATTGTCATCCGCCCTTGGTTCACTGTTCCTCACGGTCAGTATACTAAGAACGGTTGCATCCTCGGCAGGAACCACCGGACATGAAGTAGGTAGGGTCGTAGACCTGCTGGACGAACTAACAAGCTACGTCAAAGAACTGGCAGAGCACGTGGGAGATCTCACGAAGACGGGGAAAGATCACGAAGAGCGCCTACAGAAGCTCGAAGAGAAGCTCTAAGTTACTGAAACGATAACTTGACTTAAAGAGTGTTCTGTTGTATACTACTTGGTGTTATGGGCTTTCTTCCTGATCTGTTCTTTGCTGCTGTCCTTTTGGTTCCGTTGGTGTTGTTGTTCCGTCTAGCGTTTTCCCCTCTAGGAAACGTTGAAAGACCTTCGGCACTGTCCCCGCAGCAAGAAAGTACAGAATGAGGTTTGGGTCAACAGACCTGTCTGGATCGCTGGCGGTCCAAGCTAGTACTCCAGCGAAGCCCACACAGACCGCAGAGGTCACACGGGTCATTGAGACTTTGCCGCTCGGCTCCTTGAACAAGCTCATGCTGCCGACACTAGGGCGTCTTAGCGTGGCTGTCAAGGAGGCTACATGGTGACGAAGGGCAAGAAGCGCAGGCGCAGGCCGCAGACTATAGGCAGTCCGGGGCCGCGCACCGTCCGCGTCAAGCCGTCGAGCTATCAGCCGTCGAAGGCGGAGCTAGAGGAACGGGTGAGGATCAACGCTACGCCGGATGAACTGGCTAGCAAGGTGATGGAGACTGTACGAGTGGAGACTGAGGAATGAGGATAGCAGACGCGAAGTTCATTGCAGGCTCAAGGATTGGCGTTGACCAAGATATGATCCTCTTGAGGATTCCGTTGGTCGAGAACGAAACAGGGCACCGCGTTGATGCTCTTGTGAGGCTTGATGTCCAATCATATGCTAATCATATAGACGGCTCAGACCTTTTGGATATTCTCGCCAAGGTTGGCGACCTGCCGAAGAGAATAGAAGAGGCAGGGAAGGTTGAAGAAGCCGCTTGGTTCTACGATGTGGAGAAAGAGGAAGCCTGAAGGCCGTGTGACTTTGGGATATAATCCCCCCCGGAAACGCCGGTGGTTCTCCTCCGACTCGGGATAGACGTAGCCGGCGTCTATCTCCTTGACCTCGTGCTTGTGTGTCGGGCTCATGAGGGGCGGCATGCGCTGCCCCATGCCGACCTTCTTTTCGCGCAGGTAGTACGCGTAGTAGAGATTGCCGAGACCGCCCAATCCCGCGAAGACGAGCGCGCCGAAGAACTGGCTGAAAGCGAATGGCGGACGTGCTTCGCCGTCGACCGGCGGGATCTCAACGGGGAAGTCCGGGAAACGCCCCACATTCAGGAGGCCGCGCCACATGTCACCGAAGAGATCCGCCGATCCGATCTCCCAGACGACGTAGATCAGACCCACCACGATGATGGCGACGAGCCCCATGATGCAACGTTCGACCGCGGTGTAGATGATCTTGGGCCCGAAGAGGATTGCCGCGATCACGGCGAAGACGATGGCGGTCCACTCGCCGCCGCCCAGATGAGCTCCGCTCCAACGATCGATGTGATCCACGGCCACATGATCAGCTCGCCGGAGCCGATCGCGATTCCGGCCATGACGATGCCCGGGCCCATCATCTTCAGAAGCGCCGTCTTGCGCTTCGGCAGTTCAGCCTGTTTCAGAGGTGGTACGGGTACGGGCATGGGCGGGTCCTACGAGTTCGGACGCGGGAGTGTCGTTGAGGGACGGGAGACCAGGGTGGCAAGCCGGTTTCAGTTCACGGCAGCCCCATTCGGAACAGTCACCGGCTGACGGATGAGGGAGGTCACCCCCGTCGTTTCGTCGCGGAGGCCGACGGCGACCTGGAACGCGCCCTCTGGCAGGTTCATCGCCACTTCGACTCGGAAACTCCCGTCCACGGCCTCGACACCGGTCTCGCCGCCGACGGCGATCGTCTTCTGCCGCACGGTGGTTCGCGTCCCCTTCTCGTCCTCGACGGCGACCAGCCAGAGGCGGAGCTGAGCGCTCACATTCGGCGACGCGCCGTCCTTCCCGGGCAAGGTCACGACGGACTCCGCCGGTACGTTGACGCCGACCGTCAACTCATGGGTCTTCTTCTCCAGGAGCTTCGTAGCGCCGAACTCGAGCTTCGCTCCGAGCGGGTTCTCGGGGTTGCCCAGGTAGGCGACCGAGAGAAGGCGCTCGGCAAGCCGCTCGTCCAGCGACTTGTCGCGGTAGGTGCGCCGATGCTCGATCCTCCGCCCCTTGTCGGCGCCGGGCGCGAGCAGCACGGAAACCTGCCGCACCTCGCCCAGCTTGCGCACCTCGGGGACGAAACCGAGGGAGTAGGAGGCCGAGAGTTGACCGGTCATGTCGTCGAGGAGAATCGACAGGTCGTTCGCGTTGATCAGGGCCTTGCCGCCGGTCTCGTTGGCCAGCAGGTACAAGCCGCTCTGTGCGTTCGTCGACCGGAGGCCGACGTTGCGGAAGGAAGGAGCCCGACTGGGGTTGTCCAGCGAGATGTCGGGACTTGCGCTCCTCAGGCCGGCCGCATCCACGCCGTAGAACGTGACCCGGTTGGCGTTGGCATGGGCGGAGATCCGGTTGAACCGGCGGCTTTCGTCGTACTGCACCATCTCCGACATCGTTTCCGAGGTCGCTGTGGGCCTCAGGTCCCTGCAAAGCTCGTTGCCCAGGAAGTCGAGAACGGAGATGCCCGGCCGTTGGGGCAGACCGTCGGTGATGTACACGACAGCCTTCTTGCCCGGCACGCCCGACAGCGTCGTGACCAGATCGGCAAGACCGTCCACCGCAATCGCCGCGTTCGTCGCCTGGTTGTCCGCGTACTGCCTCGCCAGGGACAGCAGCTCGCCCCAGTTGTCCTCACAGGGACGGCAGAAGGGCGTCATCCTGCAGAACTCGTCGCTGTCGATCAGGCTCCGGATCGCGAAGCGGCGGGCGCCGTCCCCGTTCTGGATCGCGCGCGTCGCCGCCTTGGGAACGCTCGCGGCCCCTTCCAGGATCGCGTTCAGGTCGCCCGTCGGCGGAACGAGCACTTCGAGCCGGTAGACGAACCGCGCGAGCATGAAGCTCGCGTTCATGGCCCGCCACGGTTCGACCGCTGCTTCCAGCCGTCGCAGCAGCCGGGTGCGGTGAGACGGATAGATGTTCGGGTCGTCCAGGTAGAAGACGACGGTGAGCGAGCCCTCGTCCGCAGTGCCCGAGGCACCTTCGCTGCGGACGATGGGGCGCTCCTTCTTTCGACGCCCGGTCCGTTCCTCCACGTAGATCGCCGACTCGTAGAAGTTCGTGATCTCGACCGGCCGGCCGTCCACGGAGAGCTCGAAGTCCTCGCGTGCCAGCCCCTTGATCGGACGCCCCTTCCTGTCGGTGACGACGACGTCGACCTCGACCACCTGGACGTCGATCGTGTCGATGAAGGTCTGGTTGGGCTGAGCCGGCAGCGCCGCGGCTGCGATCAACAGCAACAGCACGAAGAGCCCAGCCGGTCCTCGCTGGGGGTCGCTCGGTGTCATCGGGAGGTCACGGTCGTTTGGTCTGGGCGGGCCGGCGGAACGACGTATCGCTGGTAGTGCAACTGCCGTGCCTGGAGAGCCGTCTTGACCGGACGTCGGGCTAACCTGCGTGTGGTCGCTTGCCGGGCTTCCGGCAAGCTGCTTCCGAGTGCAGCATCGAGGCGAACTCGTTCCCGCGGTTGCACCGCTCGGGCGCCTTCAACTCGTAACGTTGCGCGGCGCAGATCGCGCGGAACTCGGCGAAGCAATCCGCCAGACTCTTGTCAATTCGTTGGTTCACGCAGACTACGATACAGCCTTGTCAGCGAGCCGCTCCAGATGACGATCCGTTCGGCTGCTGCGGTCCAGGCGATCGTCGCCGGCATCCTGTTCTCGACCGGCGGCGCCGCGGTCAAGGCAACGCAGCTCGATGCGTGGCAGGTGGCGGGGACGCGGTCCCTGATCGCCGCCGCGGTGCTGCTCGTCGCGATTCCCGCGGCGCGGAGATGGGCGGGCGGCGTGGGCGGGGAGAGCGGAGTGGCCGCGGTCTTCGGCTGGTGGCGCAGCCCGGCGCGGCGCCGCGCCCTCCTCCTCACCATGGGGACCGGCTGCTGCTACTGCCTG
>WTGL01000092.1:0-15523 GCA_011523565.1 Acidobacteriota bacterium
GCCAGCGTTCATTCTGAGCCAGGATCAAACTCTCCAGTTGAATCCTGCATGCGCCCGGCCCCCGTGACGAAGTCGCGGAAGCCCAGCGCCGTTACTTCGGCATTGGTCGCCTCCGGAAGCGAGTTCCGGAGTGCTCGTCTTGTCCTTGTCGGACATCATCTCCGACGGCCGCCGTGGCCGCCGGGGAATCGACGCGGACTACTTCCTCTATTCAGTTTTCAAAGAACCGGCCATTGCCGGCCGCGCGCCCCCCTGGGCCGAGCCGCGCCAAACGCCGCTCGTTGCGACCTGCCCGCGTCACGCCGTGGACTGCCGTCCGCGTTCCGCTGAGCGAAGCGAGAACTCTAGTGCGGCCTCCGCGGCTCTGTCAAGTCCCCGGGGGTTTAGCCCGGCTGGGCTTCCCCGGTCTCCCCACCGGCCGGACCGAAGAGGACTCTCCGCCCGTCGATCCGCCACTCCTCGACGAGGAGACGCCGGAGCGCCTCTGCATAGAGCTGGTGTTCCTCACGGAGAATGCGCGCCGCCAGGGACGCGGCGTCGTCACCGCTTCGCACGGGTACCGCGCGTTGGCCGACGATCGGGCCGCTGTCCAGACCGGCGTCGACGAAGTGCACCGTGCAGCCGCTCACGCGAACGCCGTGGTCGAGGGCGGCCTGCTGGACATCCAGACCCGCGAAGGACGGCAGCAGGCTGGGGTGGATGTTGAGGATCCTGTTCTCGAACTCGGCCACGAACTCCGCACTGAGCAACCGCATGTAGCCGGCCAGGCAAATCCACTCCGCGCCGGCCCGCTCGATCTCCTCTCTGACCAGGGCCTCGTGAGCGGCTCGCGAGCCGGCTCCGCGGCTGGGAACGACCGCCGTCGGCAGCCCCAGGGAGCGAGCGTGCTCAAGGCCCGCCGCGGAGGGAATATTGCTCAGGACGAGAACGATCTCGGCAGGCAGCCTCTGTTCCCGCGTCGCCCGATGGAGCGCCTCGAAATTGCTGCCGCGCCCCGAGATGAGAACAGCGATCGGTGTCTTCGATGCGGTCACGGCGGACTCGACGAGGCCCGACGTGGCTCCGACAGCACGAGACCCCCATACGAGACACCCTCTCCGGCCTGCACCGAACCCAGAAGGAACACCTGCCCCCCGGCCGCCTCGAGTTCGGCGATCAGATCGGCGGCGGCGGATGGGTCAACGACCACGACCATCCCAACTCCCATGTTGAAGACCCGGTACATCTCCTCCGTTTGCACGTCCGCCAGCCTCTGGATGGCAGTGAACTCCTCCGGCACCCGCCAGCCACCTACGTCCACTACGGCGCCCAGACCCTGGGGAAGAACGCGTGGGAGGTTGTCCGTCAGTCCCCCTCCCGTGATGTGGGCCATGGCGTGCAAACGCGGATCGCCGAGCAGCGGCTTGAGCGGACGCAGATACGAGAGATGGGGGGCCAGGAGAGCATCCCGCACGGTACGGTCCGACCGCGGCAGCCGGGAAGCCAGGTTGAGACCGCCCAGGTCGAAGAATGCGCGACGGGCCAGGGAAAAGCCGTTGGTGTGAAGACCCGCCGATGCGAGTCCAATCAACGCATCGCCTGCCCGGACGGCGGAACCATCGAGGATCTCTCCCCGCTCCACGGCGCCGACGATGAAGCCCACCAGCTCGTAGTCGCCGGGCTGGTAGAAGCCCGGCATTTCGGCCGTCTCCCCCCCGAGGAGGGCGCAACCGTTGTCGATGCAGGCCTCCGCAACGCCCTGGAGCAGGGACCTCATGGGCCCGCCATCGAGCTTGCCCGCGCCGACATAGTCGAGAAAGAACAGTGGGGTTGCGCCCTGCACCAGGATGTCGTTGACACAGTGATTCACGAGGTCGGCGCCTACGGTGCCGAAGTCGCCGGCCATTCGCGCGACAGAGAGCTTCGTGCCGACGCCGTCCGCCGAAGCCACGAGCACCGGTCGTCGGAGGGATTCCGGCAGCGCGAACAGGCCGCCGAAAGCGCCCATACCACTCAGAACACCTTCCGTGAATGTCGACTTCACCAGACCCCCGATGCCGGCCAGCGCTCGATCCTGAGCCGCCAGATCGACTCCAGCGTCGCGGTAGGCGTCTGCTTGCTTCACTACCCGGCTTCCAGGCGGAGCGGGAAGAGCTCCGCCTGGGTCTCGTCGTGAGCTTCGCCCGGTACCGGATACTCACCCGTCCAGCAGGCCGTACAGTACGTGTCCGGGCGACCGGAAACACAGTCGAGCAGTCCTTCGAGCGAGAGGTAGGCAAGGCTGTCGGCCCGGATGAAGCGCCGAATCTCCTCCAGTGAGTGATCCGACGCGATCAGTTCGCCGCGCGTCGGCGTATCGATGCCGTAGATGCACGAGAAGGCGGTCGGCGGCGACGTGATGCGGACGTGGACCTGGGAGGCTCCGGCCTCGCGAACCATGTTGACGATCTTGCGCGACGTCGTGCCGCGCACGATCGAGTCGTCCACCAGCACGATCCGCTTGCCGGCAATCAGATCCCGGACCGGATTCAGCTTCACCTTGACGCCGAAGTGCCGGATGGACTGCTGAGGCTCGATGAAGGTCCTGCCGATGTAGTGGTTCCGGATCAAACCCAATTCGATCGGCGTTCCGGCAGCCCGGCTGTAGCCGAGCGCTCCGTAGAGGCCGCTGTCCGGCACCGGCACGACCAGGTCCGCCTCGACCGGTGATTCCCGGGCCAGACGAGCCCCCATCTTCAGGCGCGACTGGGCCACCGTGTCCGAGAACACCTCGCTGTCCGGGCGCGCGAAGTAGACGTGCTCGAAGATGCAACGCGCCGCCCTGGAAACCGGCGGCAGTCGATAGCTCTCGATGCGATCTCCGCGCGCCAGCACCACCTCGCCACGATCGAGTTCCCGAAGCAGCCGCGCCTCGAGCAGGTCGAAGGCGCAACTCTCCGAAGCGAAGCACGGTTGCCCGTCGAGGTCTCCCAGGATCAACGGTCTGAAGCCATAGGGGTCCCGGGCAGCGATGAGCCCCTGGCGGCTGATGAGCAGGAGCGAATAGGCCCCCCTCACGTCTCCCAGAACCCGCAGCAGAGACTCGACGATCTCCTCGTGGGGACGGGTGGCCATCAGGTGAAGGAAGACCTCGGAGTCGCTCGTGGTCTGGAAGATCGAGCCCGCCGCCTCCAACTCGGTACGTGTGGCCATCGCGCTGACCAGATTGCCGTTGTGGACGATTCCGAGCGGCCCCATCGAGGTCATGACGACGATCGGCTGAGCGTTGGCGATGACGCTCGAACCGGCCGTCGAGTAGCGCGTATGGCCAATCGCCCGCTCACCCGGCAGTCCGGTGAGTTTGTTCGCGTCGAAGATCTCGGCGACCTTCCCCATGCCTCGCTCGGCATGGAGCTGCTCTCCGTCCCACGACACGATCCCGGCGCTTTCCTGGCCACGGTGCTGCTCCGCGTAGAGGCCCAGGTAAGTGAGGTTCGCCGCGTCCGGAGCCCCCTCAATACCGAAGATCCCGCACATGGATCTAGGTTAGCCCACCGCCCGGGGAAGGGCTTCGGTCCAGACAGCCCGCAGCTCGTCGACCGGGCTGTCGACCGCGCCACCGTCAAAACCGAGCACGAGGCGGTCACCGCCCACCTCGCCGATGTCGGAGGCGGCAACGCCGAGCGCTTCCGCCGAACCGAGCACCTCATCAACCCGGGCCGGCGAGGCCGTGACGATCGCTCTCCCCTGCCCTTCGGAGAAGAGACTCAGCGGACCTCCGTCGAAGGATCCACGCATGCCGAGGCCCCAGGCCATGGCGCACTCGGCCAGTGCCACGATCAACCCACCCTCCGCGAGATCGTGACAGCCGCTCAGCCAGCCCGACCGTCGCGCCCGGCGCAGCAGGGCGCAGAGGGCAGCCTCCGCCCCAAGATCGACGGCGGGCGGGCGCCCCGCCTCGACACCGTAGAGCAGTCGCTGGTAGGCAGAGCCGCCGAACTCGTCGCCACTGCTGCCAAGCAGCAGCACGCGATCCCCCCGGCGCCAGAAGCCGCAGCCAAGTGGGCGGTTCAGTTCACCGTCCACGCGCAGTTCCATCAGCTCGTCGATCACACCGACCATCGCCACCGTGGGTGTCGGCCGCACGGCCTCGCCCTCGGTCTCGTTGTAGAGGGACACGTTGCCCGAGATCACAGGCACATCGAAGGCCCGGCACGCATCGGCCATCCCGGAGATGCACTCCCGAAGCTGCCACGCGATCTCGGGATTCTCCGGCGAGCCGAAGTTCAGGCAGTTCGTCATGCCCACGGGCTCGGCGCCCACGGTTGCCAGGTTGCGCGCTGCCTCCGCCACCGCCTGCCGACCACCGCGCCTCGGATCGAGCCAGCAGTACGAAGGGTTCACGTCCGAGGTCAGCGCAAGCGCCGACGGTGTGCCCTTGAGCCGCAGAACCGCCGCGTCCGAACCCGGGCCGACGATCGTGTTCGAGCGCACGGTCGAGTCGTACTGTCGGAAAATCCACTCCTTGTCCCCAAGTTCGGGAGTCCCCAGCAGACGCTTGAGCGCGTCGAGCGGATCGTCGGGCACCTCGGGCTGCACGTCCTCCTGACGCCTGGCCAGATCGGCCGGCGGCTGGGCAGGCCGGTCGTAGACGGGCGCTCCGTCCACCAGCGGCTCGACTGGCATGTCCGCCACCGTTCGACCACCAAGGGTCAGCCGGGCTCGTCCGTCGTCCGTCACCCGACCGATCGTCCGTGCCTGAAGACCCCAGCGGGAGAGGATCGAGGCGACGGTCTCTTCCTGCCCCTTCTGCGTGACGAACACCATCCGCTCCTGAGACTCCGAGAGCATGATCTCGTACGGGCTCAGGGACGCTTCACGCAGCGGCACGAGGTCGAGATCGATCTCCACCCCCGCACCACCGCGCGCCGCCATCTCGAAGCAGGAGCTGGTCAGTCCGGCGGCTCCCATGTCCTGCACTCCGAGCACCACCCCGCTTCGCATCGCCTCGAGGCTCGCTTCAAGCAGCACCTTCTCGGTGAACGGATCACCGACCTGAACCGTCGGCCGCTTGGCCTCGCTCTCGCTGTCGAAGGCCTCCGAGGCCATCGTCGCGCCATGAATGCCGTCCCGACCCGTTCGGCTGCCGGCGTAGAGGATCGGGTTCCCGGCGCCCGAAGCGACCGCCGTAAAGATGCGCTCGCGACGACAGACGCCGAGCGCGAACGCGTTGACCAGGATGTTGCCGTTGTAAGAACTGTGGAAGCCGGTCTCGCCACCGACCGTTGGAATGCCAACGCAGTTGCCGTAGTCACCGATACCCCTCACGACCCCGTCGACGAGGTGCCGCATGCGGGCGCCGCGCTCGCCGTCGATGTCTCCGAAGCGCAGGGAATCGAGACAGGCGATCGGACGCGCGCCCATGGTGAAGACATCGCGCAGGATGCCGCCGACACCCGTGGCAGCACCCTGGTAGGGCTCGATGAAGCTCGGGTGGTTGTGGCTCTCCATCTTGAAGGCCGCGACCCAGCCATGGCCGATGTCGACGACTCCGGCGTTCTCACCAGGCCCGTGAACGACCCGGCGACTCCGCGTCGGGAACCGGCGCAGGTGGATCTTCGACGACTTGTACGAGCAGTGTTCCGAGTAGAGCGCCGACGCGATCCCCAGTTCGGTGTACGTCGGAACACGTCCCAGAAGGTCGCAGAGACCGCCGTACTCCTCTGTCGTCAGGCCGTGTTCCGACGCGAGCCCGGCATCCACCACAGGCTCGCCGGCGAGGGAATCAGGCGCCGTCATGACCTTTACCCGGCGACCGCCGCCGTCAGCTCCGCCCCACCACCGGCCTGAACCGCTCCGGCCAGCAGCGCGAGACCGTCGCCGTTGCCCAGCAGGTCCTCGGCGCAGCGCTCAGGATGGGGCATCAGCCCGAGCACGTTGCCTTCCGCGCTGCACACGCCGGCGATCGACCGCTTCGATCCGTTCAGGTTGGCCCCGGTCGCCAGGTTTCCTTCGGAATCCACGTATCTGAAGACCACCTGCCCGCTCTGTTCCAGATCATCCAGGGCCTCGTCGGTGTCGACGTAGTTGCCCTCGGCATGGGCAATGGGCATGCGCAGCACCTCGCCCCGGCGGTATCCCGAGCAGTACACCAGGTCGTCGCGCTCGACCCTCAGGTGCACGTCGACGCTCAAGAACCGGAGGTCACGATTCCTCCGCATCGCGCCTGGAAGCAGGCCCGCCTCGAGGAGCATCTGGAAGCCGTTGCAGATGCCGAGCACCCGGCCTCCCGCTTCGGCGTGCCGCCGCACGGCGGCCATGATCGGCGAGTGCGCCGCCATCGACCCGGCGCGAAGGTAGTCGCCGTAGGAGAATCCACCCGGGAGGACGATCAGCTCGCATCCGTCAAGAGAGGTCTTCTGGTGCCAGAGGAAGACCGTCTCCTGCTCGAGCACATGCCCGAGCACGTGGTAGACGTCGTGATCGCAGTTGCTGCCGGGAAAGACGACGATCCCGCACTTCACGCCCGGATCCACTCCACGCTGTAGTCCTCGACGATGGGGTTCGCGAGCAGTTGGCGGCACATGCGATCGACCGCTTCCGAGGCCTCGGTGCTGCTCGCCGCGCGAAGAGCGACCTCGAAGCTCTTGCCGGCCCGGATGCGCTGCACACCGTCGAAGCCGATTCGCTCGAGCGCGCCTTCGATTGCCCGCCCTTGGGGGTCGAGAACCTCAGCACGCGGATAGACAAGCACCCGCGCCACGAAGCGCTTTCCGTCAGGCGTCAACTCAACCTCCCCTGTGCCATCCACTTCCGGCGCCGACGTCCAACCAGGGCCCCGGCCGATGCTGTTCGGCCACCACGAGCTTCGCGCGTGAACACCGGCGATCGAGCACCGGCTGCACCGCCGCGGCGGCAAACGCGGGCGAGTTGTTGGTTTGCGACAGATGGCACAGGACGACCCACGACAAGCGATCCGACAGGAGCTCGTCGAGGCCGGCCGCGGCTTCCTCGTTGCTGAGGTGTCCCCGCGCCGACGCCACTCGCTCCTTCAGGCGCCAAGGGTATGGTCCCGTGCGCAGCATGTCGAGATCGTGATTCGACTCGAGCAGCAGAACGTCGAGATCCCGGAGGCTCCGCCAGGCTTCCGCGGTTCGGCGACCCAGATCGGTCACGAGCCCCAGGCGGTATCCGCCGCTGCTTTCGACGACGATGCCGACCGGCTCCCGCGCGTCATGGGACACCGGGAACACCTTGATCCGGAATCCCGCCATGGTGAGCGGAACGCCGGGCCCCATCGGCCGGGCGAGGGTGCCCAGGCCGCCCAACTCGGGGTCACGATACGTGCCGCGGGTTCCGTAGACGGGAACCTGGTGGCGGCGAGCAAAGCGGCTGGCGCCCCGACTGTGGTCATTGTGCTCGTGGGTCAGGAGCACCGCGTCCACGTCGGCCGCTAAGCGGCCGACCATCTCCAGCCTTCGCTCCAGCTCCCGGCACGAGAACCCGGCATCCAGCAGCAGGCAGCCGTCGGCGCTCTCCACGATCGTCGCGTTGCCTCCGCTTCCCGATCCGAGCACCGCCGCTCGCAGGCCCGCTCCGCTGCCTCCTCGGCGCCGCCTCGATTCGAGCTTGGACTCTCGCGCGGCGGCCGCCAGGGCACCATCGCCAAACAGCGAGAGTTGGCCTTCAGGCATCCGCAACTAGGCCGATCGATGCCCGCCCCGGCCGGTCTTCTTCAGAAGCGCTGGCCGATCCAGAACGTCGTACGGCTGTCGCCCGACTCCTTGAGGTCCCACTGGGTCGCGAAGTCCCAGTGCAGATCGACGCCGAGCATCCTCACCGTGAGTCCGAAGCCGTAGGCGGCGATCGCATCGTCCAGCCGGCTGTTCTCGGAGTCCCAAATCTCGAAGTCCTGGATGCCGTCGAAGTAGGCGCCTGCGATGTCGAGGAAGAACCGCCCCTGGATGCCCTGGAAGGTCCAGATGGGTGTCACGAAGAAGTCGATCAGCGGAAAGCGCAGCTCGAGATTGGTGAAGAAACCGTGGTCGCCGACCATGTCGCGGAAGTCGACCCCCCGTACCGTGTCCAGGCCGCCGAAGTAGACCGGGTTGGGGAAGTTCCCCGTTCTCACGCTGGCGAACAACCGGGTCGCGAAGACACTGCGCCGGGTGAGCGGGAAGTACTTGCGCGCGTCCAGTTGCATCGTCTGGGTCAAGACGCCCGAGGTCTCGAGGTCTGGCGCGTACTCGGCCGACAACCGGTAGCGGTGACCGCTCGAGGGTCCTGCCGGCCCGAACACGGTCGTGTCCCCGACCAGAGCGGCCTGGACTACCGGATAGTCGTCCTCGCGCGGGCTGACGATCGGGATCGGCCGGCCGAAGTCATCGAACAGCAGATTGAAGTCGCTGTCGCGCGCGTACGCCTGATAGTCCAGCTTGCGACGGATGTAGCCGGCACCCAGCTCGAAGCGCCGGTAGAAGCTCCACGGGTACGAGATCGAAAAGATGGCTCCCGTCTGCTGGAAGAAGGACCGCCCACGCTCGTAGTAGCCGTAGCGGTAGTCATAACCGACATAGAAGGCGCGGTCGTCGAACAGCGACACCTGCCACTGAAGCCGGTTCGACAGGTTCAGGTAGGTCACGTTGAACATCGAGAACTGCTCGATCGAAGCGAAGGTCGTGAACAGCCGCCGGTCCCCGAGGAAGTCCGAGAACTGGAGGTAGACCTGCCCCAGGAAGGTCTGGTTGTCGTCCACGCCGATCGCGGTCTGGGCGTCCTCCAGGAACAGCCTCCACCCCCGCTTGTCCTCCTTGTTCGACTCGTCGATGGAGACCTGGATATCGGGCTCGAAGAGGTCGATGGGCGGAATCGGATCGCCTCCGGTGCTCACGTCGACGACCTGGACCTCGCCGATCGGTTCGTCGACATCCGTCTCGTAGAGGTCGAACCGTCCCTGCCAGAAGCCCGTGTACACCAGCCGGTCATCGCTGCCCGCCTTGGTCAGCACGGTGGGCTGGAAGCAGCCGGTGATCGCGTTCGTGTACTGCCGCAGCTCGCCGGTCTCAAGGTCGAGCCCGAAGATGTTCTCGGCGCCGCTCCGGTCCGACGTGAAGTACACCCTGCGGTCGTCTCCCGAAAAGACGGGGTCGGTGTTGTGGTACTCGTCGCTGCCGAGCCGGGATCGCTCCCTGGTCTCGAGATCCAGGCGGAAGAGCTGGGCCGTCTCGCCCGGGACCGAGGAGAACACGAGCCATTTGCCGTCGTGGGAATAGGACGGCGCGCCATCGAAGACCTCGTCGTTCGTCAGGTTCCGGATCTCGAGGGTGTCCAGGTCGAGCTCGAAGATGTCGTACTGGCCGTTCTGGTTGCCGCCGAACGCGACCCTCCTTCCGTCCGGACTCCAACTGGGCGCCGTCTGCTGCTCGATCTCCATGTCGATCACGCGGCGCACGCCACCGCCGAGTACGTTGACGATCGCCAGGGAGTAGCCATCTTCCTTGCGCACGAAGGCGGCAAGCGAGTTTCCGTCCGGCGAGAACGCGAGGTCGCGTCCGTGCTTGCGTCCCAGGCTCAGCATCTGGGCGACGTAGTGCCGGAACTCGGCGGTGTAGCCCTTGGTCAGGTTGCGTACCGGCTCGCGCTCCTGGGTGTCGAAGAGCACGATGTCGATATCGCCCTGGAAGGTCGAGAACGCCGCCACCAGGTCGCCTGAAGGCGAGGCCACCGGGGACGTTTCCTGGCTACCCTGCGGCCGCGTCCGGAACGGCCGGCCGAAGTCGCTGGGCTCGCCGGTCGCGACCAGTTCAGGCAGGTACTGGTTGCGGAGCCAGCGCCGGAACTCCAGGTCGAAGTCCTCCGGATCGATCCGGAAGGCGCGCTCGATCGCGCGGCCGACGCGAGCGCCGATCGTGTTCCGGAACTCGAAGAGGAAGTCGATCACGCCGTCCGCACCCCAGCGCTCCTCCATGAAGTCGAACGCGGCGTGGCCGTAACGGTAGGCGAAGAAGCCGCCCGCCTGACCCGATGTGATCGGCGGCAGGCGGTCGTTCACCACCGCATCCCGCAGGTACATCCGGTCCGAGGTGCTCTCGTCCTTGGCGAAGTAGCTCGCCATCCCCTCCATCAACCACTGGGGAGGACTGCTCGTCAGAGCCCGTCCGAGGCTGCCTCCGAACAGGATGTGGTACTGGAAGATGTGGGTCAGCTCGTGGAGGAGCAACTCGTAGAGCTCGATGTCCGGCAGGTCGATCGGCATGACCATCCGGAACCTGGCGGAGGTCGCGAAGGCAGCCACTCCCTCCGGGATGAAGTTGATCATCACGTTGTTCTGGAGGAAGTCCGAGTGCGTGTTGTAGATGATCAGCGGCGTCGGTTCCTGGATCTGGTAGTCCAGGTCGAGGGACAGTTGGTCGTAGGCGCTCTCAGCCAGTGAAGCCACTTTCTGGAGCTGGTTCTCGCTCTCCGAGTAGTAGTAGATGTCGAAGTGGGTCGAGTGGTAGATGCGCCAGTCGAAGTCCTCGTAGCGGACCTTGTTCTTGCCGAAGCCCTGGGCCTCCAGGCCGGCGCCGGCAGCGACCAGAAGCGCGCACGCGAGTGCGGCTGTGCGAAACGCCCACTGTCGCGCAGGCGGTGGTACTGGTGAGTGCACTAGCTCCTCCCTAGGGCGTGAAGATCACGCGCGCTACTTCGATGTCCTTCTGCGTGAAGACGCCGAGAATGCGGTCCTCCAGCGCGTACAGGTTCTCGAACATCCCCTGCAGCGGGTCCGCCTGCTCGCCCTCGAAGCTCTTGAAGTCCTTGAAGTTGTCGTTGGAGATCATCTCGCCGGTCTTGCCGTCGAAGACCATGACGACGATGTCGTACTCGAATCCGGTCTGTTCGACGAGCACCTGGCGATACATGGTGCGGCCATCGAAGGGCGACGTGTACTCCTCTGTCCGGTACCCGGAGCGGTCCTGGATGTCGAAGTCCAGCGTGCCGGCAAGGATGAGATCCGCCTGCGTCCGTTCGCCCAGACTGCGCCAGAAGTCCTCGTCACGCGACAGCATGTCCAGATCGTAGGTCGGGTAGTCGATCCGGCCGGCCTCGACGATCCGCAGGTCCGTTTCCCGCCGGAGCACCTTGTTCAGGTAGCGCTCGAACTCCCCCTGCACGTCGATGTCCGTGCCTTCGATCCGGCCCTCACCTTCCTGGCTGACCACGAGAAAGGGGGCGGGCAGCAGGGTGCTGCGCCCGGCGAGGTCGATGCGCGCCCTCATCGGCAGCTTGAGCCGCACTTCCACCGTGCCTTCGGCAGTCGCGGGCGCGGCGGCGAACAAACCCGCCAGGCCCGCAAGGAGACCAACCAGGGCAACGACAGCCGAGACGCTACGACCGGTTTCCATCATGTGCCACCTCCAGCCATCCAACATTCGGTGTGCAAGAACTGTTCCATGGTCCCGGGAAGTTCGGAGCACGTCGGGTAGACGGTCACCGACCCTCGGCGGCCGGCGCACCCGTGGTGTTGTTCGGCAAGACCGGCGCCGCCGCGGTGCCGTCGGTTACGGACTCTTCCTCCGCGGGATCGCCCTTGAAGTTCTGGTAGTACTCGACGAATCGCGAGTAGTTGCGGCGAACGTCACGTTCGCGGGGCGCCAGCCTCAGAGCCTGCTGGTAGTAGTTCAGGGCCTGCTCGAACAAGCCCAGGGCCTCATGGGCCACCGCGATGTTGCTCAGGATCTTCGGGTGTTCCGGTTCGATCCGCCGGGCCTGTTCGAACCGGAACAGGGCCTCGCTCCAGAGACCGCGGTTCGCCATGTCGACGCCGAACTTCCACTGCTCGCGCGCCTCGGGCGCCACCTTGCGTTTCTGCGCATCGGCGGCGCCGGACCCCGTCAGCAGGAGGAAGACGCCGACTATCAGCGGCAGAACGCGCGGCGGACATTGAGCGGTGCGCGTCACCGATCGAGTATAGATCACGGACCTGGAATCCGTCTCTGTCTCTGAACGCTGATTTTCAGGCGCACACGACACGTCCAGATCCGGCGAGGGAGACAGCAATGGCAGAACGACCGGCCTCCGAGAGCGGCCCCGAGGAGCGCCAGCACGATGAGGTCCGAAGGGCCCTCATCGCCCTGAACATGGTCCACGAACACCGTGGGCTGGTATGCGCGCTCGCTCAGCGCGTTCAGGCCGAAGGCGATCTCGCCTGCGGCGACTTCGCCGAGCAAGCAGCCGGAGGCCTCGAAGCGCCGGTCAAGACCGTCCGGGAAACCCTGCGCACCGCCCGCGGATGCCTCGGCAGCGTCGGCGCCGAGACCGCCAGAGCGGCAGAGCTCGGAGCCGCGCTCATCACACTCGTCGACGCCGACTATCCGAGCGCGCTGGCCGACCTCGGACTGCACGCGCCGCCCGTTCTCTACGTCCGCGGCCATCTCCCGGATGGCCCCGGCATCGCGATCGTGGGTTCACGCAAGGCGGACGCCTACGGCCTGGAGGTCGCGAGCTGGTTCGCCAGACGGCTCGCCGCGGCCGGCCTGATCATCGTCTCCGGATTCGCCCGCGGCATCGATCAGGCCGCGCATCGCGCCGCTCTCTCGGCAAGGGCAGGGACCGGCCGCACCGCAGCCGTGCTCGGCTGCGGCCTGGACATCGACTACCCGCGGAACAGCAGGCGTACCGCCGCCGAGATCACCCGACGCGGCTGTCTCATCAGCGAGTTCCCCCTCGGCTGGCAACCGCGTCCCTGGCACTTCCCGATCCGCAATCGCATCATCGCCGCGCTCGGTTTCGCATCGATCGTGGTCCGCGCAGCCAACCGTTCGGGTTCCCTGATCACGGCCCGCCTGGCCCTCGACCTGGGGCGCGAGGTCTACGCCGTCCCCGGCTCCGTACTGTCCCGCGACTCGGCCGGGGCCCACCTGCTGCTCCGGGACGGTGCGATCCCCGCGCTGGATCCCGATGCGCTGCTCGAGACCCTGCCGACCGCCGTCCTGGGCGCGCTGGAGCACCGGACGCTCCAGGACGCAGCCTCGGCCCGATCCTCCGAAGGGACCCATAGCGAAGACGCCGCCCGGCGAGATGACGCCGACTCCGATGTCGACGGCCTTCTGGTCGCGCTGCGCAGCGGCGCCCGGACGCCCGAGGAACTCGCGAAGAGCCTGAGTCTTCCGATCCCCGGTGTGCTGGCGACCCTGGCCCGCCTGGAAATCGACGGGCTGGTGCGTCGCTACGACGGCGCCAGCTACGCACTGATGGCCCGCTAGGACCTGCGCGCCCCCTTCGTGGTGCGGCGCTTCCGGCCGGGCCGCCGTTTCGGCGCTCGCGGGTCCTTGCCCTGGGCCTTGAGCCTGGCCTCCCGCGCCGCCAGCAACTCGAGCGCCTCCTTCAGATCCACTTCCTGCGCGTCCCGACCTTTGGGCACCGATGCGTTCACCTGGCCATCCGTCACGTAGGGGCCGAAACGCCCTTTCTTCACTGAGATTCCCAGCCCGCTCTCCGGGTGTTCACCCAACTCGCGAAGCACCGACGCGGAGCCTCCGCGCCGGCGTTTGGGCTGACGCAGAAGCTCCAGCGCCTGCTCCAGGGTGACGGTCGCCAACTGCTCGTGGCCCTTGAGGCTACGGCTCTCCTTGCCGCTCTTGACGTAGGGGCCGAAGCGCCCATCCTGCACCGTGACCCGCTCGCCGGTCTCCGGATGGCGACCGAGTTCACGAGGAAAGGAAAGCACCAGGACGGCCTCGTCCAACGTCAGGCTGGCGCGATCCATGGACGGCCACAGGCTGGCCATCTTGGGCTTGGCCGCTCTAGCGGACCGTTTCCCGCTCGTCGCGCCCGAACCCGGATCGCCCAACTGGACGTAGTCGCCGTACCGACCCGTCTTGACGTAGATCGGTTCGCCCGTCTCCGGATGGAGTCCGAGGGGACCTCCCTGCTCGGACGCACCCCGCAGCAGTTCCACCGCGCTCTCGAGCGTGACCTCGTCCGGCGGCACGTCGTCTCCGATCGAAACCCGCTGGCCGTCATCGCCGGCCTGCAGGTAGGTGCCGTAGCGGCCGACGCGAACGACCACATCCCGCCCTTCGTCGTCCTGTCCCAGGAGCAGCGAACAGACCGCTCGGGCATCGATGCTGTCCACCCCCTCGCCCACCATGGACCGAAGACCCCGGCGTCCATCGTCCGCCGATCCCTTCTCGCGGCCGTAGTAGAAGTTGCGCAACCAGGGTTCCGCTTCGCGGACGCCCCCGGCGATCTCGTCCAGATCGCTCTCCATTCGCGCCGTGAAGTCCAGATCCACGAGGTCCCCCAGGTGCTGCTCGAGCAGCCGGGTGACGGCGAAGGCGAGGAAGGTCGGCACCAGGGCCGAGCCCTTCTTCCAAACGTAGCCGCGGCCTGTAATCGTCTGCAGGATCGCGGCGTACGTCGACGGCCGTCCGATTCCCTGCTCCTCCAGTTCCCGCACCAGGCTGGCCTCGGTGTAGCGAGCGGGCGGTTGCGTCGTGTGGCCCTTCGGCTCGGCGCCCGGAACACCGACCGTCTGACCCGTGCGAAGCGCCGGCAGGAAACGCTCCTCGTCCTCTGTCCGCGCCTTCGGATCGTCCCGACTCTCGACGTAGACCCGCAGGAAGCCGGCGAATCGCAGCACGCGACCGGAGGCGGTCAGCCCCACGGAGTCGATCGACGGCGTGGAGGTTGAAAGCAGGACGGTCGTGCTCGTCCCCTTCGCGTCCTTCATCTGGGACGCCAGTGTCCGCTTCCAGATCAACTCGTAGAGCCGGAAGGCGTCCCGGTCCAGGGATCCACGCACCTGGTTCGGCATGCGGAAGCTGGTGCCCGCGGGCCGGATCGCTTCGTGCGCCTCCTGGGCGTTCGTCCTCCTCGCGTAGAAGCGCGGCTTCTCCGGTGCGTACTCGGAACCGAAGAGTTCGACGATCTGCCGCCGCGCCGCGGCGATCGCCTGGCCCGAGAGCGCGGTCGAGTCCGTACGCATGTAGGTGATGTAGCCGTTCTCGTACAGTCCCTGGGCCACCCTCATCGTCCGTTGCGCGCTGAACCGGAGCTTCCGGGCGGCCTCCTGCTGCAGGGTCGACGTGATGAAGGGCGCGTACGGACGGCGGGTGAACGGTTGTTCCCTGACCTCGGTCACCACGGGCCGGGTCGCCGGCAACTCGCGCCCCAGCCTTGCGGCCTCGGCCTCCAGCAACAGGCGGACGGCCGTCTTCAGCTTGCCGGTGTTCCGGTCGAAGTCCCGTCCACGCGCCAGCGCCTTGCCGTCCAGCGCCGAAACACGGGCGGGGAAACGCCTGGCCTCACCGTCCTCCGTCTCGAGCTCCACTTCCACGGTCCAGTAGTCGGCGGGCACGAAGGCCATCCGTTCCCGCTCCCGTTCGACGACGATGCGGGTCGCCACCGACTGGACGCGGCCCGCCGACAGCCGGGGCTGGACCTTCTTCCACAGGACGGGAGAGACCTCGTAGCCGTAGAGCCGGTCCAGCACCCGCCTCGCCTCCTGAGCGTCGACCAGTCGGCGGTTGATGTCCCGTGTCCTGCCCAGCGCCTCCTCGACCGCCGACCGGGTGATCTCGTG
>WTGL01000092.1:15533-22434 GCA_011523565.1 Acidobacteriota bacterium
GCGCACCGGCACCTTGGGCTTGAGCACCTCCTTCAGATGCCACGCGATCGCCTCGCCTTCGCGATCCTCATCGGTTGCGAGCACGAGTTCGTCGGCGCCGCGCAGCGCGCTCCGGAGTTTCGTGATCTGACTTCGCTTCTCGCTCGGGATCACGTACAGGGGATCGAACCCGCCTTCGATATCGACGCCGAGACGCGCCCATGGCCGTCCCCGGTACTTCTGCGGCACCTCGGCAGCCGTCCGCGGCAGGTCCCGAATATGGCCGATCGAGGACTCGACCTGGTAGCCGGGACCCAGGTAGCGCTCGATGGTCCGGGCCTTGGCCGGCGATTCGACGATGACGAGCGAGTTAGTCATGCGCGCGGGCGACGATAGTAGAGCGGGAGACCTTGTCAAGCCACCGGGGCCTTGCCATGATGCACCGATGACCGCGTCCGTCGTAGTCGTTGGCGGCGGGCTCGCCGGTAGCGAGTGTGCGTTCCAGCTCGCCTCGCGGGGCCGCCCCGTGGTCCTGTACGAGATGCGGCCGCAGCGCTCGACGCCGGCCCACGCCGGCAGCGATCTCGCCGAACTCGTGTGCTCGAACTCGCTTCGGAGCGATGACCCTCACCATGCCGCCGGTCTGCTGAAACGTGAAATGGAGCGTTTCGATTCCCTGATCATCGCCGCCGCGAGGAGGAACGCGGTTCCGGCCGGCGGCGCGCTCGCCGTGGACCGGGCCGCGTTCGCCGCCGACATCACCGAGGCGATCGAGTCCCACCCCGGAATCGAACTCAGACGCGAGGAGCTGACCACACTCCCCGCCGCGCGGGAATGCGACTGCGTCATCGCCACCGGACCGCTGACATCGGAGGCGCTGACACGGCAGATCGAGGCACTGATCGGTACGGACCATCTCTACTTCTACGACGCGATCGCTCCGATCGTCACCGGAGACAGCCTCGACCACGACCGGTTGTTCCGGGCCTCCCGCTACGGCAAGGGGGGCGACGACTACCTCAACTGCCCGCTCGACGAGACGGAGTACCGGAGCTTCCACCGCGAGCTACTCGAGGCCGGCACGATCGAGCTGCGGGAGTTCGAACGGCCCCTGTTCTTCGAGGGTTGCCTGCCGATCGAGGAACTGGCCCGCCGCGGCGAGGCCACCCTGCGCTTCGGGCCGATGAAGCCGGTCGGTCTCAAGACACCGGCCGGCAACCGTCCCCACGCCGTCGTCCAGCTCCGGCAGGAGGACCTCGCCCGCAGCCAGTACAACCTGGTCGGTTTCCAGTCACGGATGACCTGGCCCGAGCAACGCCGCGTCCTGCGTACCCTGCCAGGTCTCGAGGGCGCCCGATTCGTCCGCTACGGACAGGTTCATCGCAACACGTTCATCAACGCCCCGCTGCACCTCGATCGCTGGTACCGCTTCGCGCGGCGACCGCATCTGCGTCTGGCCGGTCAGTTGACCGGCGTCGAGGGCTACCTCGAATCCGCGGCCACGGGGCTCGTCGTCGCCCTGTACCTCGCGCTCCAGGCGGGTGACCGGCAACCGCCGCCGCTACCCGATACGACCGCCCTGGGAGCTCTGGCCCGGCACCTGACCGAGTCGAATCCGAAGCGCTACCAGCCGACGAACATCAACTACGGACTGCTCGAGCCTCTTCGCCAGCGCGTCCCCCGGCGCGACCGGCGAGCCGCCTATGTCGCCCGCGCCCAACACGCTTTGAACGTCTGGCTCGATAGCATGGACCTCGCCGGAACAATCCCATGGAGACCCCCGTTCAGCAAGCCAGGACCAGAGGAACGGTCGAGCGCCACGGTGCGCTCGCCGAGCTGATCGGGGACTTCCTGGAGCACCTGGCGTTGGAGCGCAACTGTTCGGAGCACACGGTACGCGCCTACGGTCGCGACCTCGCGGCCTTCGCGGACTTTCGCTCCGCCGGGGGCAGCCGCGATGTCGATCTCGAAGACATCGACCAGCTCCTGGTCCGATCGTTCGTCGCATCCCTCAACCAGCGCCGGCTGTCACGCCGGACCCAGGGTCGCCACCTGTCGGCGCTGCGCGGCCTGTTCCGTTACGCCTGTCTCGCCGGCCGCATGCAATCGAACCCGGCGGACTCGGTGCCGACCCCGAAGGTCGAGAAGACCCTCCCGCGCCACCTCCGGCCCGGCGAGATCGACGCTCTCCTGGAGGCGCCCGCGGGACGCGCCGGCGCACTCGGCCTGAGGGACCGCGCGCTCCTGGAGTTGCTCTACGCCTCCGGTCTGCGGGTCGGCGAACTCGTCGCCCTGAACTGGCGGGACGTCGACCTCGGCGCCAGGGTGCTCCGGGTCGTCGGCAAGGGCGACCGCGAACGGATGACGCCGTTCGGGGAACCGGCCGAGAAGGCGCTCCACCAGTGGCGGGGCGTGTGGGAAGAGGTGTTCCGCAATCCGCCCGCCGGCGCTGAACAGGACGATCCCGTGTTCCTGAACCAGAGCGGAAGCCGTCTGAGTGCACGCTCCGTCCGCCGCATCATCGACCGCTACGTGACCGAAACGGCACAGGCGCAGGGCGCCCATCCGCACGCCCTTCGCCACAGTTTCGCCACCCACCTGCTCGAATCCGGTGCCGACCTGCGCTCGATCCAGGAACTGCTCGGCCACGCTTCCCTCTCGACCACCCAGCGCTACATGCACGTGGACACGGGACGTCTGCTCAAGGTCTACCGGGAAACACATCCCCGCGCAAAGGGCGGCTGAGGTCTCGAGCCGGACCATTCCGCGGCCGCGCACAGCCGACACAGAACCTGCCTCCAGGAAAGGAAACCCGCATGAGACTTCCCATCGCCCGCACGACCACGGCATTCGTGCTCCAGGTGGCGGCTGCCGTCTTCCTCGCGGCTGCCGGGCCCGCCGGGGCCCAGGACGACCTGCGCGGCTTCCAGCTCGACAGCGAGTACCAGCTCTTCCTGCAGGGGCGTGAGGCGCCCGGCTCACAGCTCTATCTCTCGCGAACCGCGGGCGCTTTCCTCGTCATCGCCGACGACCTGTCGTCTCCGGTCCTCGTCAGCCTGCGCAACCAGGCCATCTACAAGGTGCAACTGCTCAAGATCTCACCCGCGGGCGAGGACACTCTCGACCTGCTTCCCGGCGCGCTGTTCGGCACCCCTGCTCCCTTCCGGCAAACTTCCACGGGCGTCGAGTTCACCGTCGACGATGTCCGCGCCCAGCTTCGGAAGCGACCCTCGCTGGCCGGCGAAGCGACGCTCGAGGCGCTGTACGACCACGAACCCGGCTATCGGCGCTCGGCGAACGCCTACCAGACGGATGCGGCGGTTGTGGCCGAGCTGGCCGAACTCGGCGCCGGCGTCGAGGTCCGCACCGTCTTCGGCACCTGGTGCCACGTGTGCGAGCGGTTCATGCCGCGCGGCCTCAAGGTCCACGAACAGCTCCGGGAATCGCCGCTCCGGTTCAGCTACTACGGCCTCGGGGACGACGACCCCTGGGGCGACGCCGAGGTGGACCGCCTCGGCGTCACGGAACTCCCCACGGCGATCGTCTACCGCGACGGCAAGGAGATCGGGCGCTACGCCGGCGGTCCGGGGTGGACCAGGCCGGAAGTCTCGCTTCGCAACATTCTGCGCGAGAATCCGTGAAACGAGTGAGCCGCTGCCCCACGGCTCGCCGGCCAGCCACCTGAGAGACCCTTCCGTCGCATGACCACCATCCTGCTCGTACGCCGCGGTGACACGACGTGCATGGCCAGTGACGGCCAGGTGACGAACGGCGCCGCGAACACGGTGGTCAAGGCACGCGCCCGCAAGGTCCAACGCGCCGACCACGGCAGGATTCTGGTCGGATTCGCCGGCGGCGGCGCCGACGCCCTGGCCCTGTTCTCCCGCTTCGAGGCCAAGATCGAGGAGTACCAGGGCAACTTCGAGCGCGCGGTCGTCGAACTGGCGATGGACTGGCGAACCGATCGCGCGCTCCGCCGACTCGAGGCCCAGATGATCGTCGCCGACGCGCGGAAGAGCTTCCTGGCAATGGGCAACGGCGACCTCCTCGAACCCGATACGGGTATGCCGCTGGCCATCGGTTCGGGCGGAAACTACGCGCTCGCCGCCGCACAGGCACTCCTCAGGCACACCGACCTCGACGCGGAGCAGGTCGCGCGGGAAGCGATGCGAATCACGGCCGACCTGTGCATCTACACGAACCACGAAGTCACCGTGGAGCGCCTTGACGCGGACGGGGCCGCGACATGACCCTCCCGCCGGCGCCGGGCGCCCAGTTCGTCGAGAACCTGACGCCGCGGGAGATCGTCGCGGCCCTCGACCGGCACGTCGTCGGCCAGAAGGACGCGAAACGCGCGGTGGCGATCGCCATGCGGAACCGCTGGCGACGGCAGCAGCTCGATCCGGAAACGGCCGAGGACATCGCGCCCAAGAACATCCTGATGATGGGTCCGACCGGCGTGGGCAAGACGGAGATCGCGCGCCGGCTGGCCCGACTCGCGCGGGCCCCCTTCCTCAAGATCGAGGCCAGCAAGTTCACCGAGGTCGGATACGTCGGCCGCGACGTCGAGTCGATCGTCCGCGACCTGATGGAGCTCGCGGTGGCGATGGTCGGGGAGGAGAAACGGGCCGCGGTGGAAGAGGAAGCCGCGTCGAGAGCCGATGAGCGGCTGCTCCAGATCCTGGTTCCCGAGGCGCCCCAGCCGACCGCCGACGCGGACGACCCGGACGCCCATAGCGCACCGAGCGAAACCCGGGAACGCTTCCGCCAATGGCTCGAGGAGGGACGCCTGGACCAACGGATGGTCGAGATCGAAGTGGACGACGCATCCCACCAGCAGTTCGAGATGTTCACCCCTCAAGGCGTCGAAGCGGTGGGGATCAACCTGAAGGAGATGCTCCCCGGCCTGTTCGGTAAACGCAAACGGCAGATGGTCGAGGTCAGGGAAGCGCGGGAGATCCTGCGCCGGCAGGAGGCCGAGGCGCTGATCGATCGCCAGGACATCACGGAGGAAGCCAGACTCCGCGTGGAGCAGGCCGGCATCGTCTTTCTCGATGAGATCGACAAGATCGCCGGCAAGGGCGGCGGCCACGGTCCCGACGTGTCGAGGGAAGGCGTGCAGCGCGACCTCCTGCCGATCGTCGAGGGGACCACGGTGACGACCAAGTACGGCCCGGTCAAGACGGACCATGTGCTCTTCATCGGCGCGGGCGCCTTCCACGTAGCCAAGCCGTCCGACATGATCCCCGAGCTACAGGGGCGTTTTCCGATCCGCGTCGAGCTCGGCGCCCTGGGCGAAGCCGAATTCGTCCGTATCCTGACCGAGCCGGACAGCGCCCTGACCACGCAGTACCGCGCCCTCCTCGGCGCCGAGGGCCTGGACCTGTCCTTCCGCGACGACGCGGTCAAGGAGGTCGCGCGCCTCGCCGTGCAGGTGAACTCCCAGACCGAGAACATCGGCGCCCGGCGTCTGGCCACGCTGATGGAGCGCCTGCTGGAAGAAGTCTCCTTCGAAGCCCCCGACATGGAGGGCGTCACGCTGGAGGTCGACGCCGCCTATGTCACCCGCGCCCTGGCAGACGTCGTGGAAGACCGGGACCTCAGCCGCTATGTCCTGTAGACGAGCGTCCGCCAAGGCGTTCGCGACGGCGCCGGCTGGCACCGTACTGCTGCTTCTGCTTCTGCTCCTGGTCTTCCCCGGTTGCGGACGCAAGGGCGATCCCCTGCCGCCACTGCCGGAACCCGCGCCCGTCGAGGAGGAGGCGACGGTCGACCCTCCAACCGCCGAAGAAGAGGCAAACGAGCCTGAGGCGGACCAGGCGGTTCCGGACAACGACGAGGACGAAGACAACCAGGACGGCGAGCCCGGCGACGAGGACGACGACGGCCCGCCGCCGTGACGGCCACAAGGGGCACGCCGTTCTTTCTGGTCTCCGGCGCGGGCAACGACTTCATCGCCCTCCTGGACCGTGAGGCGCCGCCGGACGAGACCGTCAGGGCCTGGTGCCGCCGGGGCGTGTCGGTCGGCGCCGACGGCCTGTTCAGCCTGCGCCGTGAAGCCGACCGGCGTTACCTCCTCGACTACGCTAACGCAGACGGCGCCCGGGCGGCCCTGTGCCTGAACGCCGCCCGCTGCGCTGCCCGACTCGCCTTCGAGCAGGAACCGGACGCCGGGAGCCTGACGATCGAGACCGGCGCCGGCGACCTCATCGCCGAGCCGGTCGACGACACGCGCACCGCCGTCCTCGTGCCGGCGCCCGCGACGGGCCGGCGGATGACGCTGCGCGCGAACGGCCGGGACGTTCCGGGATGGCGGATCGACGCCGGCGTCCCCCACTTCGTCCTCTGGTGGCCAGGCGACCTGGACGAGGCGCCGGTGGCGTCGCTCGGTCCGGTCCTTCGCGCGCACCCCGACCTGGGACGGGAAGGCGCGAACGTCCACTTCGTCGACCTCGATCCACCGGAACGCTTCCGCATCCGGTCCTTCGAGCGTGGAGTGGAAGCGGAGACCCTCGCCTGCGGCACCGGCGTCGTGGCGGCGGCCGCCTGCGGGATCGCCGAGGGCCGGCTGTCGTTGCCCACTGCGGCCGTCACCAGGAGCGGCTTCGAACTGCATCTCGAGGCCGCTCCGGACGGGCCGGACGGCCTCGGCCGGTGGCGCCTTTCCGGCGATGCCAGGATCGTTGCCAGGGGCCACATCGCCGCGGCCGCCAGGGCGTAAGGGCGGCTTGCTACCCTCCGCCCATGAGCAGCGGTTTTCCTTCCATCGACGAGCAGATGGAGTTGCTCCTCCGAGGAGCGGTCGACATCGTCGAAGAGGACGCCCTGCGGCAGAAGCTCCAGCAATCCCGCGCACAGGGCCGTCCGCTGCTCGTCAAGACGGGCTTCGATCCCACCGCGCCCGACCTGCACCTCGGCCACG
>WTGL01000091.1:0-1073 GCA_011523565.1 Acidobacteriota bacterium
GGCCGACCGGGCCATTCAGACCCACGGCGGCATCGGCTACACCCGGCACATGCCCTTCGAGCACATCTACCGCCACCACCGCCGATACCGGATCACCGAAGGCTCCGAGGAGATCCAGATTCGCCGCGTGGCGGGGATCATGTTCGGCAAGCGGGCGAAGCGCTAGGAACGGGCGTCGGACGCACCCGCCCGCCCGCTGCGACGACTACTCGAAGATCGCCTGGTAGGTGAGGCGCCGGCTCAGCGACCGGACGTCCGGCCGCCGCGGTCCGAAGTGCTGGATCATGCCGACGAAGACGAGGTCTTCCTTCGGGTCGATCCAGAACCAGGTGCCGGCAGCGCCGCCCCAGTAGTACTCGCCCTTCGAGATGCCGTCGGCGGCGACCGGGTCGAGGACGACGGCGAAGTCGAGACCGAAGCCGGTGCCCGGAGACATCTCCTTGAGCTCGCGGGGCAGGTGGTTCAGGTGCATCAGCTTGACCGTCGAGGGCGCGAGAATGCGGACACCGTCCAGCTCGCCGCCGTTCAGCAGCATCTGGGAGAAGCGCATGTAGTCCATCGTGGTCGAAACCAGGCCGCCGCCGCCGGAGAGGAAGTTCGGTGGATCGAAGTAGCTGCGGGAGCCGCCGAAGCCCTCCTGGGCCATCAGGTTGCCGTCGGCGTCGTGGGTGTAGACCTGGGCGAAGCGGTCCGCCTTGTCCTCGGCCACGTGGAAGGCGGTGTCGTTCATCCCCAGGGGGCCGAACAGCCGTTCGTTCAGGAACTCGTCGAACTTCTGCCCGGAGAGCACCTCGACCAGGTAGCCCTGGACGTCGACCGCGACGCTGTAGTGCCACATCGAACCGGGCTGCTGCCGGAGCGGGATCTTCGACAGCTTGTCGATCATGTCCTTGAGCGTCGAGTCGTTGTCGAGGACGCCAGCCTCCTGGTACAGCGTGTCGACCTGGGACTGGGAGAAGATGCCGTAGCTGAGGCCGGCGGTGTGCGCCATCAGCTCGCGGATGGTCATCGGGTGGTCGGCCGGCTCGGTGATCGGCTGACCGTTCGGCCCGTCCTCCTTGGCGACGACCAGT
>WTGL01000091.1:1083-3209 GCA_011523565.1 Acidobacteriota bacterium
GCGACGCCGGTGATCGGCTTGGTCATCGAGTAGATGCGGAAGATGACGTCCTCGGTCATCTCGGAGCCGGCCTCGATGTCGCGATGGCCGAAGGTGCCGAAGTGCGCGATCTTGCCGTGGCGCGAGATCATCGTCGTGATGCCGGAGAGCAGACCGTCGTCGACCAGACCCTGCATCGCGTCGTTCAGGCGTTCGAGCCGTTCGCTCGACATGCCGACGGCTTCCGGGGCCACGCGTGCAAGGTCACGGGGTCCCTCGACCGGGACGTCGGCTCTGGTCTGGTCACAGGCGACAAGACCGAGGCTCAGGAAGGCGACCGCGAGGATGGCGGTCAGAAGGCGGGTCAGGCTGGCGGCGCGGCTCATGTGCGTCTCCTATCCACTGGCGGATGATCTGGATTTGGGAATCTGGCGAAGCGGCAACCCTACCAGTCGAGTCGCGGCGTCCGCGCCGCGCTGACGCACAGGAAACGGGCTGTTCCCTACCAGTCGGCGTTGCGCCGCGGGACTCGCGGTCGGCCTGCCGCTGCTACGATGAAACGGGCCATGGACAAGACGATCGACAAGCCGCAGCTTGCGCGGGACATCATGGTGACCAAGCTGGTCACGGTGCATCCCCGCACCCACGTCTACGACGGCATCAGCGCCCTGCTGCGGCACCGCATCACGGGTGCGCCGGTGATCGGCGAGCGCCACCGCTACCTGGGCATGCTGTCGGAGAAGAGCTGCCTCACCGTGCTCACGGTGACCGCCCGCGCCGCGGACGAGCAGGGACTGGCCCGGAGCCGGCGAACCCGGGCGCGCGACTTCATGGCCAGGCGCCTGGTCAAGCTGCAGGCCGGCATGTCGGCTCTCGATGCGATCGGATTGCTGCTCAAGAACCGGATCTCGGGGGCGCCGGTGGTGGACAGGGGCGGCCGGCTGCTCGGCGTCTTCTCCGAGAAGTTCTCGATGGACGTGCTGCTCGGCCTCGCCTACGACCAGTTGCCGGCGGCCCCGGTCGACGCCTTCATGAACACGGACTTCGGCCGCGTGATCGACGGCACCGAGCCGCTGCTGGAGATCGCCCAGCGCTTTCTGGACACGGAGTACCGGCGCCTTCCGGTGGTCGACGGCGGCGCTCTGGTGGGGCAGGTCAGCCGCCGCGACGTGCTTGCGGCCGAGCATCATCTGACCTCGGCGATCGACGGTCGCCGGTCGATCCTGCGCGAGCGCAGCAGTGAACTGGGGCTGGAGGATCTGGCGGAGCCGGACGAGGAGGGCGAACCGGGAGACTTCGAGCTCGACTCGACCGACGCCTCTGCCTTCATGGACCGCAAGGCCCGCACGATTTCCGAGGACACGGACATCCTGACGATCGCGCGCATCTTCAAGAGCACGCCGTACCGTCGGCTGCCGGTGCTCCGGGGCCGCCGGCTGGTGGGACAGATCAGTCGCCGTGACGTGCTCGCCGCCACGCACGGCCTGCTCGTGCGGGCGCCCCAGCCGGGCCAGGCGCTGCTCTACCTGAGCGCGGTCGTCGGTTCGAACGAGCGCCCGTCGCTGTCGCGCGTGTAGGCCGACCCTGTGCCGCGGTTCGCGCCTGCCGGGCGCCGCCGCGAGCGGCGGACTGGTACCCTCGCGCCTGGATTCCGGCTGCAAGGAGCAGAGATCATGCGACCATCACTTGTCGTGTTCCGGCAACGTGCGCGACGTCACCTCCCCGTAGTGAGCCTGGTCTGCCTGTCTCTGGCCTGGCTGGCGGTCGAACCTGGCTTCGCGGCGGAGGAAGAGGAGAAGCTGGTCGAGCCGGCGCCGCCGCGGCCGGACGGCGAGGGGAAGGGGCCGTTCGACCGCCTGATCCTGCGCGGCGTGATGGTGGTCGACGGGACCGGCGCACCGCCGATGGGACCGGTCGACATCGTGATCGAGGGCAACCGGATCGAGGAGATCAAGAGCCTCGGCATGGCCAAAACCGAGATCGACGAGAGCAAGCGCCCGAAGGACGCCGACCATGAGCTTGATCTCTCCGGTTCCTGGGTGCTGCCGGGTCTGGTCGACCTCCACGTTCACACCGGCGGCGTGCCGAAGGCCCCGCGGGCCGACTACGTGTACAAGCTGTGGCTGGCGCACGGCATCACGACGGCG
>WTGL01000093.1 GCA_011523565.1 Acidobacteriota bacterium
GGCCGCGTCGGACCACCTCTCGACCCACATCTCCTACGCCGCCACGATCGCCGAGGAGTTCACCCGGGAGGGGATGCTCGACGCGATGAAGAAGCGCCACAGCTACGGCGCGACGGACAACATCATCCTCGACTACCGGCTGCGGACGGGAGGCAGGGAGTACCTCCAGGGCGACATCCTCACCGCCGACGGCGATTTCCGGCTCAGCGTGCGGGTCATCGGCACGACGCCGATCCGCCAGATCGACATCATCCGGGACCAGACGTTCCTCTACAATCGCCAGAATCTGGAGGCGGACGTCAGCCTCGAGTTCGTCGACGCCGATGTCGAACCCGGCGAGCACTTCTACTATGTGCGGGTGATCCAGGTCGACGGCAACATGGCCTGGTCGTCCCCGATCTGGGTGACGGTGGAGTAGCAGACAACGTCATGAAGAACTCTCTCGCAACCGCTCAGTCAATCTCGTATCTGACCTCCGGCTCGCGACTTGCGGCGTGCGCTGCGGCCTTGTGTGGCCTGCACTGCGCACTCACGCCGGTCCTGGTCGTGGCGGCACCCGCGCTCGCGCTCTCCGAAGACGTCGAGCGGGCCGCCTGGGCCGGGACCGTTCTTCTCGGAGCGGCGATGCTCCTCCTGGGCTCGGCTCGCAAGAGCGCGGCCGTGATCCTCACCTTTGCCGGGGGATCGGCGCTTTGGGCGGCCTCCCTGGCGGGCTGGCTCGAGCCGTTGCCCGAAACGCTGACGTCGTCCGCCGGCAGCCTGACGATCGCGGGCGCCATGGTGCTGAGCGCCCGTCTTTGCCACGCTGCCTCCTGTGTGGTGTGCGCCGACGAGGAGCAGGTGAACCAAGAAGGCTGACGGGGACCGCTTCTCGCCCGGCCAGGTCCGGCGACGCGACGATCGAGCCCGCCTCTCTGACGGCGGCGCTCAGGTAAGTGGCGATCGTCGTGGCCCGCGATGAGGGAGTCGTTGCCGCGACAGCGCGAGGTGCTAACGAATGAGATGTGCCGACCCGGTGAGGTGGGCGGTCGCCATGGCTTGGGCGAGCTTCTCGTCGGCGGTGGCGAGCGGGCAGTCGAGTCGTTGAGCCAGCGCGGCGTACACGGCGTCGTAGACGGTCAAGTCCAGGGCGAAGGCCAGGGTACGGGCCGGCCGGATGAGCTCAGCCAGCGGCATGATCACGATCGGTACCGCGGCCAGCGCGTGGAAGGCTGTATCGGCATCAACTCGTGACAGAACGCCGCGGCGCACCTTCGCCCAGAGTACGTTCGCTACTTCCAGCAGCAGGAAGTCCGGGGCGTGAAGGACTTCCCGGTCCAGAAGGTCGCGCGCCGCGGCGCTGCCTTCCTCTTCAAGGACCCATTTGAGAGCGGCGCTCGCGTCGACCACGACGCGTTGGAGCGGCAAGCCGATTCAGCCCGCGAGTTCGCGGGTCCTTCGGTCCCGCAGCTTCCGAACCAGTTGCTCGGCCGGCTCATCATCATGACCGGCGAGAGCCGCGCGAACCGCGTCGAGGCGAGCCCGCGCTGCGTCGCGGTCGACCCCCACGGCCATCGCAAGCGAACGCCGGGCTTCTTCCTCTGTGGAGCGGCCAGCGGCCGCGGCTCGGCGCCGCAGCGCTTGCACCACCGCCTCGTCGACGTTGCGAATGGTCAGTTGACCCATGGGCTGGACGTTACAATGACAGCGCTGTCATTGCAATCGCGGGCTACCGATGGGGGCGCTAGTCGTGGTGGTCCTGCTCGTAGTGTTGCCGTAGCAGGTCCTTGCCGTAGTCGTTGCCGTTCGGCGTCCGCACGACGGCGTGAATGTGCTGGCGAATGGGAGCACGACCTTCGACGAGGTGCCGGATGCCGACGGGCCGCTGGTGGTCGAACTCGATCAGGATGACGGGGCTGTGGATGCGGTAGTAGAAGACGGCGTCCTCATCAGTGGCGCCGATCCAGGCGAAGTGAGTTTCGTCCAGGTGGGCCTCGACCTCCGCCATCCGCACCCTGGCGTGGCCCTCGCGCATGTTGTGGACATAGATGCCGATCAGGTCGAGCAGTTGGTTCCTGGCCCCGGCTGACAGCTCGGCGGCGGGGATGCCCGCGTAGTCGAGGACGATGTTGTCGCTGAACGCCTCGCCGAGGTTGTCGTTGCCGTCCTTTGAGATCTCGATGATCGCCTTGTCCTGCTGCTCCGGGGAGAGGGAGCGAATCAGGGCGAGCCCCTGGTCCTGTTCCCGCTGCATGATCGCCGTGCCCTTGAACTTGCCGGATTCGGCGATGACCGGTTCCGAACCAACGAACAGCGGCGTCATGACGACCTGATCGCCGAGCACGAAGTAGTTGATGATCAGGTGGTGGCCGTCGACCTGCCAGCCCCAGGGCTGGTCGGCGGAGGGCTCACCCATCACGGTGATCCAGTACAGCCACTCGTTGTACTCGTCGAAGTTGTCGTTGTTCAGTTCGCCGAGGGTGCGGTTGAGGTTCATGATGTCGCGGCTGAGCTTGAGTCCGTCCGCGCTGAGCGAGGCGCGCATCAGGCCGAAGGCCGCTTCGCGCTGCGCTTCGTCCATCTCGTCGAAGCCGACGCCCTGCCGCACGTAGAAGTGCTGGTTCATCCACTTGCGCCACTCGTCGTCGTCGACGGCGAACGTCGTCTTCGCGTGCTGCTCTGCCGAGAGGGCCGCCAGGAACATCTCCGCGGCCTTGCGGACCGGCTCGGTCGACACGCCGGTCGACTCGATCCCGTACAGGCCGCGTTCGATGCCGGCACTGCCGTGGATGCCGACGTAGGGGTCGTCGGCGAGCCTGGCGTCGATCTGGCGGCTGCGTTCGCGCATCCGGTCGGCGCGGTCGCCTGGGCGTTGGGCGAGGGCGGTGGAAGCTGTCAGCAGGGCGAGGGTGCCTATGAGGACATGGCGAGTCATGGTGCTCGCATGGTAGCGCCTGACGGAGCCGGCGCTTTGCGCCGGATGCCGGCCAGAGGGCCGGCGCACCGACGCCTTGGTTTCCTTAGCCGAACAGGAAGCCGAACAGCCAGTCGAACTGGTCGGCAAGCACGACGTAGCGGATGACCAGCAGCGCCATCGCGGCCTCGAACACGAACACGACCCAAATGCCGACGTAGGTCAGCCGGCGCGGCCGAATCCGTGGGTCCATCCGCGTCCGCTGGAGCCACAGGGTGGCGCCTGCCTGAATCGGCAGGAAGATCGCC
>WTGL01000244.1:0-1068 GCA_011523565.1 Acidobacteriota bacterium
GGGCTGCAATGGCTGGTCGACGGGCCGCTGGACCGGGGCCTTCGTCTCGCCACGAACCATCCGCCCATCGTGCTGGCGACAGCGGCGGGCGCGGTCCTGCTGGTGACCGTCCTGATCGGTTCCGGTCTGGTCAGGGTGGAGTTCCTGCCGCAGGTGGAAGGCGACGTCATCGCGGCGAACTTCGAACTGCCCACCGGATCGCCGGCGGACCGGACCGCGGCGACAGGCGTGCTGGTGGAGGAGACGGGGCGCCGCGTCGCGGAGCGGCTGGCGAGCGAGCATCCCGACAGCGCCGCCGCGGAAGACTGGAACAGCGCGATCACCGTCGGCGAGCCCGCGGAGCTTTTCAATCCGCTTCGCGGCGACCGGGCGTCGGTTCCGCGCAGCCATGTCGGCGCGGTCCAGTTCGCGCTTCCCGAAGGCGCCGCCGTTCCGGCGAGCGAATTCGAGCGGTTGTGGCGGGAAGAGACCGGCACCGTGCAGGGACTCAGGCACCTCGTCTTCTCGTCGGGGGCGCTCGAGCTTCCGCCGCCCGTCTACCTGGAACTCTCTCATCCCGACTCCGTCGAACTGGAGGCCATCGCTCAGGAGTTCGTGGAGGAGTTACAGAAGGTCGACGGCGTGTTCGATATCCGCACGAATCAGGACGACGGATTCAGAGAGATTCAACTGGAACTCAAGCCGCCGGCCCGCACGCTGGGTTTGACGCTGGAGGACCTGGCGAGCCAGACGCGATCCGCCTTCTTCGGTTCCGAGGCCCTCAGGGTGCTGCGCGGCCGCGAGGACATGCGAGTGTATCTCCGGCTGCCGGAGCAGGAGCGCAGTTCGATCGCTGACCTCGAACGGTTCGTCGTGCGTACGCCCGGCGGATCGGAAGTGCCGTTGAAGCACGTCGCTTCCGCGGAGTTCGTCCGATCTTCCACCGCGATTCACAAGGTCGACGGTCGGCGCGTGGTGACGGTCACGGCGAATGTGGATCCGGATGTCGTCACCGGCCAGTTGATCACGCCCGCCCTGGAGCGGGACATCCTGGCCCCGCTCGCGGCCGAGCACCCGGGCTTCGGCTAC
>WTGL01000244.1:1078-1902 GCA_011523565.1 Acidobacteriota bacterium
CCTGGCGGCGCAGGAGGCGATCATCGCCGGCGCCAAGGCCCGCGTCAGGTCGATCCTCCTGACCTCGGTGACCACGTTCGTCGGCGTCGCGCCGCTCGTCTTCGAGACAGACCCCGCGACGGTGCATCTGGTTCCGCTGGCGGCGGCGCTCGGCTTCGGCATCCTGATCGCGACGCCTCTGCTCATGCTGGTCGTTCCGGCCCTGGCGATGCTGCACGTGAGGGTTCAGGCCCGGCTACGCATCGCGACGGGCGCCGGCAGGGCGGAGCGTCAGGCGGGCGTGGCCTGATCGCGCCGACGAAGCGCTTCTACCTGAGGGGGATTCCAGTGGAATCCCCTTTTACCAGGGGTTCTGTTTCTCGGCCTTGACGTGGTCGGGCATCCTGTAGCTGAGGCCCCCCTCGTCGTACATGGAGATCTGGAGAAGCTGGGTGAGGTTGTTGGCCCGGAGTGCCTCGGTGCCGGACCAGCGCCGCAGCAGGCGTTGTCTGGTGCGGAACAGTGGGAGCGTTCCGACGTGCCAGGGTCGTCGCTTCGGGTACCCGAAGGCGTCGGCGAGTTCGTTTCCGATGAGCGCTCGCGAAAGGCGGTACGCCAGCTTCACGATCTTCTTCTGCTCGGCCTCGTCGGAGATCTGCGCAACGGAGGGAATCGACTGAATCAGCGTGTTCGCCAGTGCTCTCGAGTCGGCGCTTGGCGGCGGCTCGCAGAGGTAAGCCAGCTCGTACACCCGCTCGGCCTCCTTGGCGGAGGAGTACAGGATGCTCTCGGGAATGCCCATGAGGTAGCCGGAGTAGCGCCAGACGTCCATGACGCCCTTGCGT
>WTGL01000244.1:1912-3182 GCA_011523565.1 Acidobacteriota bacterium
GAATCTGGCGCCAAGGAGCGTCGAATAGTCGAGCAGGCGCTTCGAGAACACGGAGATCGCGTAGCCCAGGTGCGCGGCGCTCAGCGGAGTGCCCCACCCCTCGTGGTCCCACTCCGGGGAGTTCGCGAGCAGACTTCTCATCCGCCCGTGCACGAAGCGGACACGGACTGACAGCTTCCAGCCCTCGCCGTTCCGGTACAGGCCATTCGGAAAGAAGATGTCCAGCAACTGGCGGTTGTTCTGCTTGAGGCGCCTGGTGGTGTATCTGACCCTCCCGGTGATGCTGAAGGACTTGGCGATCAAGGTCGAGAAACCTTCGATCAGCACGCCGGTGACGAATGCGCCCAGCATGAGATCCGCGTTCTTGTAAAACGTGCGAATTCCGGGTTCCAGGCCGTCCCAGTTCAGCCAGACTGGTTCTTCGAGGGTCTCGAAGAAGTCGCGGAGCACCCGAGGCGCGGCGCGCAGAGTCTCGCCCTCCCACTCGATGACGCCGCGAATGAAACGATGCAGTTCCGCTGGCGCCAGATCGGAGAGCTCCTCGAGGACCGGGTCGAGTTCGGGGTCGCCGATGGTCGTGTGGCGGATGTAGTTGTCCACGCCTTCCGGATCGGAGGGCCGAGCCCGCTGGTACGAGTCCGAGTAAGCCGACGGGACTCTCATGGAGTTGGGCATGCTAGCAGCGTGCGCCGTGTCACGAGCCTCCTGCCGCCGTCTGCACCGCCATGCCCTCGGTGGCGAGCCGGACGCCGCCGGTGACGACCGGTTGATTCACTTCGAGCGCTCCGGTGACGTACACGACGTTGTCGGAACGCTGCAGGACCTGCACCGGCACGATGTTCACCTTGCCGTCCCGTATCGCCCAGACTTCGTCGCCGGTTCGGAGCGCCGAGTCCGGCACCTTGAAGTACTGCTCCGGGGCGAGGCCCTGAAGCTCCACGTCCACGAACTTGCCGACCAGCAGAGGTGGAGCCGTGCCGAGGTCGAGGCCGGCATCGACCGGCGACCCGCTCGAGAAGGGCGCCGGAACACGGACGATCACGTCGATTGTCCGTGTCTGTTCGTCCAGCGTGACGGCGCCCCGATCGAGATAGCCGTCCCAGGCGTAGTGCCCGTCGCCGTACTCGGCGATGACCCGCGCCGTGATCCGGGTGTCCGCCTCGCCGGCCCGGAGATCCCAGAGGCCGGGTAGCAGGGCTGCGGCGTCGTCGGAGAGCGGGACCACGACCTCGACCGAGCTGGACGCGTAGAGCCGCCCCACGCTCTGGCC
>WTGL01000006.1 GCA_011523565.1 Acidobacteriota bacterium
GAAGCACTTCGCGGCCGGGTCCAGGTTCAACCAGTCCTGCCGGTTCGCGTTGCGCTGCTCGAGCGCCCAGTCCTGGTACGGAATCTCTCCGCCCTCGACCACGCTCAGCCCGGCCGGAATCGCCCCCAGGGCCCCGTACTCGGGCACCGGAGTGCGCCGCGCGTGGTGAGCTTCGAGGTCCCAGTGCGCGCTGTTCATCGTTTGCCAGATGCCGTTCAGATCCGGATCGCCGTCCGGCGTCCGCGGCGCCTGGTAGGCGCCGTCCTGTGCCTGCGCCGCCGCAGACACGGCGAGAAGCAGCATCGCCGGCAGCGACGCGGCCAAGCTGTGCTTTTTCATGATGGCGGACTATAGCGAAGGCCAGGCTTACGGCAGGCGGAAGACGAACAGACCGTTGCCGCTTTGCGGATAGCGGATCTCCGGGCTGACTCGGGCTGGAACGAAACGCGGACTGCCGCCCCCGAGCCCCGTCGACACCGCCACGTACTGGACGCCGTCGACCTCGTAGCTGACCGGGAAGCCCTGTACGGAGGTCGGAAGGCGGGTTCCCCAGAGTTCTCGGCCCGTTGCGGTGTCCCAGGCCCGGAAGCGCCGGTCGATGTCGCCGGCGAAGACGACGCTGCCGGCCGTGGTCAGGGCCGCGGTGAGGAAGGCGGGCCGCTGCTCGATGCTCCAGACCTCCTCCATCGTGTCCACGTCGTAGGCCGCCAGCTTGCCGAGCCGCCCCTCCGTGCCGGGCATCTCGAACCACTTGCGGTCTGCCCCCTCGCCCCCCGCCCCCTCTTCGAAGCGCGGCTCGCGGCCGGAGATGTCGAGGCAGCTCTGGCTCAGCGGCACGACGAGCAACCCGTGCGCGGGGCTGTAGGAGGAGGCCTGCCAGTTGTGGCCTCCGGCTGTGCTGGGGCAGACCGAAACCCACTCCCCGACTTCGGCCGACGCGATGTCCTCGCGGTAGCGGACCTCACCGGTCTCGCGGTCGATGTGGTCGAAGACGTTCTGGAACACCATCTCCTTCAACGACACGAAAGAGCCGTCCGACCGGTCGAGCTTCCACAGGATGCCGTGCTTGCCGGACGTAAGCAGGAGCTTCCGTCCACCGCGGTCGACCAGGACCTGCTCGAAGGCCTCGTCGAGGTCGAGGGCCTCGCCGGGCACGTGCTGCCGGTAGAAGACGATCTCCCCGTCGGCGGGCCGCATCGCCAGGGTCGAGTTCGTGTAGAGCACCTTGTGGTCGATCGTCAGGCCTCTACTCGCCGGCACCCAGGGCTTGGCCTGCGCCACCGGCCAGTAGATGAGCTCCAGTTCAGGGTCGTAGCTACCGGGGATCCAGGAGTCGCCGCCGCCGCGCAGCATGAGCGGCAGATCGCCCCAGGTGTCGCCTCCGGGCTCCCCGGGACGGGCGATGGTGTACGTGCGCCACCGCTCTTCGCCAGTTTCGGCATCGTGGGCGGTGATGAAGCAACTGTCCTCGTAGTAGCGGATACAACCGTTGATGCCGTTGACCACGAGCCCATCGACCACGATCGGACCGCTCGTGTTCCGGTAGCGCTTCGCCGGATCGGCGATCTGCGTCTCCCAGAGCGGCCGCCCGCTACGGGCGTCGAGCGCGAGCATGGCCGCATCCTTCGTGGCGACAAAGATTCTGTCGCCCCAGATCGCGAGGTTACGAAGCTGGTTGAAACCGCGCGCCAGATCGCCCTCGAGGGAGCGCCGGTACTCCCAGATCAAGGTGCCGGTGTCGGCCTCCAGCGCCTGGATGATATTCCGCGGGTTAGCCAGGTACATGACGCCGTCGTAGACGAGCGGTGTCGGCTGGTTCACGCCGTCGGCCATGGCCCACGACCAAGCCAGGCGCAGCCCGCTGACGTTGCCGGAGTCGATCTGATCGAGTGGGCTGTGGCCCTGGCCGTCGTAGGTGCGCCGGAACATCAGCCAGTCGCCGGGGTCCGGGTCGAGCAGCATCTCGGTCGTCACCGGTTCGAAGTCCTCGATCTCCCGTTCCCCGGGTGACGTGAGGACCTCTTCCTCCGGCGCATTGGTCGTGCTGCCGCGCTCACGGTCGGCGACGGCGGCCGGGGCCGCGGCTGGGTCGAATCCCGCCCCGGCGTGCAGCCCCAGACCGCTCAGCAGCGTGCTCAGACCCGCCGCATCGGCCACCAGCGGTTCCTCGCCGGCCACAGCGCCGTTCACCTGCAGGACGAAGGCGGCGAGATCGTATGTCCGCTGCCGAGAGAGAGAGTTGCGGTCCTCGGGCGGCATCGTGACCCGGATCGTGTCCGCGAGGTCGACCACGGCGCCGGCTCTCCAGGCGTCGAGGAAGTCCACGCCGCGCAGAGGCGGCGCCTCGTTGGCACCTCCGACCAGGCTCGACAGGTGACACTCCACACAGATCTCTCCGTAGAGCGAACGCCCCCGCTCTGCCTGCTCGGCGGTGAAGACCCGCGCCGGTGCCGCCTGCTGTTGCGCACCGACGCTTGCGGCGACCGCTACCAGGAGCGTCAGCCCTGCCGGCAACCCGCGTACACTCCGCGCCATGGCACACATACTAGTTGTGGGCGGCACCGGTCCCACCGGCCCGCCCATCGTGAACACCTTCCTCCGCGCGGGATATGAAGTCTCCATCTTCCACTCGGGCCGCCATCCCGTCGACTTCGACGGCCCGGTGGAGCGGATCCTCGGCAACGCTCGCGATCGCGACGACATCCGCGCCAGGATCGCCTCGCGCGAGTGGGACATCGCGGTGTGCATGTACGGCCGGCTGCGCACCCTGGCCGACGAACTCGCCGGGAAGACGAGACGCCTCGTCGGCATCACCGGCCAGCCCGTCTACAAGGGGTCGCAGCCACCGACGCCCGAGGGCCGCATTCCGTTGCCGATACCGGAGTTCGCGCCGCGCCAGTACGACGCGAAGAACTACACCGGCAAGGTGGCCGCTGGCGAGGATCAGCTCTTCGAGCAGCACGGCCGCGGCGATTTCGAGGTCGTCATCCTGCGCTACCCCGGCGTCTACGGACCCCGCACGCCGATGAACCACGAGTGGGCGGTGGTCAGGCGGATCCTCGATCGACGGCCCTTCATGA
This sequence comes from Acidobacteriota bacterium, assembly GCA_011523565.1. Taxonomy (GTDB): domain Bacteria; phylum Acidobacteriota; class Thermoanaerobaculia; order Multivoradales; family Multivoraceae; genus Multivorans. The sequence continues at coordinate 3,081 of WTGL01000006.1, forward strand.
TCCTCCCCCACGACGGCGTGACCTACTTCCAGCGCGGCTACGCGGAGAACCTGGCCCGGCTCGTCTACCTCGCC
>WTGL01000103.1:0-2630 GCA_011523565.1 Acidobacteriota bacterium
CCCGCGCTCGGTGATCAGCATGTCGCCCTTGGGCAGGAAGGCGAGGGACCACGGTCGGTTGATGCCGCGGGTGACGACGGAGACCTTCACCTCGGGGATCACGTGCGTGTTCATGATCCATGGCTCGTCGGGCAGTTCGACCCGGGGGAGGCCGCTGCGGCCGCGGCCGTATCCAGTCTGCGCCACGGCCTCGGCCGTGACCGCAGCCGCGAGCATGAACGTGACGATCGGGATGAGTCGCGTCTTCATTGTTCGGTTCATCGTGGATCTCCGTCTAGTTGTCCGCGCCCTCTTCCTCGGGCCATTCGGCCCCCTGCTCGATCCAGAGGCGAATCGTCTCGATCTGCTCGTCGGTCAACTGCGTCCCGGCCTCGTAGGGCGGCATCCGCATCTCCGCGAACTCGGAGCTGACCCGGATGTAGAGTTCGCTGTCGTCGGGGTCGCCGGGCGCGATGTTCGGGTAGCCGCCGAGGTCTGCGAAGGCGTTCTCCTTGATGTCGAGCCGCAGGTCGGCCTCCCGGCGCGTCCGGTCTTCGCCGTGGCACTCGTAGCAGAAGCTCTCGAGGATCGGCCTCACCTGGGTGACGTAGTCGACCCTGTCGCCGTCCTGGCCGTGCGCCCCTGGAGCCCCGCTCCAGCCCGCGGCGAATAGAGCCAGCGGAACGGTGAACAGACGGCACGCTCTCATCCCTGTCGCTCCCCTCCAAACTGAGAGACCCGCGGCGCCTCAGCGGTTCAAGCTGCTCGCAGCGGATCTCGGCTACAGTGTAGCCCTTTTTCTGGGCGGCGGCTCAGCGCAAGTCGCGCCGGGACCAGGGCGGTCCGCTCGCTCGCAGGCGACGCCGTAGGCGGGCGCCATCCCGCAGCGATTGCTACAGTTCCCCCTCAATCGTCACGCCAAGCATGTCTACACACGACGAGAGCAAGGGCCCCGAGGGCTACGATCAGCCCGCGGTCGAGGCCTGGATCGCTGAACACGTCGATGGCCTGACGCCGCCGCTCAGGTGGACGCGGCTCGAGGGCGGCCACTCCAACCTGACCTACCGGCTCGACGATGCGCAAGGCGGCACGGCGGTCGTCCGGCGTCCGCCCCAGGGCAAGCTGCTGCCGAAGGCCCACGACATGAGTCGCGAGTGGGCGCTGATTTCGGCGCTCGGCCCGACGGCGGTTCCGGTTCCCCGGGCGATTGCGTTCTGCGAGAGCCCGAACATCACCGGCGCATGGTTCTATGTCATGGGCCTGGTGAATGGCCGTCCGCTGTACAGCGCCGCGAATACCGAGGAGTGGGTCCCCGAAGACCGGCGCACGAAACTGGCCCACTCGTTCATCGACGTGCTCGCCAACCTCCACGCGGTGGACCCGGACGAGGTGGGGTTGGGCACGCTCGGCAAACGGGACAGCTACGTCGGACGTCAGCTTCGGACCTGGTACCGGTCCTGGACGGCGTCCATCGAACCGGCGCAGCTCGACGACCCGCGGGCACATGAACTGCAGCGCTTCTTCCTAGATCACCTGCCGGACCAGGGTCCGGCGCGCGTCGTCCACGGCGACTACGGACTGCACAACTGCCTGGTGGGACGCGACTCGACCATCGCGGCAGTGGTCGACTGGGAGATCTCGACCCTGGGCGATCCCCTGGCCGATCTGGCCTACGCGATGAACCAGTGGATCCCGGGCACGAACACGATGCCGAGCGGTCGGGGCACCGCCACGTCCGTGCCTGGGTTCCCGTCCCGCGAGGCTCTTCTGGAGCGTTATGCCGAGCGTACCGGCCGGGACCTGTCGAACCTCGACTACTACGTCGGCTTCAACCGCTGGAAGTCGGCCGCCATCTCGCACGGCGTCTATGCGCGCTACATGGAAGGCAAGAAGAGCACGAAGGGCCTCGACATGGACGAGATGCGCGAGCGCATCGTGCGGACCCTCGACCTGGCTGAGGAGGCGGTGAGCCGTCTGTAGCCGCGGATCTTCTGGCCAGCGGAAGGCAACGCGCCGCGAAGCGGCGACCATACTCGAAGGAGAGAGCCATGACCACTCGCAAGCGCGGCTCGAAACGACCAAGCCGCCGCGCCTTCCTCGGACTCGCCGGCGCCGCCGCCGCGGGCTCGCTCCATCCGGCGGCGAGGGCACAGACGCCCGGCGGAATCCGTGACCTCGGCGAGACCCCGAGCGAGTACGGGAAGCCCTCGCCGTTCGTGGAGTCGAAGCGATGGAGCCGCGCCCCCGACGCGACGGCGTCGTCCTCGAACACGCCGCTCGCGGATCTGGAAGGCATCGTCACCCCGTCCGGGCTCCACTTCGAGCGCCATCACACGGGCGTGCCGGCCATCGACCCGGACACCCACCGGCTGACGATTCACGGGCTCGTCGACCGTCCGCTCGTTTTCTCGATGGACGACCTGGTCCGTATGCCGTCCGTATCCCGGTTTCACTTCCTCGAATGCTCGGGCAACAGCGCCCGTGAATGGTCGCCCGCCGGCGCGGCGAACGTGCAGCTCAGCCACGGACTGGCGAGCTGCAGCGAGTGGACCGGCGTCCTTCTGGCCGACCTGCTCGACGAAGTCGGAGTGAAGCCGGAGGCGAGCTGGATCGTCGCGGAAGGCGCCGACGCCGGACTGATGAGCCGCAGC
>WTGL01000103.1:2640-21917 GCA_011523565.1 Acidobacteriota bacterium
CCAGAACGGCGAGGCCGTCCGCCCTGAACAGGGCTACCCGCTGCGGCTCCTGGTACCGGGCTGCGAGGGGAGCATCAGCGTCAAGTGGCTGCGCCGGCTCGAGGTCGCGCACATGCCGTCGATGGCCCGCGACGAGACCTCGAAGTACACGGACCTGCTGCCGGACGGCAAGGCGCGCCAGTTCACCCTGGTCATGGACGCGAAGTCGGTGATCACGCGGCCCTCGGGCGAGCAGAAGCTGGATCGGCCCGGTTTCTGCGAGATCCGCGGGCTGGCCTGGTCGGGCCGCGGCGCGATCTCCCGCGTCGAGGTCTCCACCGATGGGGGCGGCTCCTGGACCGACGCCGAGATCGAGGGCCCGCGGTACGCGAAGTCCTTCACGCGGTTCCGGTCGCCCTGGCGCTGGGACGGCCGCCGCCACGTTCTGATGTCGCGGGCGACGGACGACACGGGCTACGTCCAGCCGACCCTGGCCGCGCTACTCGAGGCGCGGGGCCGGGCGACGATCTACCACAACAACCGGATCAAGGCCTGGGAAGTCCACGAGTCGGGAGAGGTGACGAATGTCGAGGCGTAGCGGCTTGATTCCTGCCGCCCTCATCGTCGTAGCGGGTGCGGCGATCGCTGCCGAGTCGGAACGCACCGGGCTCGGCCACCAGGCCACCGCCGAGGAACTGGGCGCCGCCGGCTACACCGTGTTCCCCGACGGCAAGGGCCTGCCGCAAGGCCAGGGAACCGCCCGCGAGGGCAAGGCCGTCTACCAGCAGTTCTGCGCCGCCTGTCATGGTCGAAGTGCGCAGGGAGAGGACGCCGCGGCGCTGGTCGGCGGCCGCGGCAGCCTGACTTCGGAGCGTCCGCGGAAGACGGTCGAGAGCTACTGGCCGTACGCCACGACCCTCTGGGACTACATCCGACGCTCCATGCCCTACGAGTCGCCGGGATCGCTGACGAACGACGAGATCTACGGCGTCGTCGCCCATTTCCTCGACCTGATGAACCTCGTCGGCGAGGACGACGTGCTCGATCGGGAGAGCCTGCCCAAGGTCGAGATGCCGAACCGGGACGGCTTCGTCCCGGACGACCGACCGGATACGGGCGGATAGAGGAGCAAGGCCCCCGCGGGGTTACCGGTCGACCTCCGCGTAGTCCGCTCCCACCGGGCACACGAGCTGGCAGCTCTGGCAGCCGGTATAGGCGCCCTGACGTTGGACGGTCAGGTTGTAGAAGATCTGCTGCGTGGCCGGGCTACGGGCGATCTCGACCGCCTCGGCGGCGGACTTCGAGGCGAACAGGTCGGCGAGGTGCTCGACCATGCGGTCGGGGCCGAAGGGCTGGCAGGCGCGGGAGCAGGCGTCGGCGTCGAGGCCGCGGACTTCGGCCAGTCGAGCACCCGTGGCCGCCGAACTTGGAATCGCCGCGACGGGGCAGACTTCGGCGCAGCGGCCGCATTCCTGGAGACCGGGGCAGAGCTCGGCTTCCAGCGGCTGTCCGCACTCGACCGCGGCATCGGTCAGGACCCCGGCCAGGAACACGCGCGGGCCGTACTCCGGCGTCAGGATCATCTCGTTGAGACCAAGCGTGCCCAGACCTGACGCAGCCGCGGCTTGTCGCAGCAGCAGCGAACCCTGCCCACCCGGGCCGGCGTAGGCCATCGGCTGGCGCCGCAGGTCGGGGATCGTCGCCGACAGGACGCAGGCGATCGCGTCTCGCTGCTCCAGCCAGTACGCGAGTCCGCCCGCGGCCTCCTCGAGATGGCGCGCCACGCGGCCGTTGGCGTACTGGCGGAACGCCGCGTCGGGCGAGCGGGCGACGCCGGTCGGGTAGCGCTTGGCAAGCACGATCAGGCGCGTGAGATAGATCGAGAGCTGCGACGGCTTGTCGTAGTCCGGGGCTTCCGCCTCGAGCTCCTGCCAGGAACAGAAGCCCACGAGGTCGATGCCGAGGGTCTTCGCCTGCGCTCTGATCGCCTCGGCGTTCAGGGTCGGCCCCGCACCGTTGCCGTTGCCGCTCGCCGGGCCGGTCATCCGCCGATGTGGACGAGATGGTCGAAGTCGCGGTCCCTGATGTACTCGGGGTCGCGCTCGACGGGCGGGCCGCGAAAGACGAGTTCATGGTCCTGCTCGCCGCGGACGTGCACCACGCTGCCGGGCGGCAGGTCCTGCCGGCGGTAGGGGATGCGCATGATCTTGCGGATGTCCTTCGACCCGACCGGGCAGATGTACATGCACTCGAAGCAGGCGGCGAAGGCACCGCGCTTGCTGTTCGTGGCCAGGAAGAAGTCCCGCCAGTAGCGGTTGTCGAGCACCTGCGAAACGTCGAGATCGACTTCGGCGCCCAGCAGCTTGCGCAGCACGACGTAGAGCGAGCGGATGCTGATCCGCATAGCCGCCTGCGAGCAGCCACGCTGGTCGAGGTCGCGGATGTCGTTGACGCTCTCGTCCTTCGCCGCCTTGAGCGGAATCGCCTTCGGCGGGCAGATCACGGCGCAGCGGCCGCAGCGCAGCCCCGGGCAGAGGTCGCGGTCGAGCGGTGCGTCCGGCTCGAGCTCGGCGTCGGTGATCAGCGCTCCGAGGTAGACGCGCGAGCCGTACTCGGGGGTCAGGAAGTTCAGGTTGAGGCCGACGTGGCCGAGGCCGGCGAACTCGGCCGTCCACTTGAGGTCGAGCAATCCCGCTCCGGTCCACTTGAGGTCCAGGTCGGCGTATTCACCGGAGACGGGAAGCGCGCAGTGGCCGCGATCCTCGAGCCACTCCGCGATCTCCCAGGTGGTCTCCTCGGCGGAGTCCAGCGCCAGGTGGGAGTTCGTCGACTGGGTCGCCACGTCCTGGAGCGCCATGGCGCCGGTCAGCAGGTGCTTGGTCACCACGACGATGCTCTTCATGCCCTCGCACAGGTAGTCCGGCACCTGGCCGCTTTCCGTGATCGCCGTATAGGCCGCGACATCGGCGACGCCGACCGAATCGGCGCCCCGCTCGAAGGCGTAGCGGGCGAGTTCCTGCTTCAGATTCGGTTTCACCGGCGTTGCTGCTCCCAGGTCGTGCGGCGTCGGATCTGCGGCCCGAGATTCTCGATTTCGATGAATCCGTCGGCCTTGCTGCGTGGCAAGCGGTCGGGCAGGTCGTGGCGCCGATGGATGGACGCGTTCAGGCGCTCGTAGTCGCGGCCGACGGGACACACCTGGACGCACTCGCTGCAGCCGGTGAGCGCGGCCTCCTTCATCATCGCCATCTCGGACCAGATCTCGCCCGACTTGCGGCCGCGCATGCGCTGCCACATCTCGTCACCCGTGCGCGCCTCGAAGATCGACGCGAGGTGGTCGCTGAAGGCCTCGAAACCGAACGGCTGACAGCTCCGGGCGCAGGCCCGCTCGTCGAGACCGCGGATCGTCGTGAGCGGGGCGCCCCGGGGCGCTCGCCGCGGGATCGCGTCGGAAGGACAGACCGCGGCGCAGCGGCCGCACTCCTCGAGGCCGAGGCAGAGTTCCTCGTCGAGTCCGGTCCCGGGCTCGATCTCGGCGGAGGTCAGGACGCCGGAAAAGAAGACCCGGGGGCCGTAGTCCGGCGTCAGGACCATCCTGTTCAGGCCGAGCGTTCCAAGCCCGGCGAGGACCGCGCCCTCGCGCAGCAGAGGCGAGCCCTGACCGGCAGGAAGCAGGTCCCCCGGCGTCCTCTTCTCGAAGTCGAGCGATGCCGGGGAGACGGGTAGCGCGAGCGCGCCACGGCGTTCGAGGTCCAACGCGATCCGCTCGGCGGCGAACTCGAGAGTCCGCAGGGTCCGCCCGCCGGCGAGCTGTTTGCTCGGCAGGTGCTTCGCCCACAGCACGCCGCGCAGCGTGCGCTTGCCGAGCACGAGGAGGGTGCGGGCCTCTTCGCTCAGCGTGGAGGGCCGGTGGCGTTCGTCGAGCCGGTGCTCGAGATCGGAGGTCGACGCGAATCCGACGAGGTCGATCGAGAGGCTCCGGGCGAGCGCTCGCACGGAGCCCTCGACAGCCTGGCGGGCGGCAATCGTCACGGCAACGGCATCTGCTCGCTTTCGACCTCGCGCGCCTGGTCGAAAGCGGCGACCGGTTCGTCGGTGCGGACCTGTTGGAGCCAGAAGACGCCGTCGAACTCGGCGCTGTTGCCACGCGTGCCGACGAAGTCCACGTCGCCGTCGCCGTCCATGTCGCGGGCGACGAGGCTGTCGAACATGCCGCGTTTGCGCCGCGAGATGTCGTGCCGGGGCCACTCGCCGTTGAGGTCGCCCGTGTTCTCGAACCAGGCGAGCCGTCCCAACGGCGTATGAGGCTGGACTTCCTGGTCGCCGGCCCGGCCGCTGCGGCTGTAGGCCCCCGTCATGACGTCCGGATCGCCGTCTCCGTCGATGTCGGCGAAGGCGAAGCCGACCAGGTTGTCCGGGGTCAGCCGGCCGATCGGCCGCAACTGCCAGATGTCGCCAGGGTCGGCCGGTTGCTCCAGCCACACCAGCACGCCGCCGAACTCGACCGTTGCCAGGTCCAGACGGCCGTCGCCGGAGAGATCGATGAAGGCCATGTTGAAGCCGTTGAGCAGGGCGCCTGTCGTTGGCGCGTTGGGCGGTCGGACGGTGTCGGCGGTGGTCGTCGTGCCTTCGATCCGGATCGGGTGCTCCACGAACGCGACGCTGCCGGCGCCCGTGCTCCGGTTCTCGAACCAGAAGATCCGCCCCTCGCCGGTCGATCCGCCCACGACATCGACATCGCCGTCCCCGTCGAGATCAACGGTTTGGGAGTTGATCGGCCAGATCACGCGGACGATCTCGTGTTCGATCCACTCTCCGGAGAGCGGGTCGGCCGTGGTGTCGAACCAGGAGATCGCATGCTTGGCCGTGCTCTGCCGATCCGGATTCTGGGCGCCCTTGTTCGGAGCGACGACCTCCGGCCGTCCGTCGCCGTCGAGGTCGCCGCTGAACACCCGGATGTAGGAGCCCCGGTCCTTCGTCACGGACGGGATCACCCTCGGCCATGCGCCGCTGCGCAGGGCGGCGGCCGCCTCCGCCGTCGCTGTGCCTGGATTCTCGAAGTAGATCAGGTGGGCCAGCTCGCAGGCAGCGACGACGTCGAGATCGCCGTCGCCGTCGAAATCGGAGATGGCGACGTCCTCGGCGGCCGCGGCCTCGTTGCCTTCGGCGAGGGTGGCTAGATGCCACGTGTTCGGGTCGGGGCCGCCGAAGGCCAGCCGGACGTGGCCCTGGCCGACGCTGCCATACTCGGTATCCGCTTCGTGGACGGAGACGATGTCGAGATGGCCGTCGCCGTCGAGATCGCCCATCTCGAGTCCGTCGCCGCCGCGGATCGGCACGCCGCCGGTCGCCACGTCGTCGACGATGTGCTCGCGCCAGGAGATCCACTGGCCGTCCGCTGACTGGGCGCGGGTGGGCGTATCGGCGACGAGGTTCGAGGCGGGCGGCTCGGCGGTGTCGGCGGTCTGGCAGGCCGGCAGCGCCATGGCAAGGGCAGCGATGAGAGAGGCCGTTCTCACGGCCGGTACCAGATGGGAGAGGACCAGGCGCGTTCCTGGATCGTCGGCTGCAGGTCGGCCCGAGGCTCGACGCCTGCCCGGATCGCGTCCCAGGTCGACCAGCGGCAGGTCGGGTTCTCGAGCACCCGCAGGTAGTAGACCGCCCGCTGGCCGGGGTCGAACCCCGGGTCCTCGAACACGGCGCGAAGTTCGGCCGCGCCGAGGCCCTCGGAGATGCTGCAGTCGGACAGGTCGACCATGGCGCCGTTGTCGGGGCAGCGCGGAGGATCGCCAGTGGGCGTGCCGCCGTCGGAGCAGGCGACGTCAATGAGCTTCTCGTGCGCCTCGCCGTCCGCGACCCAGCCCTTCACGACCTGGAGCCGTTGCAGGCCGGCGCTCCGTGGGTCGCCCGACGCCCAGAGCAGCAACTTCGGGGCGCGGTCGCCGTCGGCGAGCAGGTCGCCGCCCATCGCCACGCCCTGCTCGTAGGCCTTCGCAATCATGTCGGGGTCGTCGGCCAGGCCCTCATCGAAGTCGTAGCCAGCGAAGAACCGTACCTGGATCCGCGGACCCGTCGTCGCGAACGTCTCCTTGCGGCGGAGCGCGTCGTAGATCGAGTCGCGGGTGTTCTCTTCGGCCCAGGCGCCGGTCAGACCGGCGGCGCCCCAGTTGTGGAAGTAGGTCTGGGCGTAGGCCGGGGAACCGTCCTCCTTGGGTTCGTCGAGCGGCACCGAGCCGCGCTGTTGCGGCGTGGCGTCCCGGTTGCCGACCTTGCTGTGGAAATCGTCCTCGTCCGGCGTGCCGCCGGCGTTGTGGGTGTCGGTGGCGCCGACCAGGCCGAAGCGGAAGGGATTGAAGCCCTCGGTTTCTTCGAGCAGCAAGCCGTCGAGGTAGGCCGTGCGCACGTAGCTTCCCTTGGGTTCGCTGTAGAGCGTGGTGGAAATGCGGTGGGGCATGATCTCGAAGTCCGCCCACTCGTCGTTCGGAGACAGCAGCGGATGGACCTCGGACGTGCCCTTGACCTGGGTCACCTCGACGATGGGCTCGTTGCGCATCCGGGTCTCGGCGTATTCGGCGTCGAGCGGGTCGCCGCCGAAGGTCAACAGGCTGAACATGTGGCCGTTGCTGCCGTTCGAGTTGTGGGGGATGGCAAGCGCTTCGACGCCTTCGGATCGCAGACCGTCGAGCCAGGCCCACAGATCTTCGGGATTGCTCGAGTCCATCGCCGTGAACGGCACCTCCGGGGCCTCGCTGCCGCGGAAGATCACATTACGGTGGAGGTTGCCCTGGTCGGCGGCGGTGGTGGTGTACTCGTAGCCGATGAAGGTGGTGAAGGCGCCGGGGTCGTTGTGCCGCTCGGCCGACTCGACGATGCGCCGCCAGGCGTAGCGGTTCGCCTCGCTGCCGTCGATGTCGTGAAACTCGCCGTCGCGGTAGGCCCGCAGCCCGCGCTGGAATCCCTCGGTGGGTCCGAGTTCGCGCAGTTCCCTGGCCAGGGGAACGTGGTACAGAGGGTCGTCCGGGTCGTTCATCGCCGGCAGCACACCGAGCAGGATGCCGTGGTCGGTGACTGCCTGGAAATCCAGCGGGCGCCGGAGCTGCATCGTGTGACCGGCGGGGTGGACGAGGGGCTCGCCGCGGGCGTAGCGGTAGGCGTCGTCCGGGGTGGCCCGCACGTCGAAGATGTAGGCGTCCATCGAGAAGCGGGTGTGGACGTGGAGGTCGCCGAAGTAGGCGTTGCGCAGGGGATTCGGAGCCGGGCGCTCGGTGGGGTCGGCGTCGCCGCCTTCACCGGCGGCGTCGCCGGCCGACCCGCCGCAGCCGGCGACCAGCGCCGCGAGAAGGAAGGGGAGGACTCGAAGGGCTGCCCGTCTCATGGCTGTGTCTCCCTAACGTAGTTGGGGGTACAATGCGGAGTCTACCTATGGAAGCGCACGGAAACCGTGGCAACAAGGTCATCTGCCTGGTGCCGCCGGGTCCGCGGGATCGGATCGCCCGGTTTCCGGAGCACTGGGAGACCCGGTTCATCCACCGCAACGAAGATCTGACCGCCGAACTGAGCGAGGGCGCCCGCGTCCTCTTCACGACTCATCCCTGTCTGGTGGGCCGGGCGGACCTGGAGTTGCTTTCCGGCATCGAGCTCGTGCAGCAGGTCGGGGTCGGCGTAGACAACATCGACATCGAGGCGGCCCGCGAGTTCGGCGTGCCGGTCTGCAACGTGCCCCAGGCGAACGCCGTGTCGGTCGCCGAGTACGTGATCATGGCCTCCATCTACCTGCTGCGCCGGATGGGGGAGGCGACGGCGGCCCTTCGCCGGTTGGAGAACCCCTATCCGGCGCTGTTCGTCAAGGGCAGCCACGAAATGCGCGGCCGGACGGTCGGGCTCGTCGGTTACGGCGCGATCGCCCACGAGGTGGCGAAGCGCGCCCGGGCCCTGGGGATGAAGCTCGTCTCCGCCAGCACTCCCGAACGGGAACGCGAGCGCGGGCTGCGGCCGGGTTCGGCGGAGCTGGAACTCGGTGTCGAGCGGCTGTCCTTCGACCGCTTGTTGGCCGAGGCCGACGTGGTCAGCCTGCACGTGCCGCTGACGGACCGCACGCGGGGCCTGGTCGGCGCCCGGGAACTCGGTCTGATGAAGCCCACCGCCTACCTCGTCAACACCGCGAGGGGCGGGATCGTCGACGAGGCGGCCCTGGCGGAGGCGCTCAGGGGAGAGGTCATCGCCGGCGCCGCCATCGACGTCTTCAGCGTCGAGCCGATCCGGGCCGACAACCCCCTGCTCGAGGCGCCGAACGTCTTTCTCTCGCCCCACAGCGGCGGCAGCACGAACGAGTGCGTGATCTACTCGGTGAGCGAGAGCATTGCCAACGTCAACCGCGTGCTGCGCGGTGAGGAGCCACATCATCGTGTCTGCTGACGTCGCATCGGGGAACTCGGCGGTGAGCAACGACGGAGCGTCCGGCCACCTGATCGAGGCGAAGGAGGTGCCGCGGCCCGACGTCCAGCGCGGCTACATCGAGATCTTCGAGGAGCTCTGCAAGGGCTGCGATCTCTGCATACCGGCCTGCCCGGTGCGGATCATCGAGCCGGGTCGCGGGGCGAACATGATGGGTTGGCGGCCGGTGGTGGTCGAGTCGGACCTGATGAAGTACTGCATCGGCTGCAACCTCTGCGCGCTGGTCTGTCCCGATCGGGCGATCGAGGTGTTCCGCTTCGACAAGCCGATCCCGCACTCGGAGGCGACATGAGCGAGAAGCCCTTCGCACCGCAGATCGGCAAGCCCACGATGGGCGCCCACGCGATGGGGATCGGCGCCATGGTCGCCGGCCTCGACTACTTCGCCGGGTACCCGATCACCCCGCAGACGGAGTTGCTCGAGTACGTCGCGGAGGCTCTGCCCGAGCACGGCGGCGTTTTCCAGCAGCTCGGCGACGAGATCTCCAGCATCATGGCGGTGTTCGGCGCCGCCGCCTGCGGCAAGCGGGCGATGACGGCGTCGGTCGGGCCGGGACTGACGCTGATGATCGACGGCCTGACGCACGCCGCCGGCGCCGAGACGCCGCTCGTGCTGGGGGCGCTTACCCGCGCTCACGTCGGCGTCTCGGGCGGCCTCTACCCGGCCCAGTCGGACATCCGGATGCTGCGCGGGCTCGGCAACGGTGACTACCAGTTGCCGCTCTATGCGCCGTCGACGGTCACGGAGACGGTCCAGCTCACCGCCGAGGCGTTCGACGTCGCCGACCTCTACAGCATTCCCGCCATCGTCTGCATCGACGGCAAGATGGCGAACATGATCGAGACGCTCGAGCCCTTCGAGGTGCCGAAGCGCGACCTGCCGGACAAGAACTGGACGCTCGACCGGCCGCTGAGCGAGAGGCGCGCGGTGGTCGGCGCCGCCCGGACGCCCGAACTCGACACGATGATCTGCTACGAGATCCAGCAGAAGCTCGAGCGGATGCGGGCGATGGAGACGCGCTACGAGACCTACATGTGCGACGACGCCGAGTTCGTCGTCGTCGCCTACGGCATCATGGGGCGGATCGCGAAGGAGGCGGTGAGGAGGGCGCGCGAGGAGGGGATCAAGGTCGGGCTGTTCCGGCCGATCACTCTCTTCCCGTTCCCGGAATCGGAGCTCGGCGACCTGGCCGCGAACGCCCGCGAGGTACTCGCGGTGGAGATCAACTTCGGCCAGGTGCTGACCGACGTGCGCCTGGCGGTGGCGGGGCAGTGTCCGGTCCAGTTCTTCGGACAACCGGCCCTCGCCATTCCGGCCGGGGCGGTGCTCGAGGCGATCCGGCAGATGGCGGCGGGACAGAAGGTCGAGCCGCGCGGTTTCTTCGATGTGCATCCCACCGCCTTCCACCTCGCCCATACCCATCCGCCGGCGAGGAGGCAGATGCTCGATCAACTCGCCGCCGAGCGCGGCCGCGAGGACGCCCAGGCGATGCTCGACAACGTGCTCGGTATCCGCAAGAACACGGTCATCCCGGAGATTGGACGGTGAGCCAGACAGCTACCCAGACGACGCGAAGCTACACACCCCCCGAGGGAGTCTCGGCAAGGAAGATCTCACCCCGGCTCGACGTCCACACCGGGTTGCCCTCGACCTGGTGTCCCGGATGCGGGCACGGTTCGGTCAGCCAGATCCTCTGCGACCTCGTGACCGAACTCGACCTCGCCGAGCAGACGATCCTGGCGGTCGGGGTCGGTTGCGGCTCGAGCATCCCGGCGCAGATGGAGGTCCACAGCGTGCTGTCGCCGCACGGCCGGGCCAGCGACACCGCCACGGGCGTCTCGCGGATGATCCCGGACAAGGTCGTCGTCCAGTACTCCGGCGACGGCGACGCCTGCGGCATCGGCCTCGCGGGCCTGATGCACGCCTGCAACCGGCGCGAGAACTTCATCGTGATCATCTACAACAACAACGCCTACGGCATGACCGGCGGCCAGATGGGCCCGACGACGACCAAGGAGGTGCCGACGACGACCTTCCAGGGCGGCCGCGACGAGGAAGTCATGGGCTATCCGATGGACATCATCAAGACGCTGGCGCACTTCCCCGGCGTCGTCTACGCGGGGCGTTGCGCGCTGACGTCGGGCGTCCGCTACCGGGAGGCGAGCCGGATGATCCGGCGCGCGTTCGAGATTCACCTCGCCGGCGTCAAGGGCATGAAGGTGATCGACTGCCTCGGCAACTGCAACGTGAACTGGAAGGGCGGCGGCGTCACCTTCACGCCCGAGAGTTCCAACCAGTTCATCGAGGACAACATCATGCAGTACTTCCAGATGGGCGAGCTCACCGTGCCCGAGGGCTATCCCCCGATCCGGGTCCGATGAGCGCGAGGGCGAACGGCACTGTGGTCGAGCGCGTCGGCGGCGCCGGCACCGGCGGCGCCGGGCTCCTGACCTGCCTGAAGACGCTCGGCTACGCGGCCGCCGCCAAGGGCTGGCACATGGCCTACACCTCCGACTACAACCCGGAGACCCGCGGCGGCCTGGTCGAGGGCACGGTCGTCCTCTCGAGCGACGAACCGATCGACAACCCGGTGATCGAGTCGTACACCGCGGTGATGGCATTCGACCACGCCGGCTACCTGTCCTACGGCCCCGGTGTCGAGCCCGGCGGGCTCATCCTGTGGGACAGCTCGCGGGTCAGGAACCCGCCGCCGCTCGAAGGTGTCCGCTCGTACGGCGTGCCGGTGTTCCAGTTGGCCCGCGACGGCGGCGCGCCGGGCCTGGCCAACATGGGCATGCTTGGCCTGTACAACCTTATTGCCGGCCACTTCACGATCGACGAGCTGCTCGCCGGCATGGAGGACTACCTGCCGGTATGGCGTCACAAGCTGCTGCCGGGCAACCGGGCCGTGCTGGAGGCGGTGTCGCGGATCGATCCCGAGCAGTACCGGGTTGCCTGACATGCCCATGACGCGACTCCTCACCGTGGCGGCGGCCCTCGTCGCCGTGGCCGGCTGCGCGCCCGACCCCACCGCCGAGCCGGCGCAGCGGCCGCCCAACGTCGTCTTCATCCTCGCCGACGACCTCGGCTACGGCGACGTCGGCATCTACGGCAGCGAGATCATCGACACCCCGAACATCGACGAACTGGCCCGCGGAGGCGTCCGGTTCGAGGCCGGCTACGTCACGGCGGCGGTTTGCAGCCCGTCCCGGGCCGGACTGATGACCGGCCGCTACCCGCAGCGGCAGGGCTACGAGTTCAACCCGTCCGGCCGGGACTACGGCCTGAACCTGGACGAGACGACGCTGGCCGAGGTCATGCGCTCCGCCGGTTACGCGACCGGGGCGGTGGGTAAGTGGCAACTGGGCTGGGGGGACGGCAAGCACCCCCTCGACCGCGGCTTCGACGAGTTCTTCGGCATGCAGAGCGGCTCGATCTACATCGAGCCGTCGACTGAAGGCGTGGAGAACTGGAGTCCGCTGCCGCTGCCCGAGGTGCGCGCTCGTCCGATCTTCCGTGGGCGGGAGGTCGTCGAGGAGAGCGAGTACCTGACGGAAGTCTTCACGCGCGAGGCGCTCGACTTCATCGACCGGCACCACGACCGGCCCTTCTTTCTGTACCTCGCCCACTACGCGCCGCACACCCCGCTGCAGGCGACCGCGAGATACCTCGACCGCTACCGGCACATCGAGGACCCGAAGGTGCGCATCTTCGCGGCCATGGTCTCGGCGGTCGACGACAGCGTCGGCGAGGTCCGGGCCCGGCTGCGGGAGCACGGCGTCGAGGACGACACCCTGATCGTGTTCCTCTCAGACAACGGCTGCGCCTTCTACCTCCAGGGCGGGTGCACCAACGGTCCGCTCAGCGGCGGCAAGCGCTGGTTCTTCGAAGGCGGCATCCGCGTGCCCTTCCTGCTGAACTGGCCGGCCAGGGTGGAGCCGGGCCAGGTCTATCGGCCGGCGGTGTCGTCGCTCGATCTGTTGCCCACGATGGCGGCGGCCGCCGGCGCTTCACTTCCCGAGAAGCCGCTCGACGGCGTTGATCTCCTTCCCTACCTGCGAGGCGAGGTCGGCGGCGTCCCCCACGAGGTCCTGTTCTGGCGGGCCGGTCCGAACCGCGCCGTCCGCCGCGGCGACTGGAAGCTCTGGCAGGTCAACCGCGCCTCGGAGGAACAGGTCGCCTCGCTCCCGCTGCTAGGCATGCTGTTCCCGGACTGGGAAGCGCCCCACGAGTCGCCGCTCGGCCAGTTGAACCGGTTGCACGACCTGGAGAACGACCTCGGCGAGCGGATTCCGCTCGCCGACGACGAGCAGGACGTTCTCGACGAACTCCGGCGCGCCCTCGACGCCTGGGAGAGCGAACTCGTCGAGCCGCGGTGGTGGAGCAACCGGGGCACCGCCGGAATGGTCGACGACGACGCGATCGAACTCATCTTCTGACACTGGGCACCGGACGGTCGAGGTCGATCCGCTCCACGTCGAGCCACGGTAGGTACTCGGCGCTCTCGCCGCCGCCCTCGAAGATCAGCACGCCGGCATTCCCTTCGCCGAGGTCCCCTGCGCACTCGAGTGTCAGGGTCTCGCCGCCCTGGAGCGTTACGTCGGCATGGCGGCCGTCGCCGCAGCCCTCCCGGACCGGAAGCGCGATGGACGCGACCAGGCCGAAGGGGATCGTGTAGTCCACACCGCCTGCGGGCGCGTCGAGGGTCTCGGTCGTTTCGCTCTCGTCGAGGTCGAAGACCAGCCGGCCGGCGAGGCGACTGCCCGTGCGGGTGGTGACGGCGCCTGAGAGCGGCCGCCCCGGCGGAAAGTCGTCGTAGGCGGGGCCGCTGCCGTCGGCGTCGCTGAAGTCGAGCCGCTCGAGAGCCTCCCACGAGACGAGCACCCGGCCGTAGCGCCGGTCGTCGACGTAGACCCCGCGATTGCCGCGGCCGACGGCGCGGGAGCCGGAGAGCAAGACCTCGCGGCCATCGTGCAGCGTCACCAGCGCGCTGTCGGCCGAGTCGCGCGCGATCGCGCGGATGGCCTCGAACCGCAGGCTGAGCTCGCCGTCGGCGGTCCGGCCCTGGAGCTCGTCGGCTCCGACGCTCGACTGCCGGTCCCACTGGACGAAGCCGGTGAAGCTCCCCCGCGGCGTGCGCACTGTGCCGTGCAGCCGGTCCGGAGTGGCTCCAAGGTCGGCGGTCGGGAGGAGTTCGATGGCGCGGATCCGGCGTTCGCCGAAGTCCACGACGCCGTGCTGGTCGTCCCACACCCGCACGCCGTCGGCGAAGTCGTCGGCATCGAAGCGGTTGAGGACGAACTCGGTCCCGCTCTTGAGCGTCACCAGAAGCTCGCGGCCGCTCGGCTCGACGCGCCGGATGTCGCCGAAGCGCGCCATGAAGGGCCGGCCCAGGTTGATCCGGCGCTCCCGCCGGGCGATCTCGACGCCGAGGACGGTGAGGGGTCGGCTCTCCGTCAGCCGCTCTGGCGGCACGTCCCCGGCCCAGGGGTTCTCCTCCTTGAAACCGTTGAAGTAATCGCCCCAGAACGCCTCCTCGTCGCCGCCGAAACGCAGCCTCCCTTCGTAGCCGGCGCCGCTCCTGGTGGTGACGCGGCCGTAGAGGAAGCCCTGGTGGGCCTCTGCCGACGTCGCGGGTGAGCGGGGAATCGCCGGCGAGGCGTCGCCGTCACCGTCGATGTCCAGGTTTCGGAGCAGACGGACCGCGACGAGGCCGAGAGCCACGAGGAGGGCGAACAGCAAGAGCGCGGCGGTGCCGCCAGCGATCCTGGCTCTGGTCATTGCCGGGACATTCTCTCCGAACCAGGGGCGGAGGCGCCCCTGCAAGACTGACGATGTCGACCGGCCAGCGGTTACCGCGCTTCACGCGCGGCCGTCGTAGAACCGTTCTCCGAAGCTCTCCAGTTTGTCCTCGTCGATCACGACGCCGAGGCCGGGTCGCTGCGGCAGGTGGACGAAGCCCTCCCCGTCGATCTCGGTGGTTTCGGCGAGGAGCGCATCGCGGCCCCCGGTGGTCCAGCCCGGCGGTTCGTAGGGGAACTCGCACCACTCGCAGTTGGGGCTCGCGGCCATCAGGTGGAGGTTGGCGAGCAGGGCGAAGCCGTTGTTCCAGGTATGGGCGGCGAAGGCCAGGCCGTTCGTCTCGGCGAGCGCGGCCACCTTGCAGCCGCCCGAGATGCCGCCGAAGAACATGGCGTCGGCCTGGAGGATGTCGAGGGACTGCTTCTCGACCAGGAGTCCGTACTCGTTGAACCGCCAGTTCAGCTCGCCGCCGGCAAGGGGAATCGAAGTTCGCTGGCGGAGCTCGGCGAGAGCCGCGTAGTCGTTGCGGTCGAGCGGTTCCTCGATCCAGGTCATGTCGCAGGGCTCGATGGCGCCTGCGAACGCGGCCGCGATGTCCACGTCCCACTTCGGCGGCGCGCCGGGAAGGAGCGAGAAGTGGAAGCCCTGGTTCGCGTCGACCATCAGCGCGAAGTCAGGTCCGACTGCTTCGCGCGCCCGCTCGATCACCGCCACGTCGTCGCGCCATTCCGGGTAGTGGGCGCGGAGTTTCACGGCCGAAAAGCCCATCTCCTTCAGTTCGATCAGGTTCTCTGCCCGCTCTTCGGGCGATCGAAGCTCGGCGGTGGAAGCGTAGGCCCTCAGCTTGTCCGGGCCGCCGCCCAGCAGCTTGTAGACGGGCCGGTCCTTCACCTTGCCGGCGATGTCCCACAGCGCCGGTTCGAGCCAGGCCAGGCGGATACCGAGCGCCTCCCCGGCGTCGAGGACGCTGCCGAAGCCCTCGATGTCGAGCGGATCGCGGCCGAGAATGAACGGCCCCAGGGCGTCGCCGAGGCCGGCGTGAAAGCGGCCTAGGGTCATCCCCGCCGACTCGCCGACGACGCCTTCGTCCGTCGTCATGCGGACGAACGTCAGCTCGTTGTGCGTCTGCCCGTGGCCGGGCTGCGCGGCAACGTGGAGCGGCGCCGGCAGCGGCGACCTGACGTGGTACAGCTCGAGGCGATCGATCCTCACGGCGGAGGGCTTCGGAAGTCGACGGTCTCGTAATCGAGCTGATTGGGAACCCGCGGCGCGTAGCGGCCGCTCTGCTTGGCGTTGGCCAAGTGCCGTTCGGCCTGCGGGTCGGGCCCCTGGGGACGCAGCGCGCGCTGGAAGAACGCGAGCACGTTCTCAAGGCGCCGCGGGACCGAGCGCCCGGTGTGGGCGGCACCCTGGATCAGGTGGTACTCGTGGGGGATCGCGGCGTCGAAGAGCAGCCGATGGACGAGCTCGGCGCTGAGGTACGTCAGGTTGGCATCCTCGTCGCCGGCCTCGACCAGGAGCTTGAGGCCGGAGGCGCGGAGCCGGTCGGCGTTGTCGATCACGATCGTCGGCGGATGGCGCGCGCGCCAGTACTCGACGTCGACAGGGTTGCCGAAACGCTCCTGCAGGAACAGCATCGCGCCGGGACCGTAGGGCGTGAGGTCGAGGTCGGCGAAGGAGGCGACCGGTGGGAATCCCGGTTCGAGGGCCGCCGCGGCGGCGAACATCTCGGGGTTGCGGAGGCCGATCCGGAGCGTGCCCTGGCCTCCCGCGGAGCCGCCGCCGAGCACGGTGCCGGCCCGGTCCTGCGCCACGTTGTAGTGGCTTCGGACATGGGGCAGCAGCTCCTGGAGGATGAAGGTCTCCCAGCTCTTCCCTCCGCCCTTCCAGTCGATGTAGTAGGAGCCGCCCGTAATCGGAGTGACGACCACGATGTGCTCGATCGTTCCCTCGTCCCAGGCGCGTTCGAGATGGGGGCGAAGACGACGTTCCAGGTTGCCCTCGCCGCTGGAGCCGCCGTGAAGCCAGAGCAGGAGCGGATAGGGCTCGGTGCGTTCCGGGTCATAGGCCGGCGGCAGCAGGAGGTCGAACCGCGGCTCGCCGGGCACCAGCTCGCTGGCGAGGGCGTGGTTCGTCAGACTGGACTCCTGCCCGGAAGTCGCCGGGGCGCCCAGGAGGGCGAGCATCGGGAAGGCGATGATCACTGGGACTCGGCGCATGACGGGGCCTCCTTGCTCGTAGGGTTGTCAGATGAACGTAGGCTCTCCAGTCTACGCATCGATTCCACGAGAGGCCCGTCCCGGATGAACGCAGCTCAACTTGCCATCGACAGTCTCGCCCGCTTCGGCGTGTATGACGCCATGCGCTTCGAGGGCAGGACCAGAACGAACGAGGAGCAGGAGCTGCTGGCCGGGAAGCTGGCCGCCGTCCTCCGAGGGCATGGCGTCGGCCCCGATGATCGCGTCGTCGTCATGATGCCGAACTGCCCGGAGATCTTCTGCGCCTTCCAGGCGGTGTGGAAGATCGGCGCCGTCATCCTGCCGGTCATGCCGCAACTCGGCGAGCGCGAGGTCGGCTACCTGCTCGAAGACTCGGGGGCCAGGGTCGCCCTGGTGGCGCCGGTGCTTGCGCCCGTCGTCGATGCGGCCCGGCGCGCCGCTCCGAACTGCGAGGCGCTCCTCAGCCTCGGTCCCGCGGAAGTCGCCGGTGCGACGGACATCACGGACGAGATCGCGGCGGCGGAGCCCGTCGATTCCCTGGTCGACCGGGCTGGCGACGATCTGGCCCTGCTGCTTTACACGTCGGGTACCACCGGCCGGCCGAAGGGAGTCATGCTCACCCACGACAACATCCTGTGGTCGTCGCAGCAGGTCGGCGGCATGTCCGAGATGCCGGAGGGGATGCCGATCCTGCACGTGATGCCGATGGCCCACTCCTTCGGCGTCCTGATGATGTGCGTCGGCTTCGTCAAGGGCTTCGAGGCGACGGTGATGGTGCGCTGGGACACCCGCCAGGTGTTCGAGAACATCGAGCGGTACCGGATCGAGCGCATGGGCATGGTGCCGACGATGCTCACCTACCTGCTCGACTTCCCGGAGAGGGAACGCTTCGACATCAGTTCACTGAACTGGGTGTGGTCGGGCGGGGCGGCGCTCGCCAACGAGGTCCGCGTCGACTTCGAGCGCGAGTTCGACTGCACCGTCCGCGACGGCTACGGGCTGACCGAGTCCACCGCGGTCGCCACCGCCTACTCGGACAGCGACGAGTACCGCGCGGGTTCGTGCGGCCGCGCGGTCGACGGCGTCGCGGTCGCGGTCATGGACGGCGGCCACAACCGGATGCCGGCCGGGACGCCGGGGGAGGTGTGCATCCGCGGCCGCAACGTGATGAAGGGCTACTGGGGCAAGCCCGAGGCCACCGCCGAAGCCGTCCGCGACGGCTGGCTGCACTCCGGCGACATCGGAGTCATGGACGTGGACGGCTTCCTGCGGATCACCGACCGCAAGAAGGACCTGATCATCAAGGGCGGCGAGAACATCTCACCGCGCGAGATCGAGGAGGCGCTCTACGAACACCCGGCGATCTCGGAGGTCGCCGTGGTCGCGGTGCCGCACAAGACCTGGGGCGATGACATCTGGGCCGCGGTGGTGTTCAAGCCCGGCGCCGACGCCAGCGAGGAGGAACTCCGTGCCCACACCGCGGCCTTCGTGACCCGGTTCAAGATTCCGAGCCGTTTCGTGGCTCAGGCAGAGCTGCCGAAGAACGCGGTGGGGAAGATCGTCAAGACGGAAGTGCGGGAAAGGCTGATCGGGTCAGCGGGCTAGTGGCAGCATCCGCGTCAGGCGCGCCGCCTCCTCGCCGGAACCCACGCTGCCGGCCTCCCAGTGGTCGGCGACGATCCCGTCGGGGCGCATGAGGACGACCTCCGCGTTGTCGTAGGGCGATGCGGCCTCGACTTCCGGCAGCCGTTCGGTCCGGATGGGGAACCCGCGCGCGGCGAGCGCGCCGGCCGCTGCCCGCCACGGCCCGGGGTCCACGTGCGCGCCCAGAACGGCCGTGTAGCCCAGGCCGTTCCAGTCGAGGACGGAACGGTTCCTGTTCCCGTCCAGCCACAGGTTCGGCGCCCGGCGGCCCGAGCGCACGACGGGTACGTAGTCGCAGACGGGACTCTCCACCGCGGGCGGGGACTCGTCGTCGTGGGCGCAGAGCTCCGATGTCAGTTCATAGCCGTAGATGAGCCCCTCGTACTCCCCGTACTGGCGGCAGTTCCGGGCGGCCGCTTCCGTGTCGCCGCCTTCGTGGAACGCTCGGAAGATCCCGCCGGACAGTTGCGCGTTGCGCCGCCCGGCCGCGACGCGCTGCTCGGCGAGCGGCTGGTGCTCGATGTCGTACGTCTCGAGCAGGGAAGCGGGCGAGGCGCCTCGGAGCACGAAGGCGAGCTTCCAGGCGAGGTTGCGGATGCCGACGAAACCGGTGTTGTTGCCGAGGCCCCCGGTCGGAATGAACACGTGCGCGGCGTCGCCGGCCAGGAAGATGCGGCCCTTGCCGAGACGGCCGGCGCGGCCCGGCTGGAACTGCCACTCCGTCATCGTCCGCACCTCGATCGGGACCGGGTCGTCGGCGCCGAGCGCCGATCGGATCCAGTTCTCGGCGAACTCCGCGGTCATCTCCCGGGTCCGGTCGAAGCCGCCGATCTGGCAGCGCCAGCGGCGCACGCCGTCGAGCGGCTGGAAGACGGCCGCGCCCATCGGGTGGGCGATGAAGAGCAGGCCGCCCTGACGGTCGTTCGTGTGTTTCGAAAAGTCCGCCTCGAAGATGACGTCCTGGAAGAAGACGTCCATGAAGTTGGCTTCCAGCGTCGTTCCGATGGCGGCGCGCGTCGAACTGCGCAGGCCGTCGGCGCCGATCGCGAACCCGGCGGTGACGAGGGTCGCGCGGCCGGTTTGGTTGTCGCGGATGGTGCAGGAGACGCCGGCGTCGTCCTGAGCCAGTCCGCTCGCGGTCGTGGAGAAGCGAAGGTCGACGTTCGGGTCCGACGCAGC
>WTGL01000316.1:0-774 GCA_011523565.1 Acidobacteriota bacterium
ACGCTTCTCCTCCATGAAGAAGCTCCACCACCGCGTCGCCGAACAACTCTGCGCGCGGCGCATCCTGCGGGCGGACGAGCAGGAGATCCTGCTCATCTTCAAGCGGCGCGTCTTCCCGGAGATCGACCCGGGGCCGGAACGGGAGATCATCGAACGCCTGAGGAGCGCGATCTTCAGCGACGACCGGGAAGTCGAGCCGAGGACGGTCGTGCTGGCGGCGCTCGCCCACGCGGTGGGCCTGCTCAACCCGACTTTCGGCCGCAGGGAACTGAGGCCCCGCAAGCAGCGTCTGAAGAGTCTTGTGAAGGGCGACGTCATCGGCCGCGCCACCGCGAACGCCGTCGAAGCCGCGCAGGCCGCCGTCGCGGCGGCCGCCGTGATGCCCGCCATCATCGCCGCCTCGACCTCCTCGAACTCCGGCTGACCTTGCCCAAGCTCTACGCCGAAATCGCGCCCTGGTGGCCGCTGATCTCACCACCCCACGAGTACGAAGAAGAAGCGGGCATCTATCTCAGGCACCTACTCAGGACCTCTGACGTCACCCCCCGAAGCGTCCTCGAACTCGGCAGCGGCGGCGGCCACAACGCTTCCCACCTCAAGGCGCACTTCGAGATGACCCTCGTCGATCTGTCGCCCGGCATGCTGGCGATGAGCCGGCGGCTCAACCCCGAGTGCAGGCACGTCGAAGGCGACATGCGGACGGTCCGGCTCGACCGGACCTTCGACTGCGTCTTCGTCCACGACGCGATCGACTACATGACGACGCTCGAGGAC
>WTGL01000316.1:784-1733 GCA_011523565.1 Acidobacteriota bacterium
GCGCGCCGCCATCGAAACCGTCTGGGCCCACTGCCGGCCCGGCGGCGCCGCCCTCTTCGCGCCCGACCACCTGCGCGAGAACTTCCAGCCCAGGACCGACTGCGGCGGCTGCGACGGAGAAGACCGGAGCGCCCACTACCTCGAGAACACCTGGGATCCGGATCCAGCGGACACGATGATCACGACGGACTACGCCTTCGTGCTGCGTTCCCGGGACGGCAGCGTCGAGGTCGTGCACGACCGCCACGTCACGGGCCTCTTCCGCCGCTCCGACTGGTTCCGGCTCCTAGCCGATGTCGGGTTCGAAGCCGAAGCGGTGCCCTGCGATCACTCCGAGATCGAACCGGGCGAGTACGAGCTGTTCGTCTGCCGGCGTCCAGCCCCGGTGTAGCGAAGGTCCGTGACGCTGTCTATCCGTGCGTCTAGCGACGCGTCTCTGACGGCCCGTATAGGCCCCAGCCGCCGGGAGGTAGGACCTTGACGAAGTACCGCACCCAAGCGCTCCCATTCCTCGCCGCTTCGCTCGGCGTCTGCCTCTTCGGCATCGCAGGGCGAGCCGGCGCCGACGACCGCGGTTTCTACCTCGCCTTCGAGGCCGGCCTCGTGGACGCCTCCACCCTGGAGGCCGCCATCTCGGGCGCCGACCATCCGACGAGGTGCGACATCCTGCTCTACGCCGATCCGGCCATGGCGCCGACCGGCGACCCTGCGTGCAGCGGACCGGGTTCGTCGCCCACCGTCACCAATCGCTTCGACCTGGGTTCCCGTTTCGCCGGCAGCCTCGGCATCGGATACAACCTGGGCAGACTGCGCGTCGAGGTGGAGCACACGGCCCGGCAGCACGACGGCGGCACGATCTACTTCCTGTCGGCGACCGGCGACCCGACCTTCGACGACAAGATGTCCGAGTGGAGTCCCGTCGATCCTCCCAGCGTGACCGTCTCGGACT
>WTGL01000316.1:1743-3130 GCA_011523565.1 Acidobacteriota bacterium
CCGTCCAGCGGCGGCAGCCGGCACGATCAGCCTGTTCGACAGCGAGTTCAGCGACACGCTCTCCGGCTACCAGATCCTCGCCGGTCTGGACCACGCCCTCGGCGACAGGGCATCGTTCACGATCAAGGCGCGATGGGCCCGGTTCGACGAGTTCAGCGGAAGCGACCTGTGGAAGGTGGTCCGGAGCCACGAACCCGTTCAGGCGGACGGCACGACGCCGTTCACGAGCGACCTGGGATTCGACGGGATCGGGTATGTGGGGGTGTCGGCGGGGTTGCGGTATCGGTTCTGAGGCCGTCATGCCACTACGCGACAGGCCCTGGGACCTGGAGGATCGATCGTAGCTAGCCCGCCGGCCACTCCCTGACCTCGACCGCCGCCATCGGGTAGTCCCGCACGTTGGCCGTGACCAGCGCGGCTCCGACCCCGACGGCGGCCGCGGCGATCAGGCAGTCCGCCTGGTGCAGGGGCACGCCTCTCTCGGCGAACTCCCGGCGCCAACGGCCGGCCATCATGCCTTGGGCCTTGCCCAGGGGAGCGAGACGAAGACCCCGGAACAGCCGCCTCGCCGCCAGCTCCTCGCCGGGTCGAATTCCGCGCCACACTTCGTCCACCGAGATGACACATACCCACGGCTCGGTGCCTTCGCGGCGCAGGGCCGCCACCTGCGAAGCCGCCCGGCGGCCTCGGAGAGCGTCAATGAGTACGGTCGAGTCGAGCAGCAGGCGGCTCAAGATCAGCCTGAGCGCCGCCGGTCGCGCGCGATGTGCAATCGCATGGGCCGAACTTAGCACACAGCACACATGGCCAAGAACCCAGCGTCCTTGCCAGGCCCCCCTGATACAGAGCTTCCGCACCAAGGCGGACCCGACGACATGAAACCAACCGCACACCAGCGCCTTGTACCATCAACGGGCGAATGACCGTCGCCACCACTTCGAACAAGTACGACGAATCCCGCCTGTCGGCCCGACTCGTGGTCTTCTGGGGTCTGTTGATGTCCGGGTTCGCCGAAGATCTCCTCTGGCCGGACGACCTACGTACGTCGCTCGTGAGCGTGACCTATGCGGTCGCGCTCGCGGCGATGACTCTGGGCATGTTGAGGTTCGTGATTCGCGAAGGACGCAACTACCTGAACCCGGAGGTGCCGGCGCCGCGTGCCGAGGCCGGTCCGACCTGGCACCAGGCGAGGCTGTTCACCGATCCCTGGTACCAGATTCCCGCCATCTACTGCGTCTTTGTGCTCGCCGGGCAGCTCGTCCTGGAAGTGATCGCGGATCCTCCGTCGACACGTCAGGCCTTGTGGTTCCTAGCGTTCGTCGGGCTGATGTCCGTCGTCGTGCCGATCAGCGTCAGAAGGCGGGAGACGCTGGAGATCGCCGACAGG
>WTGL01000234.1 GCA_011523565.1 Acidobacteriota bacterium
GACATCGCGGCCAGCGAGCAGGCGAGGCGCGTCAACGACTTCATGCGGAAGGCGCGATGCTACTTCACCGTGTGAGACGGTGGTCGAGGACCATCTCCTCGGTCAGCGCGGTGCCGAAACCCGGCTCCCTGGGCGCCAGGAAGTCGCCGTTCTCGTATGGCGCCTGCATCGCGTCGAGGATCGCTGAACCGGTCGCGAAGCTCTCCGCCATCGTGCAGCTCGGGGCGGTCAGCGAGATCGGGAGCCCCCAGAGGCTGCCGCCACGGTGGGGAATGAGCTCCAGGCCGGCCCCTTCGACCAGGTCGGCGATGCGCTTCGCCGCGGTCAGGCCGCCGCACCAGGTGATGTCCGGCTGCAGGACTTCGGCCGATCCGACCCGCACCAGGACCTCGAAGCCGTGTTCCGTGTACTCGTGCTCGCCGCAGGCCACCTTCGTCCAGCCGGGACCGCCGCCGCCGATCCTCTCGACCAGCTCGGCGTAGCCGAAGACGTCGTCCGGCGACAACAGTTCCTCCATGAAGTAGAGGTTCGCCGGACGAAGCCGGTCGGCGACGCCGACCGCCCAGTCGACGGTGCCGTTGCGCGAGACGCAGTCCGTCATCAGGTTGCCCTCGGGCCCCATCGCCTCGCGGGCGGCGAGGACATCCTCGATGTATCTCTCCGTTTCGGCCTCCGTACTGTGGGGACCGATCGGCAGGATGCGCTTGAAGTGGCGGATACCCAGGGCCTTGCCGGCCGCGATGTCGCCGCCGGTCTGGTAGACGGCGACGCGGTCGTCCGGATTCCCTCCAAGCAGCGCGTGAACCGACCTGCCGGCGTGCTTGCCCTTGATGTCCCAGAGCGCCGTGTCGACGGCGGAGAGCGCCATCGCGAAGATGCCGCGTCGGCCGTAGAGCACTGCCGAGCTGTACATCTGGTCCCAGAGTTGATCGACGTTGAGCGGATTCGTGCCGACCAGGAGGTGCTTGAGATGACCGTCGATGATCTCGACCGCGGCGCTGCCGCCGGCGCCCATGCCGAAGCCGGTGATCCCGGCATCCGTCTTGATGATCGCGATGATCGCCGAGGGAAGCTGCTCGAAGGGTCCACCGTAGCGCCAGCGGCGCGGGTCGTCGTCGCCGTCGAAGACCGGCGGATCGAGCAGGCTCTCCGAGCGCTGGTTGATGTAGACGGGGTAGGCGTCGACCGATCGAATCGTGATTCGATCTGAGTCGCCGTCTTCCCGGCGTGGTCCATCGCCGGCAGCGGCGCCGCGTGAGACGGTGCCCGCGAAGCCCGTCGAGGCCGCCAGCGCCGCGAAACCGGCGCTCCGGCTCAGGAAGTCGCGGCGGGTCGATTCCCCGGTCCCGGCGGTGTCGTGCTGCCTCATGTCGGATGCTCCTACGTGTTGGCTTCGACGAAGTCCGTGAAGATCGCGGTGGCGAGGTCCGGGCGCTGGAGCACCGAGCCGTGGCCGACGTTCTGCATCACGACGAGTTCCGCGTCGGGCGCCATCGCGGCCAGATCGCGGCTGGATGGCAGGTTCGGGTCATGGTCCCCGGTGGCGACCAGGGTCTTCATCGCCAGTTCCCGCGCCGCGGCGGCGAGGTCGAAACCCTGGAAGATCGCCCGCATTGCTGGTCGGACGGAGTCGGGGTTGGCGTGCTCGCGCCAGCCGGAGGGCCGTTCGAAGCGCTTGATGCCCGCCGCTTCCTGCTTGCGGACGGCTTCGCGGCTGCCTTCCCGCTGCGCCGGAACGTCCGGCGGGTCGAGTGCTATGTCGTAGAGCGCAAGCAGGTCGACTCGTTCGGGCCGGAGCGCGGCATAGGCCAGAGCCGCCCGCGACCCCCAGGCCATGGACCAGACGTGGGAACGCTCGATCTCGAGCGCGTCGAGGATCGCTACTGCGTCCGCTGCGTACTGCTCCAGTGTGTACTGGGAGGGGTCCGCCGCCGGACTGCTCTGGCCGGTTCCGCGGATGTCGAAGCGGACGGTTCGGTAGCCGTCGCCCAGCCGCTCGACGATGAAGTCCCACATGCGGAGAGTGCAGCCGCCGCCGTTCCAGAACAGGACGGCCGGCGCGTCACGGTCGCCCTCGACCTCGACGTTCAGGGTAGCGCCGTCGACTTGGATCTGCATTGGATCGGTCGATCATGTCACCTGGAAGGCCGCTGAGACGACCGCGTAGGCACTGTCGTGGTCTGCTCCGTTGCTACAGTCCCGGCCCTGGTTCCCAGTACAGCGAGGAAAGTGAGGCGCCGGAGTGAAGAGTGGTCGCCAGCTCGGCCAAGGGTTGGTGGTTGCGACGTTTGTGCTGAGCTTTGTGCTCAGCGCCGCACTGCCGGCCCAGGACACGGCATCGACGTTCGTACCTGTGACGGACGAGATGCTCGAGAATCCGCCGGCCTCGGAGTGGCTGATGTTCCGCCGCACGCTGGACAGTTGGGGCTACAGCCCGCTGGATCAGATCGACCGCGAGAACGTCCACCGGCTGGGTCTGGTCTGGTCACGAGAGATCGCCGTTGGAACCTCCGAGATCACGCCCCTGGCCTACGACGGAGTCCTCTACATTCCCTCGTTCGAGGACACGATCGAGGCGGTCGACTCGACGACCGGGGCCTTCATCTGGCGCTACACGCGGGAGCAGCCCGAGGGCCTCTACGCGCAGGTCGGCTTCAACGCGAAGAACAACCGGAACATCGCGATCTACGACCGCCTGATCCTGAACAACAGCGACGACAACCACGCCTTCGCCCTGGACGCCGAGACCGGCGAGCTGGTCTGGGAGACGCAGATTCTGGACTGGAAGGTCAATCCCGCCACCCACAGCTCGGGTCCGATCGTCGCGGGCGGCCGCGTCGTCTCAGGGAGGAGCTGCCGCCCCTGGGGCGGGCCGGAGTCCTGCATCATGATCGCGCTCGACGCGCTGACGGGGAAGGAGCTCTGGCGGACGCGGACCATGCCGGCGCCCGGCGAGCCCGGGGACGAGACCTGGGGCGACGTGCCGTTCGAGAAGCGGCACCACGTCGGTACCTGGATGGTGCCCAGCTACGACCCGGAGCTCGAACTCATCTACTTCGGCACAGCCGTTACGTCGCCGGCGCCGAAGTTCAT
>WTGL01000192.1:0-425 GCA_011523565.1 Acidobacteriota bacterium
ACCTCGGCAACCGGCGCTACGCCGCGGCGCTCGCCGTCGAGGACCTGCCGGCGGCGGATGCCGCGGACGGTGGCGAGCCGCAGGTCGCATCGGCGGGAGTGGAAGCAGCAGCCCGTTGACTGTGTGGGAAGTGCCCGAGCCCCTTGCCTTGGACGAGGTGCGGCTCGACGAGGAGACGGTTACAACGGTAAGGCGGCATGGCCGACCGGACGCACCGCTCCGCCTGGTTCTGAGTCATGGCAACGGCCTCGCCATCGACGCCTACTACCCGTTCTGGTCGCTTTTGGCGGACGAGTTCGACCTGATCGTCTACGACGTCAGGAACCACGGCTGGAATGCCGTCGGTGAGCAGACGAACCACAACATCCCGACGATGATCCACGACCATGACGTTCTCGCCGGAACCATCGCCGAGCGCTATGGGG
>WTGL01000192.1:435-2317 GCA_011523565.1 Acidobacteriota bacterium
CAAGCCCGCCGCGAGCGAGGCCGAGTTCGACGACGCCGCCGACCGCGCGACGGCACTTACGCGGCGCCGGGCGGCTTACTTCCAGTCCGAAGAGGAGTTTTCGGACCTTCTCCGGTACTCCCCGGTATATGCCCGGGTGCTGCCGGGCGTGCGGGAACTCGTCGCGAGCACGACTCTCAGGAGGGCGGAGGACGGCGAGGGCCGCGAGCTCCGTTGTCCACGGGAGTTCGAAGCACAGGTTTCGGAGTACGTGAGGAGCTTCGCTCCGCTGCTCGACCTGAGCCTGCTTTCCTGCCCGACGAAGGTGATCGGGGCCGACCCGACCCTGCCGTACGCGTACCTGCCGAGCTTCGATCTCGCGCACATCCGGAACGTGGACTACGACTTCATCGCGGACTCGACCCACCTTCTGCAGTTGGAGAAGCCGGCGGAGTGCGTCGCCATGCTCCGCGCTTTCCTGGGTCAGACCGGGCTCTTGGGAGGGTCCACCCAGTGACGCCTTCGCTCGAAGGGATAGCCGGGTAGCGAGATCCGGCGGCGGGTCTCGCCGGCGAAGAGGCCCGCGAAGGAGACCGGCAGCCCGGCCTCGTAGGCGGCGGCCGCGGCTTCGAGGAAACCGTCGCCGGGGCGGTTCTTCGCGTCGTCGCCGGACGGCGGCCGCAGGCTCGCCAGCACGAGTGGGGCGCCGTTGGTTCCTTCGTCTCCGGCGGCTTCGGCGTCGGATGCGGGCCAGGCGTCGGCGATCGCCGAAGCTGCGGATTGCCCCGGGCCGACTTCCAGCACGACCTCGACTCCTCGGTCCGCCAGGGTCGCGGCACTTGCTCCCGGCGCAGCGCGCTCGGCGCCGCGCCGTAGCCAGAAGGAGGCGTCCAGCGCCTCGTTCGCCGCCAGCGGGCGACCGTCGGCGCCGCGGATCATCGTGAGGGAAGGGCGTTCGAGCACCGGATCTCCGGCGGAGCGCTCCGTGCCGTCCGTGGCCGCCGCCAGGCGGAGGCCGTCTTCCAGACTGAAGATGCCGGCGGCGTGGGCCGCGGCGAGCTCACCGGCGTCGGACCCGACGACGACGCTCGGCCGGATCCCGATGCTCGACCAGAGGGCGGTCAGCGCGCACTCGAGCGCGTAGACGGCCGGACAGGCCCAGGCCGGGTCGTCGAGATCGCCGGAAGCCTCCGTTCGCCCGAACATGATTTCCAGGAGCGATTCGCCGCGCTCGTTCCGGAGCACGTCGTTGCAACGGTCGAGAACTGACCGAACTACCGGCTCGGTCCGGTAGAGCGCCTCTCCCATGCCGGTCCACCGGCTGTCCCGGCCGGAGTAGACGAAGGCGACGTTCGTCGCTTCTCGCGGCGCCGGTCCGCCGTTCGCTTCGGAGAGCGCCCGGAGACGGTCGACCAGCGATGCCCCGTCCCGGAACACGAGCGCGGCGCGGTGCGGGAAGTGACTCCGGCCGGTGCCGGCGGTCCAGGCCAGGTCGGACAGGAGCGGGCCCGCCGCGCTGCCGTCGGCCTCAAGGGCGCCGATGTGCCCGTCGACCCAGCCGAGAAAGCGTCCGGCGAGCGACCGCAGGGCGGTATCGGACTTCGCGGAAAGCGGCAGGATGCGGGTCTGGCGTTCGCCCGGCCCGGAGTCGCCGTCCGGCGCGGCGTAGCCCTCCACGACGACGTGCACGTTCGTCCCGGAGAATCCGAAGGCGCTGACTCCGGCACGGGCCGGACGGCCGTTGGCCGGCGGCCAGTGCGTTCGTTCGGACGTCACCCGCACGGGCAGCCGGTCCCAGTCCACGCCCGGGTTCGGCGTCTCGAAGTGCAGGTGCTTCGGAATGACTCCATGGCGCATGGCGAGAACGACCTTGATCAGTCCCGCGATGCCAGCGGCCGATTCG
>WTGL01000192.1:2327-3075 GCA_011523565.1 Acidobacteriota bacterium
CGAGAAGATCGCGTTGACGCCCGCGGCCAGCGCCATGTCCACCTCGCCACGCTCGAGCGCCGTGGCCGCGGCGTGGACCGCCGCCAGCGACGCCGCGCACTGCAGCACGAAGGGCATGGCGGGGCCCATCAGACCGAGCGTGTAGGCGACCCGTCCCACGGTGGTGCTGGACATCGTGCCGACGGACCCGCCGTCCGAACCGCTTGCGATCATCAGGTCCCGGTACTCGCTGGCGTTCAGCCCGGCGAACACGCCCGTGCGGCTGCCCCTGAGCCCTTCGGGATCGACCCCGGCGTCTTCCAGCGCTTGCCAGCTCGTCTCCAGCAGCATCCTCTGCTGCGGGTCCATCGCCTCCGCCGCGATCGGCCGGAGGCCGAAGAACCTGGCGTCGAACAGTTCGAGACCGCCGACGTAGCCGCCCCAGCGATAGGCCGGGTGGTCGGCTTCGGGATCGCCGACGCGGTCGAGCCAGTAGTCGGCTCCGGTGCGTCCCTCCGTGACCAGATCGGCGCCCGCCAGGAGCTGCTCCCAGTAGGTCGACACATCCGGGGCGCCGGGGAAGCGGCAGGCCATGCCGACGATGGCGATGCCCTCCCGGTCCGTTTCAGGCGTCGGACGGCGGGGCTGCGCGACAGGCTTCTCGGGAACGCGGGGCGCGCCGGTGAGAGCCTCGATCTCGCCGGCCAGGTGGCCGGCGAGTTCCGCGGTGCTGGGGTAGTCGAAGACGATCGTGTTGGACGTCGTGTAC
>WTGL01000253.1:0-2607 GCA_011523565.1 Acidobacteriota bacterium
GTCCTTGAAGAGGTACTGGGCGGGATGGTGGGAGAAGTCCTCCGTTCCGCGGTCACGGCTGAGCCGGCGCACGGCCTCCATGCCCATGCCGGCGCCGCCGGCCGGGATGTCGAGGAACAGGTCGACGACACCGATGTCCCTTGGTCTACCCACCTTCACCCCTGGTTCGGTTCCGGGTTGGCGCCAGTGCTTCCGGCGGCGGTTGCTATGACCTCGATGGCGGCCTCGCGCATCGTGACCGCGAGCGTGCGTCCGTCCGGGCTCACGCTCGGCTGGAGTGCTCCGATCGTACCGGTCGTGACCTGTTCCGTCGTGCCGGTGGGGATGTCCACCCGCCACACCTGGAAGGGCCCGAAGCGGTCGTTGCGCGAGTAGAAGAGCGACGCGCCGTCGGCGCTCCACTCGGGCGCGCTGTAGGGCTCGCCGTTGGCGAAGGAGAGAACGGCCGTGGGGGTCCCACCCGCGGCCGGCACCGTGTAGACGGTGACGCGTCCGTCCTCGAACGAGCGTCCGTAGAAGGCCAGCCGCTCGCCGTCCGGCGAGTAGCGGGCGCCCATGGCATAGCCCTGGAACCCGTCGAGCGGGACGCGGACAGGGTCGGCGGCCGCGAGCCCCGCCGCCGGATCGACGGCGATCGTGTACACCGATCCCGGGTTCCCCTCGGACGGCGGCCCGTGGCTGCTGAAGGCGAGCGCTCGCCCGTCCGGGCGCCAGTCCGGCTCGCCGGTGTCCGCGCCCGGTCCGAACCGCGTGAGTCGTGTGGGTCGCTCGCTCCTGTCAACCGGGACGAGCCATATGTCGTCGCTTTGTTCCAGGTGCCCGTGGAAGGCGAGCCACCGGCCGTCGGGCGACCACGCGGCGCCGTAATCCTCGTGCTCCTCCGAGAGGAGCGTCCGGACCTTGCCGGTCGGGGCGCCCTCCGCGTCGAGGTCGAGGACGCCCAGGTCGAAGTCGATGGGCATCCGGAGGCGTCGCCAGGAGAACGTGGTGAAACCAAGCGCCCTTCCGTCAGGGCGCCAGGAAGGCAGGAAGACGCTCGTGCCGCCTGCCGTTGTCACATCGACGGGTTCGCCTCCGGTCACGGGAACGAGGCCCACCGCGGTGCGCGTGTGGTACACGCTGAGAGCGACGCACCCGTCGGCCAGCAGTGTGACCGCGAGAACGTCGCGGCCGTCGTGCGTCAGTCGTTCGGCCGGGCTGCCGTCCAGCGGCACGCGCCAGCCGACCAGGAGCGGGTCGTCGGGCCCCGCAGCCGCGAGATAGAGCGCGTCTCCCGTGGAGGACCATTCCACGCGGCTGTCCCATCCGAACCGGAAGTCGGTGGCGAGCGTGCGCGTCTCGCCCGTCGCGATCTCCGTCACGGCCAGGTCCGCGCGGTATCCGCCGGCGACCTGCAGGTGCGCGACCGAGCGTCCGTCGGGAGATCGAACGGGGGCCGCCCACCCCTCGGCCCGATCGACGAGCACGGTCGCGGGGCCGGATTCCGGCGCGTACGCGACCCACGCGGTATCAGCGCCCGCGTGCCGAAGGGCGGTCACGGTCCCGTCGGGCAGCAAACGCGGATGGTCGACGCGGGCGTCCCCGGGATCCACGATGCGCGATTCCTGGCCGGTCGTCGGGTCCAGGGTCCAGACCCCGTGACTTTCGGGCCGGCGGTCGACGTACACGACGCGTGAACCGTCGGGCGACCAGGTCACCCGGAATCGTTCCGCCGGCGTCGTCGTCAGCACACGGCCCACCCCGGTCGCCACGTCGTAGACCGTCAGGGATCTGGCGCCCGCGGCAAAGTCGGCGAACACGACCCGGTCACCGGCGGGCGACGGGATGCCGGGGTAGGCGTCGTAGAGGTCCGTGTGTACGTGTCGCGCGAGCACGACGTCCGAGGCTTCTTCGACGTTGCTTCCGCACGCCGTCGCCGCGAGGAGCGCTACTGCAACCAGGCCGCGGGCCACCGCCCACCGACGCCATGACCGCCGCGGAGACTGCACTCAGGCTTCCGGTTCGCCGGCCTTGCGCTTCTCGTCGAGGGCCGACATCAGGCCGACCTCGTTCAGGTAGGTGCCGGCCTTCGCGTCCTTCGCCGCCTCGACCTGCGCTTCGCTTGCGCCGGCTTCGGCGAGAGCGGAGAAGGGGCACCTGCCGGCCGCGGTTGCGGCTTGCGCTTCGGCCTCGGCGACGTCCTGGCCAGGCGACTCGTCCTTCTTATCGAGCTCGTAGGCCGCGATCATCTGCTCCATCAGTTTGCGGCCGAGCTCGATGCCCTCTTCGACCGTCTTGATGCCGATCCGGGAGACGTGCTTCTCACGGGCCACCAGCTCGACGCGCTCCTGGGTGCGGTCCCGCATGAAGCCGGCCGGAACCCGGAGGATGCGCTCGACCGCTTCGGCGGTCCACTCGTGCTTCGAGAGCAGCGGGACGCGGTCCTCGTCGCGGGCGATCAGCTTCCGCTCGTCCGCCGGCGCTTCGGCGCCGCCGTTGCCGTCCGCCTCGGTCGCCTGCACGCGGGCCTCGATCGTCACCGGCTCGCCGGTCTCGTCCTCGATCATCACGCGCGCGAACTCGAAGGTGACGGTCGGCAGCTTGCTCATCCGCGCCTTCTTCTCGATC
>WTGL01000253.1:2617-3059 GCA_011523565.1 Acidobacteriota bacterium
GAAGCGCTCCTCGGCTTCGGGGGTCCAGCGGATGCTCTCCTCGGCCTTGACGTCGAGTTCCGGATACTCCAGGCGGGTGGTGAGCAGCAGGTCGCACGGGCAGGTCCGGAGCAGGTTCTCGGCGTTGCTGCCGAGGCCCGTCTCGCCCTCGTCGCTGTGAACACCGACCCGGCCGATGACGAGCAGCCAGGGATCGCTCTTCCGGGCGTGATCGAGGACCTTCTGGAACGCCTTGCCGTCCAGCAGGGTCTTCGTCAACTCGACGTCGACTTCCCTTGCCATCGTCTCGGCGACGTCCAGGTGGGACTGGTAGATCTGCGCCAGGCCGGTGTCGATGATCTCCTCGTGGAGCTGGTTCTGCTCCTCGAAGCGGAAGATCTTCGCAGCCCGCTCGGTCAGCACGTTGACGACGCCCTTGAACACCGAGTAGTGCAGGTAGGGG
>WTGL01000153.1:0-1064 GCA_011523565.1 Acidobacteriota bacterium
CATCTCGTCGCCCTTCCGGAACGCCCACGCCTTCGGCGTCGAGGAGATCATCGATCCGCGCGACACGCGGCCCCTGCTGGTGGACTTCATCCGCGACGCGCGGCGGATGGTGGCGGCGGAGCTGCTCGGACCGGCGACGGGGCCGAGTTACCGGCCGTAGTCTGCGGAATGCGACGGTTCCGCTAGCTCTTCCGAGTCAGTCTTGAGGAAGTCGAAGCCTCCCGGACTCCCGGGACCGTTCTTTCTTGTAGTCGAAGCTCTCGTCCCACTCGGAGGATTCGAGTAGATCAACCTCGTGGGAAGGCGACGCGGTCACGTGTAGCTGCAGACCCAACGCCCGTGTGATCCGCATGACGGTCGTGAACGTAGGGTTGCCATCTTCGGAAAGGGCCTTGTAGAGGCCCTCCCGGCTCAAGCCGGCCTCGCGAGCCAGCCCGCTCATGTTCCTTGCCCGTGCGATGTCGTTCAGCGCCGCACGGATCAGGCTGCCGTCGCCCGGATCTTCCTCGGCACACGCATTGAGGTACAGGCGAGCGTCTTCCGCAGTTCCAAGATGCTCGACCGCGTCCCACTTGGTGAATCTCTCGGTCATGTCTCCCTCCACTCCTTCGCCAATCGCTGCGCGCGCTCAATGTCCCGCTGCTGGCTGCCCTTGTCGCCGCCGCACAGCACGAGGACGGTGGCCCCGTCGCGCAGACAGTAGAGACGGTAGCCGGGCCCGTGGTGAACCCTCAACTCGAACAGGCCCTCACTCACCGTCCTGGCATCCCCCATGTTGCCGAGCGAGACGTTCCGCAGCCGCGCGTTGATCCGTGCCACCCCTACCCGGTCGCGCAACCTGCGGATCCAGCGCCTGAACGTCTCGCTTTCGAGGACTTCGACCACGACGAACTGTAAACCACAGTTCACACATCGGTCAACCGGCTAGCAGCTAGCTCAGCACGGCGCCGGTGACGCTGCGTTCGAAGAGGTCGTCGATCTCGGTATCGGAGAGACCGAGGCGCTCCCGTAGCAGGTCACGACTGTGCTCGCCGAGCCGGGGCGGCGGCAGGTCGGAGCGTTCC
>WTGL01000153.1:1074-3048 GCA_011523565.1 Acidobacteriota bacterium
CCTGCGGAACCAGCGCCGCCGTTTCAGATGAGAGCACTCCATGAGTTCGGCGGTCGTGCGCACGACGCCGGCGGCTATGCCGGCGGCTTGCAGGCGTTCCATCAGGTGCTCCGCCTGCCGGGTGCGCGTCCACTCGGCGATCGCCTCGTCGAGCTTCCCCGCGTTGGCAATGCGGTCCGCGTGCCGGTCGAATGTCGGATCCGCAAGGGTCCGGGAACCTGAGATCGCCACGAGCCGACGCCACATCTCATCGGACTCGACCGCCACGGCGACCCAGCGATCCTCCCCGGCGCACGGGTAGACGCCGTGCGGCGCGAGATCCAGGTCGCCGTTGCCCGGCGGGCTCTGCTCGCCGCCCAGGGCGGCGTCGAGGAGCACTTCGCCGAGGTAGCCGACCGCCGCCTCGATCATGCTGCCGTCGACATCCGGGCGCTGGTGCGACTCGACCTTGATCACGCTGGCGCCGAGGTCGGCGAGAAGCATGGTGGCGAAGGGGCCGATCCAGGCCTGGGTCAAGTCGACGATCTCGACATCGGCCAGCGGCAACGACTCGCTCTCCTCCCCTGCTTCGGCCGGCGACTCGACCGGTCGCCAATCGAGCGACGACGGCTCCACCTGGTCACGGACAGCCGGCGCCTGCGCCGGCGGCACCGCGTCCATCAGACCGAGCCTGGCGCCCGGGCCGGCGAACGGCAGCTCTCCAAGCCGCGAATGGCGGAGGGTCTGGAAGTAACCGCGAGCAGCAAGATGCTCATCGCCGAGCAGGTCGACCGGCTTCGCCACTTTGCCGCAGACGATCTTTCGCTCCAGGAGACCGTGGAACACCTCGTCCGTCGTCTTCTCGCGAACGCGGCCCGCCAGGAACGGAAGCAACCGCCGGACACGGGCGACGGGGTCCTCACCCTCCACGGACTGCGGCCACTCCCCGTCCTCGACATCCAGCGCCGCGCCGTACTCGCCGAGCTGGTCCGCGGGCGGCGGGACGAACGTCACCCATCCATCGCGGCAGCGATGAGCCCGCACGCCGGTCGAGGGTCCGCCGTCGCGCTCGGGATGCACGCCCGTGTACTCGATCCGCAGCAACGGCAGGATTGCGGTCAGCGTCTCCATCTCGGACACCTCGACGAAGCTGCCTCTCCCGCTGCCAAAGCGCGCGATCAGGGCCGCGACAGCCGCGACGAAGGTGCAGGCCCCGCAGGTGTAGCCGAGGATATGACCGGGCGCCTTGAGCGGGGCTCGACGCTTCTCGCCGTTGAAGAAGGCGTAGCCCGACAGCGCCTGCACCACCAACTCCGAGCCGACAAGGTCTGCATAGGGGCCGTCCGGACCGAAAGGCGAAACCGACACGAGAACCAGTCCCGGAAGCCGCTCCCGCAGGCCATCCAGCGTCAGGCCCCAACGCTCCAGGTCGGCGTCGGCCCAGTCGGTTACGAGAACATCGGCGCACCGCAGCAGGTCGAGCAGCGCGTCCCCGTCGGGACACGCGGAGGACAGCGGCATCGCCCGCTTGTTCGCGGCGACGAACTGCCAGAGGAGCGACTCCCTCGCGGCGCCTTCCCCGCCATGCGGTCCCATCCGTCGAAGCCGCGAGCCGCTTTCGCGTTCCAGCACGACGACGTCGGCGCCCCAGAGCGCGAACTGCCGCGTGCAGTAGGCCGCGGCGACGCCGTCGGCCAGTTCGAGGACGCGGACGCCCCCCAGTGCAGTTCGTCCGCCCGCGTCCATCGGCCCGATGATCTCAGAACCGGCGCCACAGGTGGCGGCAGCCGCGCACAAGGTAGCCTCCGCGCGCACCGTCGGCGGGAGGCGACGGAACCGACACACGAGGAGACGGCCCCATGACGACAGACAGCGCCAGGGCGACGGTCAGCCTGACGGACGGGCCCGTGGTTCTCGGGAACGGCATCGCCGGCGAGACGATCCGCATCCCCACCGCCGATCCGACGGGTTTCCACCAGGCGATCTCCGAGCCGG
>WTGL01000165.1 GCA_011523565.1 Acidobacteriota bacterium
CGGCACGATCGAGGTCGGCAAGGAGGCCGACCTCGTCGTCACCTCGCAGAACCCGTTCGACGTTGCGTCCACGGAAGTTCACCGGACGAAGGTGGAGATGACGTTCATCGCCGGCGAGAGGGTGTACACGGCCGGTGAGAACTAGCCTTCTCGTCCCGGTGCTGCTCGCGGCCGGCCCCGTCGCGGCCGCTGAGACCGCGGCCGCCAGCTCCGACGACGCGTTCGGAGTCACCGCGATCGAGCACGCGACCCTCATCCCGATGACTTCGCGCACACCGCTCGTGCTCGGGGACCACACCCTGGTCATCCGGGACGAACGGATCGCCGACCTCTGCCGCAGCAGTCCAGGCTGCACACCGGCGGACGCCCATGTCATCGACGGCGCCGGCAAGTTCGTCATCCCGGCGCTCGCCGACATGCACAACCACTTCGACGGCTTCGCCTGGGACGGCACGGACGCCTCGCGCATCCGGATGCGCGACCAGAACCTGAGGCAGTACGTCATGTTCGGCGTCGCCACGGCGAGGGATCCCTCCGGCGGCCCCCTGGTCCTGGAGGCGCGCGACGCGATCGAGCGCGGCGAGCTGTTCGGGCCGCGCATCTTCGTTTCGTCGCCGCTGATGGACGGCGACCCGCCTCTCTTCCCGCTGCCGAGGACGTTCACGGAGCCTGAGGCGGCCGCGGACTTCGTCCGCCGCAGCGCGGCCGACGGCTACGACCTGGCCAAGGTCTACACGACGCTCAGCCCCGAGGTCTTCGACGCGGTGATGGCGGCCGCCGCGGAGGTGGGCCTCACGGTCGCGGCCCACGTGCCGATCCGCGTGCCGCTCGAGCACGCGCTGGAGCGCGGGCTGCGCTCGATCGAGCACCTGACCGGTTACGACGTCGCCTGCGCGGCGCCGCACGTGAAGATGAAGCCGGTCCGTCAGGACATCTACCAGGGCTGGGCGTGGTGCTCGCCGGAGAAGGTGGCGGAACTGGCAGCGCTGACCGCGCGGTACGAGGTCTGGAACGTGCCGACCCTCGCCCTGTGGGACAGCACGGTGACCGAGTTCGACCGGCCGCAGCGCGACGCGGGCGAGATCGGCAAGTACGAGCACCCGACGACGCCCGGCGGCATCGAGTGGCTCTACACCCTCTACGGACCGCGCGAGCGGGCGGGGATCACCGGGACGCGCTCGGTGCGGCTCGGCCTGGTCAAGGCGCTCCACGACGCGGGCGCCCCTCTCCTCGTCGGCACCGACGTCTCGGCCACCGGCTACACGGTCCACCGGGAGATGGGTCTCTTCGTCGAGGCCGGCCTGACGCCCTACCAGGTCTTGGAGGCCGCGACCTCGGAGGCGGCTCGCTACATGGACCGGGAAGGCGAGTTCGGCGTGCTCGCCGTGGGCGCGCGGGGCGACATTCTGCTCCTCGACGCGAACCCGCTCGACGACATCGGCAACGCGCGTAGGATCCGCGGGCTGATGTTCCGCGACAAGTGGTGGTCGAAGGAGGCGATCGACGCCGAACTGGAAGCGATCCAGCGGGAGTACGCGGAAGACGAGGCGCGTCTGCGGGAAATGATCGGCAGACAGTAGGGACGGAAAGACACGTGCACGAGGCGATCCAGTACATCCACGAACACGCACAGGTTCTTCGCGATGAGCACGTTCCGAGCGACGAATGCGGGCTTCTGACCGAACCCGCCAGGGACGTGCTGGTCAAGTCCGGTGGCATGCGACTTCTGCAGGCCGAAAGCCACGGCGGATTCGAAGCGGTGCCCGCTGACTTCTTCGCCTGGGTGCGCGCCGCCGCCCACTACAACCCTTCGGCCGGATGGACTGCCGGGGTCGTCGGCGTACACCCGTGGGAGATCGCCCTGGTCGATCCGAAGCTCCAGGATGAGATCTTCGCCGACGAACCCGACACCTGGATCGCTTCGCCCTACGCCCCCCAGGGACGAGCCGTTCGGGAAGGTGACGGGTTCCGCTTCTCGGGCGAGTGGCAGTACTCGACGGGCACGGACCACTGCGACTGGATCGTGCTGGGCGGGATCGTCGTCGACGAGTCGGCCGACCGGAGCGGTCCACCCGACATGCGTCACTTCTTTCTGCCCAGGGGCGACTACGAAATCGTTGACGATTCCTGGCACGTGATGGGGTTGAGCGGCACCGGCAGCAAGGACATCCGCATCGACGACGCCTTCGTTCCCGAGTACCGGACGGTGGGGCACGTCGCCCTGTCCGAAGGCGAGTACAACAACCGTCGCGCGGAATCGCCGCTCTACAACCTGCCTTTCGGCTGCATCTTCTCCGGTGCGATCGCCGCCGCGACCCTGGGTATCGCTTCCGGTGCGCTCGAGCACTACCGCGAGTACATGCAGGCCCGGGTCTCGGCGTCGGGCGTGGTCGGCAAGACCGACCCCTTCCAGCAGGAAGCCCTCGCGGAAGTGGAATCGGA
Source organism: Acidobacteriota bacterium (assembly GCA_011523565.1). Taxonomy (GTDB): domain Bacteria; phylum Acidobacteriota; class Thermoanaerobaculia; order Multivoradales; family Multivoraceae; genus Multivorans. The sequence continues at coordinate 2,443 of WTGL01000165.1, forward strand.
TCTCGCGGCGGGCATTGCCCACATCGATCTGATGATCGCGGAGTGGATGGAGCAGTTGCGGGATGTGCCGGACGCCGTACCGATCAGCAGGGCGCAGCGGTTCGAGTTCCGTCGCAACCAGGTTCGCGCGGTCCAGCGCGTTCTCTTCGGCGTCGACAAGCTGTTCTCCAGGGCCGGGTCCGCCGCGATCTGGTCAACGCGACCTCTCGAACGCTACTGGCGCGATCTCAGGACCGCCGGCACTCACATCTGCGACATGGCGGACGTCGTCTACCGCGCCTGGGCGGACCACATGTTCGAGACCGGCGGCCGTCACGTTCTTCTTTACTGAACCGAAGGCAGGCAACATGAGCGACATCGAACGCCTGGCCGAGCAGGGCGCCAGGACACTGCGGGTGATGTACCCCGATCTCCACGGGATTGCCCGCGGCAAGGACCTCGTGCTCGCCGATGCCGGCCACGAGATCGAGGGCGGTGTCGCCTTCTGCTCGGCGATCATGACCACCGACCTGGCGCACACGCCGGTGATGGGCGGCGAGATCGGCTATCCGGACTTCTTCGCGCGGCCGGATCTCTCGACCGCCGCGGCGCTGCCGTGGGCG
>WTGL01000284.1:0-1470 GCA_011523565.1 Acidobacteriota bacterium
CCCCGCGGCCTCGGCCGGCGTGCAGCCGAGCGCGGTCGCGGCGTTGAAGAGGCGGGCGCCGTCGAGGTGGACGCGCAGACCGCGGCAGTGCGCCAGGTCGCAGAGCGCCCGTGTGCGTTCGGGTTCGTAGACGGTTCCGCCGGCGTGGTTGCAACTGTTCTCCAGGCAGAGCAGCCGGGTCGGAGCCGCGGTCGGGTGGTCGGGCTGAATCGCCGCCTCGACCTGTTCCGGCGCCAGGATGCCGTCGACTTCGGCCTTCACCGCGCGCGGCAGGAGTCCGCCGATGCCGGTGATCCCGTTGTTCTCGTGGTTGATGATGTGCGCGTTCGACTCCAGCAGCACTTCGCTGCCGCGGGGCAGTTCGTGCCCGAGCAGGGAGGTGAGATTGCCCTGGGTGCCGGAAGGGACGAATAGCGCCGCCTCGCGCCCGAGCATGTCCGCGACTCGCTCCTGGAGGCGGTTGACGGTCGGGTCTTCATGGAAGACATCATCACCGACTTCGGCGGCGGCCATCGCCCTGCGCATGGCCGGGGACGGCCGGGTCATCGTGTCGGAGCGGAGTTCCACGGGCATGGCGAGGGATCATACTTGCGCGCGAATGGCCGACTCGCAGCACTCGCTCCCGCTCCCGCCACAGGATCCGGAGGTGGTCGCCGCTGCCGACCTGGGCTCCAACAGCTTTCACCTGGTCGTGGCCGAAGTGCGGCGCGGCTGATCTACCTGGGCGTGTCGAGGAGCCTGGCCGGCGACGAACGGCGTCTGGTGGTCGACATCGGCGGCGGCTCGACCGAACTGATTGTCGGCGAAGGGTCGAAGCCGCTCGACCTCGAGAGCCTGTACATGGGTTGCGTCAGCTTCAGTTTGCGCCACTTCCCGGACGGCCGGGTCAAGGAGAAGCGCTGGGGGCGGGCGGAGATTGCGGCCTTGCAGGAACTGGAGCCGGTAGAGCGCCGTTTCCGGAACGGTGCCGGCTGGCGGGTGGCGGTGGGCTCGTCGGGGACCGTTCGTTCGGTGGCGGAAGTGGTGCAGGCAGCGGGCTGGTGCGAGCAGGGAATCACGCTGGACGCGCTACTGCGCCTTCGCGACCTGCTGATGGTGCGCGGCGGCACGATGCGCGGCGGCATCAAGGGTCTGAGCGAGGGGAGGGCGCCGGTCTTTGCCGGCGGCGTCGCAGTGCTGCTCGCGGTGTTCAAGGCACTGGGCATCGAACGCATGCGGGTCGCCGGCGGCGCCCTGCGGGAGGGCGCTCTGTACGACCTGCTCGGCCGTCTGCACCACGAAGACACCCGGCACGCGGCGGTCGAGTCGATGGCCAGGCGCTACCACGTGCAGCCGGAGCAGGCCGAGCGGGTGCGCGAAACGGCGCTGCAGCTTCTCGAACAGTGCGCCGAAGCCTGGAACCTGACAGGACAGCTTCCGTGGCTCATGCTCTCCTGGGGGGCCCAGTTGCACGAGGTCGGCCTGGACATC
>WTGL01000284.1:1480-8671 GCA_011523565.1 Acidobacteriota bacterium
CGTCGAGAACGCGGAGATGCACGGGTTCTCGCTCCAGGAACACCTGCTGCTGGCATCCCTCGTGCGCAGCCACCGCCGTAAGTTCCCACGCCAGATCTTCGATCGCCTCCCCTCGGGATGGCGGCAACCGGCGCGACGCGGCGCTGTCCTGTTGCGGCTCGCGGCGGTACTCCACCGGAGCCGGCGGGACGAACCACTGGCGGTCAAGCTCGAAGTTGACGGCCGCGATCTGAGACTCGTACTGCCCGCGGCCTGGCTGGAGAAGTCGCCGCTCACCCGGGCCGACCTGCGCCAGGAGGCGAGGTTCCTGGCCGCCGCGAAGTATCGGTTGACGGTGGAGGAGGATGGTTGAGGGGCGGCGCCCTGCGGTTCGGCCCGCTAGGCGCCGGTGCTCGCGCACGCCGCTACGGTCGCTGCCATCTCGCCCATCGAGAAGAACACGAAGTCGGTCGTCGGCACCGTCCCTACGCGCTCGGTAGCACCCCAGCTTCCGCCCTCCGAGAGCCGTTGGCGGTCGATCCAGGCATTGGCGAGCCCGAACCGGTTCGCCGGCACATGGTCATGGTGCAGGCTCTGCGCGGTGTGCAGGATGTCGGACCGGTCGAGTCCGAAGTCGGACTTGAGGTGCTCTAGCAGGTACTCGAAGTTCCGGTCGGCCGGCTTGTACGAGCCGATGTCCTCGGCGGTGTAGATCGCGTCGAACTCGACTCCGAGCTTGCGGTTCGAACCGGCGATGCCGGCTCGGTGGACGTTCGAGAGGATGACCAGCCGGAAGTGTCGCTTGAGGACGCGTAGGGCGTCCGCCGTGTCCGGAAACGCCGGCCAGTCGGGAACCGAGCCGCCGAACCCTTGGTCAAGTTCCGGGTCCGTCTGGATACCCAGGCGGTCGGCGATGCGTCGATGCACGCGGGCCAGCAGGTCTGGATAGAGCAGATCAGGCGTCTCCTGCTCCTGAAGGTTCTCGCACTGCCCGAACGCGAGCAGCGCCCTGTCGCGGGTGACTCCGGCGTTCGGGTTCCGCATGATCAGCGGCTGCAGCGCATCCCAGATCCCCGTCTCCCAGTCGATCAGGGTGCCGTAGCAGTCGAACGTCAGGACGCGGTAGTCGGTGAGTCGTCGCACGGTCGGCCCCTTCGGGCGCGCCAGCGTATCGGCTGCTCCAGCATGCAGGGAACGGGGTGCCTGCCGGGTTCGCTGACGTCCACGGGCGTAACGGTCGACTACCATGGCCGGCCAAGCTGTGAGTGGCCCAACGTGATGAAGACCAGGATCGAAATCGCCGAGATCCTCGCCCGAGAGGCGAAGGCCCACGCATCCAGGGAGGGCATCACGCTTCAGGAACTCTGCGAGCGTGGACTTCGAATGGCGATGCGCGCGGATCGGGAGATGCGCTCAGATCGGAAAGACGAGCGCTTCGTCCTCAGGGACGCGAGCGTAGGCGGTCGCGGCTTGCTGCCGGAGTTTCAGGGTGCTGACTGGGCCCGCATTCGGGCAGCCATCTACGAGGGACGCGGCGGCTGATCCTCGTTTGTGTCCGACGCGCCGACTCCACTTGGCTTGGTTCGCGACAACCGACATCTTCACTCCTAGTCAGGCTTGGTGCTGTCCGGATGACTGGACGCGACGCCTTCTAGCGGTTGTCCGTGCCGATGCGAATCCCGCTGCGCCGGCTGACCTTGTTGAGGCGGTGCCCGAAGTACCGAAGGAACACCTCGTTCTCGGAGTACTCCGCAGGGTCTGCCCAAAACGCTCCGAGACGCCCGACCAGTCCGCACAGCCAATCCGCAGCTTGTACCGTCTGGTAGCGGTGACTCTCCAGGTGGAACGGCGGTTCGATGAGCCGACGTCTCGGTGTTGCTCCTCCATACATCGCCTGCGATACCTGGGTGAGAAGGTCAGCGCGCTGTTCGTGTTCGTCCAGAGCGAGCAGGAAGTTGTCTGGTGGGCTGCGGTCATCCATGCAGAACTGGTCGATTCGCTTGATTGCCTCAAGAAGGACGCGAACGTACAGGTCCTTTGAGTCGTGCGCGGTGGGAGCTTCGGTCTTTTCGACGCCGACGTAGAGCACGAATCCGCCCAGTCTCGCGATCTTGTTGAAGAGGCGGTTGGTGAAGTTCCGGAGTTGCCAGTAGCTCGTGACGTTCCTCACCGTGTAGAGGCTGGCACCTTTCTTCTCCCACAATGCCGGATGCTGGCCGGAGCGCTGGATCTCGAAGCCAAGAAGCTCGCACTTGCGTTGGAAGAACCAGGTCCCGAAGCCTCGCACCTGGTCTGCCGGAAGGACGTAGCCGGCGAAGCCGAACACCGGGCTGTTCTTGTACCTGCAGTCCCTACGACTGACGTAGGGGCCGATGTGCCCGAACTCGTCAAGGTAGGCCAGGAAGGTCACGCGACTCCCAGGATGCACGAAAGCCCACGCCGTAGCGTGGGCCTCGGAAGGAGGGTAAGGCAGAGCCTTGCGCCTCGCCGGGAGCGTAGGCGACTTGGGCTAGGCGTGTCAAGCGGTGGGTGCGCTCGCTAAGCGCGAGCGTAGCCCCTGGACCCTGGCGGCTACTCGGCCGGTGCCAGAGGCCGGTCTCAGGCAGCCTGTCTGCGTTTCGCTGCCTGATGCCGGAGGGCTTGGACGGTGCCGGCCAATGTACGGATCTCGCCATGGAGGTCGTCGATCGAGCCGGACAGGTCGACCGTCGTGACCTCAAGGCGCTTGCCAGCGTGGGCGACTTGATGGACGGTACTCCCCGGTTCACCTTCCGCATAGACCAGCAGACCGCCGGGTAGGTCGAGGGCGGTCGTGTAGGCGAGAAGTTGGTAGAGGTCGGCGTTGGGAACGGTCTTGTGTTCGACCCGCTTGTACTTGGCGTCGCCGACGAAAGTGCAGGTTGAGCCATTCCACCACGAGAGATCGGGTCTGAGGCGTACTTCACTGTCTTGGTCCAGGAAGATCCTCCTCGGCAGCTTCCGGTCTGACGGGAAGGCCGATTCGGTTAGCCGTAGCTCATCACGCAGCGCGCGCGTCACGAACTCCTGGAACACCACGTTCATGTCCATCAGGAAGCCGTTCGCCCGCACGCGGCCGCGCCCGGTCTCGATGGATGTGTAGCGGAGGATCAGCCGCGCCAGGGTCACGACTTCCCGGTAGTGCTCGTTCATCCCGTTGAATCGGACCTCGGGCACGGCGTTCCGTGGGAACTCCACCGGGCTCACTTTGTCCAGGGTGGCGCGGATGGCGCCAAGATCACGGCGGGATTGCCGCGCCTGGAGTCTGAGGCGGCTGAGGCGATGCGCCGCCGCCTTTACGAGCCGGTTTGGCAGGATGTCTTCGGTGAAGTCGTCGTAGCGGACCTCGACGGGGATGGGGACGCCGAACCGCCGCCGGATTTGGTCGTCGACGCGGATGCGACCACGGATGGTGGTGAGCCCTTCCTCCTCGGTGCGGTAGCCGTGTAGAAGCCCGCGGGCAAAGGCGCGCCGGGCGGCGTGAGCAAGCATCGGCGCCAGCGCTTCGACCAGCGTCGGCTCGCCCGTGAAGTCGAAGGACTCGGGCCGGAAGGTGACGGTTCTTGGGCTGCCCATCGCCCACGATGCGAGATTGAGCACCCTGCCGATGGGCAGCTTGGGGTGGATTGCGACCGACAGGCCGCCCAGGTCGAGCGCACCCACGGTGGAACTTGGTCTGAGGATGTACCTACCGTCCGGACCGCCGGCCGGTTCAATCGTCAGCTTGAGTTCGTCGCGGAGGCCGACGAGTTCCGTCAGTTCGCCGGCTGATAGGGGGATGGGATCGCTGGATTCCCATTCCGTGAGGTCGATCGTTCGCATGCGGAGAGGGCGTCAGCGTCGGCGCGTCACCGTCGTGAGCTTCATCGAGACCACACGCTCAGGCGTCCGCATCGCCTTCGTCGTCTTCGACGGAGTCCTGCTCCATCGCGTCGTCGTCGGCGTCAGCCTCGCGGTTGTCGGAACTCCGCTTCAGGCGCTGCCCGGGAACGTCGAGGTCGAAGTCGCGCAGCCGGTCGGGTTCCCCGAAGAGGCACTCCTCCAGATACGGCACGACGTTGTGATTCCAGATGAGCTTTACCTTCGACTCGTCCAGGTCGTCGCGCATGAAGTAGCTGGGGCCGATGGCGGCGGTCCGGTCGTCAAGCCGCCGGTTCGCTTCGTCGACGATGTCCGCCACCCAGGCCATCCCGGGCGCGTTCCTCTCCAGCCATCGACCGAGCAGTCCCTCGACTGGTGCCTTGTCTGGATGGAACTCGACGAAGTGGAACCGGCGGCGGAGCGCTAGGTCGACCAGGGCAATCGAGCGGTCCGCTGTGTTCATCGTGCCGATGATGTAGAGGTTCTCGGGCAGGCTGAACTCCTCATCCTCGTCTCGCGCGTACTGCAGGCACATCGTCTGGTCGCGATACTCGAGAAGGAAGTACAGCTCGCCGAACACCTTGGCTAGGTTGCCCCGGTTGATCTCGTCGATGATCAGGAAGTGCGGGGCGTCCGGCTCGTCACGGGCCCTTCTGGCGGCGTTGACCAGCGGGCCCTCGCGCAGCGCGAAGCCAGCTTGGCCCTCATCGGACAGGGTCGGCCGGTAGCCTTGAACGAAGTCCTCGTAGGCGTACGACGGGTGGAACTGGACCAGAGTGACGCGCTCTTCGGAGTCGGCAAGGAAGCTCGCTAGTTCGCGCGCGGCGTAGGTCTTGCCCGTGCCGGGCGGCCCCTGGAAGATGACCTGACGTTTGTCGTCGAGGAGCGTCGCTATCTTCCGGAGGTCTGCCTCGTTGTAGAGCAGATCGCGCGCGAGGTCCGAGAAATCGGCGTCCGCCAGCGTCTCACGGGACGCATCTGGAACCGGTTGAGACTCGTCGTTGTCCGGATCGCCGTACCGGGCAAGGAACCGGTCGTAGTCCTGCTCCTTTCCGTGGAACGCGAAGTCGATCAAAGCGCTGGCCTTCCACGGACGATCTCCCGAATCGCGCGTGACTTTCCAGATCGTGCGAAGACCAGCGTAGAAGTACCACTCGCGGGGTGGTTCCACGGGCGTCCAGGTCACCCGGAGGTTGCGACCGTCTCCCTTGTTCTCGGTAACGACGCCGATCGCCTTGATCGCCATCGTGGAGATGTTCTTGCCTCGGTTCTCGAACGGGAGCCCCCGCTTCTTGACGAAGGTGGCCTTGATCGCGATTCGGTCTCCAGGCTCTATCGACTTGACAAGGTCCAGATAATCGTCCTCGAAGCCGTGCTGCCAGATGCCCTCCTGTACGAACCGGTTCGTCTGATCGCCTGCCTCCCAGAAAGCTCCCACGAACCAGCACGGCCGCTCTTCCGATCCCCGGCCACCGGCCACCGCGAACAGGACTGATTGAGCTTCGAGGCGATCCTTCGGTCGTTCTAGGCCTGCTCCGCGAGCGCGGTGCACGAGCTCATCGAGTAGTCCGAGCCCGTGTTCGTAGTGCGTCGCCTCGTCGCCTCCGGGAGCGGGCATCGGATGCCCGGTGCGTTCGTACGTCGCGTTGAACTCGGTGACTTTGTAGGGCGGGTACTGACGAGCGCCGCATGCCATCAGGAGAAGGGCGATCCATCTCAGGCGGGTACCAGTGCCGCGGGTGGGCGCCTGCCGGCCGCTGGGCAAGCTCTCGGGAATCAGGGGCGTGAACGCCCGGATTCGATCGGCTATCGACAGCCCCGCGTCCTCGGCCCAGATGACTCGCAGAGCTTCGCGAGCTCCCTCCGGCTGCTCCTGGAACCAGTTGCGCAGGCCGGTCTTATCGTAGGTGGAGGTGAGGTTGTTTCCTATCGCTCTCGCGACGAGGTCGAGGCAGTTCTCGTCGCCCTCCAGAACGGCTCGGCGGGCTTTCTGAAGCTGTCGCTCGATAGCGAGCTTGTACTCGACCTCTTGGCTATCCAGAAGGCCGCTCTCGAGGTAGCGGCGGACCTCCTCCAGGTACGGCTTCCACTTCTTCGTTGCCGCTGCCTTCTTGCCCATCCTCTTGTAGGCGTCAGGCCCATGACGTTCCCGGATCGTCTCGACCGCTTTGTTGGCCGCCTTCCTCCCGGCGTCCGGATCTTCCGCCCTTCGCGTCGCCCACGCCTTGTCCGCGGGGCCTTGCGGTCCGTTCGTATCGTCTCGGCCTGCCATCGTCGCTCCCGGTTGTGCGCCGTCTGTGCCTTCCAGGTCGTCGCGGTTCGCGGCTTCGGCGTTCGGAGCCGCTTTGAGCGACGCGGGATGCTACTAGCTGGCGAGACCCGCAGGACCGCGCGGTTCCGTCAGTGCAATCGCGCTGCGGCTTCCGCTTGTGGAACTCCGCTGCTTGAGGGACGAGCGCCCGCGGCCGGAGCTAGGCGATAGCGCTGGCGCTGGTAGGTTCGCGGTCATGTTGGAAGTGCTGGTTGCCTTGCTGGCCTTCATCGCACTGCTGGTTGCAGGCGCCTGGATCGTAGGCGACCTTGTCGCGCGGTACCTCGTTCGGGCCACTGCCGACTTTCTCGACGCCGTCGAATCGGCGCGTCGGCTCTGACGGTCCTCACGGGCGGTGCCGGCCCGAGGCGGCCGGCGCGTTTCCCTGGCCGCCTTCGGCGGCAGCGGGTCAGAAGACCCGCGTACCCAGCGATCCACGGTCATAAGACGGGTTCTCTACTGGATGCGGTAGAGCCCACTACGGGCGGATGCCGGCCAGAAGGCCGGCGTACCGACACCCGGCACTTGGCGCGTCGTGGCATCGAGCTGAAGTTCTCCAGCCTGAACCGGGCCGAGGGGGAGGGTCCCAGGGGGCTGGAGGCGAGCGACTGCCCATGTCCTCTCAGTAGCTGAGGTCGTACCGGAGCGAAGCCGACCGAAGCGAACCCCCATCCCTCCACTCACCAAGAAGGGGTGAGCGTCCCCTGGGACCCTCCCCCTCGGCCCGGTCCAGGCGGGTGTGACCGCCGCCGCCGTCATGGCCGGAACTGCGTTGCCCGCGGTTTGAGCCGCCCCGGCTGCGAGACGATCTTCCAGGCGGTCTCGAGCCACTCGCAGACCATCTGGCGCGTGTCCCGGGGATCGATCATCTCCTCGATCTGGAACCGGGACAGCGGGCCGACCGGGCCGCGGGCGCCCTCGATCCTCGCCATCAGCTCGTCGCGCAGGGCCCGTGGGTCCTCGGCTTCGGCGAGCTGGCGCTTGTAGGCGGCTTCGATGCCGCCTTCGGGCGGGATGCCGCC
>WTGL01000284.1:8681-21289 GCA_011523565.1 Acidobacteriota bacterium
GATCATCCACTGACCGCCCCAGCGGATCGTGCCGGTGATCTCGTGTTCGAGGCCGACGGCGAAGCCGGGATTGTCGACGAGATTGAGCACCGGCAGGTGGAAGAGGTCGCAGAGGTCCAGGTGGCGGCTGAGCTTTCGGCAGCCGTCGGCGGTCAGCGCGCCGCCGTTCGTGTGCTGGCTGTCCGAGGCGATGACTCCCATCGGGTGGCCGTTCATCCGTACGAAGCCGGTGACCTGATCGGTACCCCATAGCGGGCCGATCTCGAAGAAGGAACCCCTGTCCGCCATCAGGCGGATGGCGCGGCGGACGTCGAAGGTGGCCGTGCGCTTGCGGGGAATCAGGCTGAAGAGTTCCTCGTCGCGCCGGTCGGGCGGATCGTTCGCGGCCGGGGCTGAGACCGGTGGCGTCTCGAAGACGGAAGGGGGCAGGTAGGAGAGGAACCGCCGGGTAAGCGCCATCGCTTCCTCTTCCGTCTCGGCGAGGTTGTCCACCGAGCCGTTGCGGCAGTGGATGTGCCAGCCGCCGAGATCCTCCTTCGTGATGTCGTAGCCCATCGCCGGGCGGACGACCGGCGGCCCGGCGACGAACAACTGGGCGATGTCGCGGACCATGACGGAGAAGTGCCCCAGGACGGCCTTGGCGGCGCCAATGCCGACGACGCTGCCGAGCAGCAGATTGACGACCGGCACCGTGCTCAGTTGCTCCGTGTACATCGTGCTGCCGAGGTGGCCGGGCAGGAACGAGCCGCCGGCGCCCGCGACCCGGGGACGCCCGGCCTTGATCGCGCCGCGACTCTCCTTCGCCTTGCTTTCGCCCTCCTTCTGCTGCTTCGGCACCATCGAAGCGACGCTGCCGCCGCCGGACGAGCCGTCGAGGAGGCGAACCGAGGGCACCCGCATCTCGAGGGCCAGCCGATCGAGATGGCGGCTCTTTTCTCCGATCGCTCCGTCCGCGTGGCCGCCCCGGGAGGTGAAGTCGTCGGCGCAGGCGACGGCGGTGCGGCCGTCGATTCGGCCCCAGCCCCCGACGTGGTTGGCCGGCGTGAAGTCCACGATCGAGCCCTCGTCGTCGTAGGAGGCGAAGCCCGCGATGCTGCCGATCTCGTGGAAGCTGCCGTCGTCGAGCAGGAGGTCGATGCGCTCCCGGCAGGTCAGTTTTCCGCGGCTGCGCTGGCGCACGACGCCGCGCTCGTCGGAGCCGGGCGCCAGCCGCTTGTACGCGAGCGCCTGCATCGTGGCGACGTCCTCGAGCTGCGGGGCCCAGGAGTCGTCTCGCCGTTCCGCTTGCGTCTCGCTCATCGCGCCCTCATCCGGTGCAATGACCGCGACGATCTGCCCCGCCTCCACCGTGTCGCCGGCCTGAAGCGGTTGCAGCGCCGCGACCGTCCCGCTCGTAGCCGCTGCGACCTGGGACTCCATCTTCATGGCGCTGACGATCAGGAGCGGTTCGCCGGCAGCGACGCGGTCGCCCTGAGCGGCCCGGATTTCCAGGATCGAGCCCGCCATGGGACAACGGACGGCCTGTTGGCCGGGGCCGACCTCCAGTTCGTCGGCCGTCGATGTCCCGCGATCCGGGGTGCCGGCGCCGCCGGCCGGGGACACGCCGATCAGCGTCGCCTGCTGCCGGAGCAGCGTCAGGGCGCCGTTTCCGCCGGCGTCAGCGGTGGGGGAGAGAAGATCCGGATGCTCGGCGAGGAGCGTCGTCCGCGCGTCGCCGCTGCGCACGGCGTCGGTGGCGAGGATGGCCTTCAGTTGGCTCAGGTTCGTGGCCAGACCTCCGATGTGGAACTCGCCCAGGGCCCGGACAAGACGGTCGACCGCGGCGACGTAGGAGGAGTGGCCGGGACCGAACGACGAGGAACTCGCCGCAATGACCTTGGCGAGCAGCGGGTCGAACTGGGGCGGGGGCGCGTAACCGACGTAGCCGCAGCCGTCGACCCGTACGCCGGGGCCGGTGGGCTCCTTGTATGCGGTCAGCGTTCCGGCGCCGCGGGCGACCACCCGGGCCTGGACGGCGGACCCGCGCGGTGCGCCGACCGCGTTCTGATCGCCGAGACCGAGCGAGGCAAGCGTGGCGCCGGAGGCGATCCGGAACTGGGCCTCGACTAGATCGACCCCGGTCACCTGTTCGGTGACCGTGTGTTCGACCTGGATGCGCGCGTTGCACTCGATGAAGAAGTGCTCGCCGGTCTCGGGCACGACCAGGAACTCCACCGTGCCGGCGCTGCTGTAGCCGGCCGCGGCGACCAGCTTCACGGCATCGGCGAGGATGCGGTCCTGGAGATCGGCGTCCAGGCCCGGTGCCGGCGCGGTCTCGATGACCTTCTGGTTGCGCAACTGGACGGAGCAGTCCCGCTCGTGCAGGTGGACCACGTTGCCCTCGTGGTCCGCGAGAACCTGGACTTCGATGTGGCGCGGGCGCTCGATCAGCTTCTCGACGAACAGGGCGCCGCTGCCGAACGCCGCCTCCGCCTCGCTGCGGCAGCGGGCGAACGCCTCGGTCAGACCCTCGGCGGATGCGACTCGACGCATGCCGCGGCCGCCTCCACCGCCGGCGGCCTTGAGCATCACCGGGAAGCCGAGCAACGCCGCCAGATCCGCGGCGTCGGAGGGGGACGCGGTCGGGCCGTCGCTTCCGGGGACCACGGGAATGCCGAGGGAGGCTGCAAGCTGGCGGGAGCGCACCTTGTCGCCGAACAGCGAGAGCGCGGCGGGGGGCGGTCCGACGAAGACGAGACCGGCCTCGGCGCACTGCTCCGCGAACGCGGCGCTTTCCGCCAGGAAACCGTAGCCGGGATGGACGCAGTCGCAGCCGCTTCGGCGCGCCGCCGCCACGAGCGCCTCCGCGTCGAGATAGGCGGCGACGGCATCGTCCGGAACGCCGTTTCCGATCTCGACGGCCGACGTGGTGAGACGGGTGTGAAGCGAGAGCGAATCGGCGGCCGGATAGACGCCCACCGACTCCATGCCGAGTGCCGAGGCGGCCTGGACGATGCGAATGGCGATCTCGCCGCGGTTGCTGATCAGGACCCGTTCGAGTTGCGGCATGGACTGACCCCGTCGGTTGAGGAAGGACGCGAGGATACAGGGGCGGCGCTAAGATCCGCCGCTTCCTGTGGCGGCTCGTTCGACCGAGCCTGTCGAACAGGCCCGGTGCCTGTGCACCAGCGCGGCGCAGACGCCGCGACTCGACTTGTGTTCCCTGTTCATGCCCTTCACCTGCCGCAACGCGACGCTCGCCGACGCGGAAGCGCTCGTCGTCCTCGTCAACGACGCCTTTCAGATCGAGGCTGACATGCTCACCGGCGACCGAATCGGGCTTCGGGAGGTCAGGGAGCGTCTCGAGCGCGGCGCCTTCCTCGTCTGCGATGCGGATCGAGGCGGCTTGGATGGCTGCGTGTACGTCGAACGCCGCGGCGAAACCGGCTATCTCGGTCTGGTCTCGGTGGCGACGGTGCGGCAGAGCATCGGGCTGGGCCGCGATCTGATGGCCGCGGCCGAGAGTTGGTTGCGTGAAGCCGGATGCGGTGTCTTCCAGCTCTGGGTGCTCAGCACGCGGCCCGAGCTCTCCGCCTGGTACAGACGCATGGGATACCGGCTGGTGCGCATCGAACCGTTCGAAGCGGTGAATCCGCCGCCGACGAGAAGGCCGCTTCGCCCGTGTCACTTCCTGGTGATGGAGCGCGATGCGGGCTAGGACCGGGGCCGGCCCCGGGGCCTGGTTTGCCTACTGTTCTCTCAGCACGTCGTACAGGTCGAGCAACTGCCGTCTGAGACGACGCTGACGAATCTGCTCCTCGAGCAGGCTCTCGAAGTCGTCACGGGAGTCCAGGTAGCGGCCCATCTGGGAGAGCAGGGAGAACTTGTCGTGGTCGTGGAAGCGCTCGTCGAGTTCGAGCAGCGCTTCGTAGTAGTCGAAGGTGTTCTTGATGTACCTGCTCTCCCCGGCCTCGGCCATGACCAGAGCAACCCGTTCGAAGGGAGCGACGAGCGACCGGCGCGAACCGGGCACCGCATGGGCCACGATCTTCACCTCGTCCCCGACGGCGAAGCGGTCGCGCATTTCCGGCGCGGTCATCGATCGGACCGAGCAGTCCTCCTCGGTGATCTCGACCGTGACGACGTAGCGCGACCTGGGTACTGGCAGGTGCACCGAGCCTTCGTTCTGGACCTCGAGCTGGTATGCGCCGTCGTCTTCGGCCGGCAGTGCGGCCACCTCGGTCACGAAGCCGCGCAGGACGTAGACGTCCTGAGGGAACAGGGCGTGGTAGAGGGGGCCCGGACAGCCCTGGCTGCCGGCGGGTGTCGCTGCGAGGGCCGCGCAGAGGACGCCACCCGCGGCCGCCGCCCTTCGGCTCATGCCGGCTCCGCGGCCTCGGCTGTCGCCTCGACCGGTAGCTCGTCGGCGGGCAGATCGCCCGGAGGCGGAGCGCCGCCGATCGTGTTGATCGCGGACCGCAGGCCGGCCGTCAGCCACAGGAGCGCCACGTTCGCGGAGATCACGGTTGCGACGAGTGAGGAGTACCACACCCACTGGACGGGCCAGCGTAGCCAGAAGGTCACGGCCCACGCGAGCGGCGCGCTGATCAGGATCACCCGCAGCAGGGAGAGCCAGAGTTCGGGGGATCCGCGGCCAAGGCCCTGCAGTGTGCGCCCGGTCAGGATCGAAATGCCGATGAACGGATAGGCGAACACGACCACCCGCAGATAGTCGACGCCCAGGTTTCGGATACCCGGGCTGTCGGTGAAGAAGGCGACGAGGCCGGGAGCCAGCACGTAGAACGCGGCGGCGATCGCCATGCTGAGCAGGATCGTCCGCAGCATGGCGTAGTGGACGATGCTGCGGAGCAGGTCGCCGCGGCGGGCGCCGTAGAACATCCCCACCAGGGTGACGAGGCCCGAAGCGACCGCGACCTGGGGCAGGATGACGACGTGGTCGAGGCGGCTGCCGATCTGGAGGGCGGCCACGGCGTCGGGCGTGTGCTCGACCAGGATGCGGTTGAAGATGCCGCCGCCCATCGACATGACCAGGAAGGACAGGGACGCCGGCAGGCCGATGACGCAGATGCTGCGGGTGATCGCGGGGTCGTAGCGGAAGTTCCGGAGGTTGAAGCGGACGTACGAGAGCTTGGCGATGAACAGCAGATAGACGAAGGCCAGCGCCGCGATCGCCTGGCTCACGATCGTGGCCAGGGCCGCACCGGCGACGCCCATTCCGAAGGTGAAGATGAAGAGCGGGTCGAGGGCGATGTTGAGCAGCGTGGCCGCGCCCTGGATCATGACGGGGGTCTTCACGTTGCCCTCTCCGGAGAGGATCGAGCGGAAGAAGACGGCCAGCACCATGAAGGGATAGCCGCAGGCGAGAATGCGGAAGTAGTCCCAGGCCTGCGGCACGAGTTCCGCGGGCACGCCGAGCGCGTGGAGCAGCCGAATGCCGAAGATGAGCGCCGAACCCATGGTGGCCGCGGCGACGGCGGCGCCGATCAGGACCGCGTGCTCCGCGGCGCGGTCGGCGCGGATCCGGTCCCTGGCGCCGATCGCCTGCGCGATGACCGCCGTGATGCCGGTGCCGAGGCCGAAGGTCACGCCCATCGCCAGGAACACGAGCGGCATGTTGAAGGCGAGGGCCGTCAACGCCTCCGGGCTCACCCGGCCGACGAAGAACATATCGACGATCATGTAGAGCGTCTGGATCGACATGCCGATGAGGATCGGCATCGCCAGCACCCACAGCGCCCGCCGCGGATTCGCGACGAAGCGGTCCAGGCGGTCGGCCCCGGGTCGCTCCGGCATTGGCGGAGGTTACCCCGCGGGGGGCCGGCGGAGCCTGCTCGCGGGCGATGTGGTTCCTGTATAGTCCGGGCCAACTGCACCCCAGGCCATCCCTAGCAGGCACAGGAGGTCCCATGTCTCGACCCGCTTCGTCCACGCTGGCCGCTCTGGCGAGCCTCGCAATCCTCGCGCTCGTGGCGTCCGTCGCCCTGGCTGCGGCTCCGAACGCGAACAACCTCGACGCGCCGCTCACCGTCTACACCGGCACCGTCGTCGGCAACGACGGCGAGCCGATTCGCGGCGCCACCGTGTCGCTGTTCTCGACCGACGAGTCGCGCAGTATCTCGGTGTACAGCCAGCCGGACGGCACCTACAAGTTGCCCGCCGTTCCGGCCGGCAGGTACAAGCTCCGTGTCCGCCTGATGGGCTGGCTCGACGAGTGGAAGGACCTCAAGGAGACCACCGAGCCAACGCCGATCCAGGTTCGCCTGCGTCAGGCCGAGGGTTGGGCCCTGCAGTCGCAGCGTCCGGCTCACAACCTGATGAACATGATGGAGTGGGAAGACGAGAAGGACGCGCTGAACTTCCGCATGATGTGCGCCTACTGCCACCAGGTCGGGACGGTCGGTTTCCGTTCGCCCGAGGAGCCGGTGGACTGGGAGGTCATGCTCACGCGGATGGATGGCTTCCAGGGTCTGTACAAGCACACCCAGGACGTCCTGGTCGACAAGATCGTCGACATCTACGGCCGCGAGGCCGAGGACGAGTGGCCGGACTTCGTGCCCCCGGAGCCGCCGTCTGGCGAGTCCCTCAAGGGTGAGGTCCGCGAATGGCTGATGGGCGACCAGGCCGGGGCCGTGATCCACGACCTCGAACTGGGCGACGACGGCCTCGTCTACACCGTCGACATGGCTCAGGACGTGATCGAGACCCTCGATCCGGTGACCGGCGAACGCGCCTTCTACACCGTTCCGGGCGGCAAGGACTACCTGTCGGCGGCCAGCACGACGACCGGTATTCACTCGATCGAGAAGGCCGAGGACGGCGACATGTGGGTCACCCTGGCCTACTCGGGCCAGATGGCCGAGTTCGATGTGGAGACGAAGGAATGGCGGGTCGGCCCGGGCCGCGCCGCTCCGCGTCCGCGTGGCGGCTATCCGCATACCCTCCGGTTCGCGCCGGACGGCATCCTGTGGTGGACCGATGCCGGCAGCCCGAGTGGCGTCGGCGTGCTCTCGCTCGACCCCGACACCTGGGACGGCGAGCGCTGGGAAGTCACCGAGTACAAGCTGCCGACGGCCGATCAGGTCCGCGGCGGCGGCGCCCGCGGCGAATCGCGCGGCGTGACTCCCTACGGCATCGACGTCGCGCCGAACGGCCACGTCTTCTACAGCAAGCTGAACGGCCAGCGGGTCGGCCGCATCCGTCCGGAGCTCGACGCCGACGATCCCGAACAGGTCGTCGAGTGGAAGCCGCCGGTACACGGTCCGCGCCGCCTGCACGTGGCCCCCGACGGCATCGTCTGGGTGCCGGGCTGGGCCTCGGGCGACGTCGCGTCGTTCAACGAGGAGACGGAAGAGTGGAAGGTCTATGACCTCCCGCACGGCCCGAACTCGATGCCCTACGCGCTGAACATCAACCCGGTGACCGGCGAGATCTGGATCACCGGCACCGGCACCGACTCGATGCTGCGCTTCGACCCGAAGACGGAGAAGTTCGTCGAGTACCGGATGCCGATGATGGTCACCTACACCCGTGAGATCGAGTTCGACGAGGCCGGCAACGCCTGGACCACGAACTCGAACGCCCCCTCGCGTCACGCCGAGCATCGTCAGGGTTCGGTGCTGATGATCTCCGCGGGCGGCGGCGAGTAGGGAACATGCGGGCAGGGGTTTGCCGAAGCACTCGGCAGGCCATCGCAGATTGGCGGCCGGTCCTTCGGGGCCGGCCGTCTTGTTCGGTCGGTGAAGTCCCGTGAGCGTTGGCGATTCGGAACCGACCCTGGAAGGGAACCGCCCATCACTGACGAAGGAGGAGCGTTGGGTCGACTGGTGGGCCGTCGTCGTAGCCCTCCTGTTCGTCGTCGAGCTGTTCTTCGACGGTTTCCCCGAGGGCACCGAGGGTGCCGCTTGGGGAGAGGCCAGACGCCCCCTGCTGATCGTCGGGATCTTGGTCCTGGCGCTGTTCCTCCTCGGGGCCGCGCAGGGCCAGTGGGGTAGACGCGCAGATTGGGAGAAGTCGAGCGTTCGGCTGTCTGGGCTCGGTGCCTGCCCCAGGTGGTTCGCGTTTCTCGCCTTCGGTCTGGGGATCGTCGGACTGGCGCTCTACGTCTACGCTGTCTTCCGGTCGCTCAGCGAGGGTGGATCGCTTCACGTGGTCGAGCGGCGGGCATCCTTGATCCTGATGGCCGGTTCAGTCGGTTTCTTCCGGCTGATCAAGTGGGTGTCGACCCGTGGGTGGTCTGACGGAGAAGCGTCGAGCCGGCCACAATGACCGGGCCCAGACCCGGGTCATGAAGTGGTTGTTGATGGTCCTTGCCGTCGTCTTGCTGGTGGAAGCCGTTGTCGAGACGCCGGCCTTGAATCGGAGGCTCGTTCAGGGTCGGTGGTCGTCCTCGCGGCTCGCGCTGAAGTGGCTTAGCTGGGGCGGCGGCCTGGTGTGCGTAGGCTGGTTCTGGTCGAGGATGATTGGGGATGACTTGTCGTACTCACGCTGGGCCACGGCGGCGGCCGGTCTCGTTACCTGTGTCGTGGTCTGGAGTGTGGTTTCGTTCGTCGCTTCCGGGCCCAGGTTCAAGGGCACAGCGATGGGAGACTTGGTCCGGCGCCGGACCGTTCGCGTGGTGCCTTTCTACGCTCGGCTCGCCGGTGCGCTCTTCCTCCTGGCGGTGATTCTCGGTGGCGGTCCGGACGAATCGGGTGCGCTTCTGTTCCTGATGTTCAGCTTGATTCTCTCCGGTTCCCTGGAGCGGCCTGCGGCTGTTGCGGCCGGCGGCGATGCACAGGCTGGGCCACGGCGAAGCGCCTCTGGGACGGAATAGTCAGAAGGTGTAGCGGAGGGAGTTCGACAACACCACGTCCGTTTCCTTCACCCCGGTCGGCGGCTCACTGTCGTGGGCGACGTTCAGGCTGATCGCCAGGGCCAGTTGACGGAAGAGCTGGATCTCGAACGAGGTCTCTGAGAGCAGCCGGAAGTCCTCGGGGCGGTCGAGGCGGGGCTGGGCGTAGAGGGTCTGAACCAGGCGCAGGCGTTCGTCCTCGCTGTTGTAGCGGACGGTCAGGTAGTTGGTGGACCGGTGGTGTTCGCTGCTTCTGGCATCGGGAAGGCTGGCAGGCAAGTCCAGGGTCTCCTGCTCCAGCATGTAGCCGGCACCGACAAAGACCTCGGTGCGTTCGGCCTGGACCAGGGCGAATCGGGCGCCGGCGCCCGCGAGAAAGCGGTCCTCGAGACGGATGAACTCGTTGAACTGGTATTGCCCGAAGACCTCGAAGGAGGCGCTTGGGCTGTGCTGGCGGATGAAGCGCAGGTGTCCCTGGGCGTTGTTGATGTAGCGGTTGTCGTTCAGGCGGGTGAAGGAGTAGTTGGAGACCAGGAAGATGACGTTGGCCGGATGTTCTGGTTCGTCGTCGCCCGAGTCCACTTCGCCGGCGGCGCCCCTCTCGGGCCGGGGCCAGGCGTACTGGAGGCGGACGCCGGCGCCGAGGATCTCGCGCTCGGTGTTGCCCTGCTGAAGGGAAGCGTTGATGTCGAAGGTGCCGCCCCATCCCGGCTCGTTGGCGCCGACGCGCATCTTCTCGGTGTTGACCTGGGCGGCGGCTGGAACCGCGAACGCCGTCGCCACGGCCAAGGTTGCCAGAGCGCGCACGGCACGGCCGTGACCACGAAACCGTTCCATGCGGCCGAAACTACTGCGGAAACGCCGACGTGTCGCCCAGGCCGCAGAAGGGGCGGCTCGGGTTGGAGTACGTCTTCGAACCACCGGCCACGGTGTCGGTGACGGTCAACTGGTAGTCGACATCGGTAAGTCCGGCGGCGAAGACCCAGAAGGCGTTGTTGATCTCCACGCCGTCGAGCGCCTTGACCGCGAGCTCGATGTTCCCGGGCGAGAAGAACCACATGTAGCCGGTAGCGTCGGCGCCCGGCAGCGGCGTGGCGACGCCGCTCTCGCCGTCGGCCTTGGTCCACTCCGCGGTCACCTCGAAGCGGCCGTCCAGCAGGCAGAGCGCCCCGGGGCGGCAGGTTCCGCCTGCAGCGGGGGACTCGATTCGCTCCGAGATGTTCGGAGTGGGCTCGGGTTGCCTGTTCCAGCTCTCGGGCAAGGTGGCGGCCGTTGCCACCGGCTCGCCGAATGCCATCGAATCGCCGCGCCCGCAGATCTCGCCGGGTGGATTGCGGTAGACGACGACCCGGTCGTGCAGGGTGTCGGTGACGGTGAGCCAGTACTCGACGTCGGAGAGGGCTCCGTAGTACACCCAGTGGTGGTCGTTAATGGCTCGGCCGTCGAGCAACTTGAACACGAGTTCCACGTTCTCGGGTGAAAAGAAGGTCGCGGTGCCGCTCTCGTCGCTCAGGCGTTGCAACGAGCCCGTGCCGCGCTTTCCGTTGTACTGGGACTGCCACTCGACCTCGACCCGGAACCGGCCGCCAGAAAGGCAGAGAGCGCCCTCGCTGTCCGTGCAGCCCGGACCGGCGGTCATGTCCTGGATCACGCCTACCGCGCGAGCTTCGGGCAGGTCGGCGCCGCCGGAAACGTCGCTCAGGACGAGGTCGAAGAGTTCGCTGCGCTCGATCTCGTCGTCCGCCATCAGCGGGACGCGGACCAGTCGCGCGCCTGATTCGCCGTCCTTCCACACCAGCCTTCCCTCGACGGCGGTGAAGTCGGTGTCGGCGGCGGAGCGGGGCATCGTCCGGTAGCGCACCGCGACCTGGCCTCGAGTACCGCCCCGGCGTTCGACTGCGATCGTCGCTTCGTCGCCCTCGTGGCCGGGAAACGCCGGCCCCGCGAACTCGATCGAACCGGCGGGGTTGGGCGGCCGCCCCTCGGGTCCGAGTTCCAGCCTCATCCGGCGCGGGGCGTCGATGCCGCCGCTCATCGACTCGAACTCGAAGCGGAAGTCGCGCGGCACGTCTCTTGTGGGGCTTGCAAACAGCGGAATCCGGACTCTGCGGGTCGAGGCGTCGCCGTGCTCCCACCGCAGCTCACCTTCGGTGCGGCGGAACTCCCGGCCGGCGCGCGCGCTGCCGTTCCGGGTCCCGTAGGCCAGGGTCACTGCGCCGTCGCTGCCGCTCGTGCGCTTGACTTCGATCGTGATTTCACCTGGATCGGAGCCCCCCTCGGGCGCGATTGCGGTTGCCACCAGCCGCCCCCGCCGCTCCGGCCTCATCGCCTCGCGGGCCAGATCCTGAAGTTGCTCGAAGTAGTAGCGGTAGGTTTCCTGCGGGCGTGGCGACTGTTCCGAGAGGGTGATCATCGTCATCACGATGTCTGCCTCGGGATCGACGCCGATGTACTGCCCGTTGTAGCCGTGGGCGAGGTAGCGGCCCTGGGGCCGGATCCACCACTGGTAGCCGTAGTTCGGAGCCTCGGCGATGCCGGCCGTCTGGCCGCGCGTCGACTCGGCGATCCACTCCCGCGATACCAGGCGCCGGCCTTCCCACAGGCCTTCCTGCAGCGTGAGTTGGCCGATCTTCGCCATGTCGCGGGGTCGGATCCGGAGCCCGGTGCCTCCCCAGTGCCGGCCGCTCAGGTCCGGGTCCCAGGTGGCCGTGGTGATGCCTAGCGGCCCGAAGAGGTGCTGCTGGACGAAGGCCAGGAGACTCTTGCCGGAGCCGCGGTTGTTCACCTCGGCGATCACATGGGAGAGGCCGCTCGAGTAGAGGAACTCGGCGCCGGGTTCGGCCACGACGTCCCGCGTCAGCACGTAGTCGACGCTGTCGGCGTTGTTCCAGAACGCCTGGTCGGTGTCGTTCCATGCCATGCCGGCGGTCATCGTCAGGGCGTGGCGCAGCGTAAGCCGGTTCTTCGGCGGCTCCCTCAGGCGATGGGCGTAGTGCGGCAGCAGGTGGACGAGCCGGGTGTTGACGCCCGGCAGCAGGCCCCGGTCGATCGCGATGCCGAGCGCCAGCGAGGTCACGCTCTTGCTGACCGAATGGACGTTCTTGAGGGTCCTGCTGGTGAAGTCACCGAAGTAGGCCTCCGCCACCAGGGTGCCGTGGCGGACGATGACGACCCCGCGTACGGTTCGATAGTCGGACTGTGAGCGCACCCGGTTGAAGATCTCGCGGACGGTCGCGTCGTCGAGGCCCTGGTGGGCTGAAACGGAGCGAAACCAGCCGTCGCCGATGTCCGCGGGCGCCTGCGCACGCCCCGGCGCCGAAACGCCCCCGAGAAGGAGCGCCGCGACCGTCGCTCTGAGGAAGAGGTCCTTCATCGTGGTGATCGGAAACCGGGCGGTCCGCGCCTGCCCGGTCCGAAGCGCCGCCTTCACTCTGACACAAGGGGCGGACGCGCCCGCCGGCCGCTATCCTTGTTCTACGCGAATCGTCGTTCCACCAGAGCCCGCCCCTGGACGGCGGCTCTTGCCACCGCAGGAGGGAGTTGCAGGATGTCTCGTCCATCGTTCACCGTCTCGTTACTCGCCGTTCCGGTTCTCTGTCTGGCGTCGTGGGGCTGCGCCGTCTCCGTGGGTTCGGAGACGGCGGCCGAGCCCGCCGACGTGTCCGACTTCGACGCCTCGGTCGATGTCGGATCGATCGACTTCCCGACCTCCGCGGGCGAGGAGGCGCAGAAGCACTTCATCCGCGGCGTCGCGATTCTCCACAGCTTCGGGTACGAG
>WTGL01000110.1:0-570 GCA_011523565.1 Acidobacteriota bacterium
GCCGGCGCGCAGGACGCGGATGGTGGCGGCGTCGCCCGGCGCCGGGCCCTCGCCGCCATGCCAGAGCTGGTAGCGGACGTAGCCGAGCACCTGATCCACGAAGGGATCTAGCGCGCTCATCGCCTGTCGGTCCTCGATCGAGATCGACTCGTCCGGCGCGCCGGCCTCCAGCAGGGCGGTCGCGAGGGACATCCGGCCCAGGGTCTGGTCGTGGCGCGAGATGCCCACGGTGACCGTCTTCGCCTGGTGCTTGATCGTGTCGATGTGCCGGGTGAGGTCGTCGATCGCCGGACTCAGAG
Organism: Acidobacteriota bacterium; assembly: GCA_011523565.1. Lineage (GTDB taxonomy): Bacteria > Acidobacteriota > Thermoanaerobaculia > Multivoradales > Multivoraceae > Multivorans. Next base: position 300 of record WTGL01000110.1, read on the forward strand.
CGTTTCGCAACTCCGCCAGCGCGCTTTCCTCGCCGCCATCGGCTGCGTCGCCCAGCCGGTCGAGCGCAACCGCCAGCCGCACCGCGAAGCCTGTGTGCAGGTTGCCGTCGTAGCCGCCGCCGGCCAGACCCTCGCTGACGGCGTCGATCTCGGCGCCGGCGACCTCGCGGAGCCGAGCCACCGGCCGCGCCTTGTCGTCTCCGGCCACGTCGTCCAGCGCCGTGCGGATCGCCCGCAGCGGCCTGGCGAGGTCGTCGATGGCGAGGGCCGC
>WTGL01000110.1:580-3023 GCA_011523565.1 Acidobacteriota bacterium
CAGGATCAGCGGCTCGGACGACAGGTCGATGTGCTTCTTGTCCTCCGTCGCGTCACAGGCGATCGCCTTGTAGCAGAGCTCCGAGAGCTTGATCCGAATCTCCTCCGCAGCGATCCGGTCGAGGCCGTTGCCGACCACCGACCAGTCCCGCAATCGCGGCGCGTACTCCCTGGCGGCGGCCGCGATCGCGGGCCGCAGGGTCAGGGTGCGCTCCATCGCGCCGGGCAGGTTCCGCAGTTCCCGCAGGAGGCGGTCGGCGGCGGGGCGTTCGTCCGGCCCGCCCGCCACTTGGTCGGCGATTGCCACGGCGAGCAGCATTCCCGCCGCGATCTGCGAGTAGAAGGCCTTCGTGGACGCGACGCTCATCTCCACATCCCGTCCGTCCGAGGTGTAGAGCACACCGTCCGCCCGGTCCGCGAGATCCGAGTTGCGGCGGTTCACGATCGCGATCGCGCGGGCGCCCCGCCGCTGCGCCAGGTTGACCGTGCGCAGCGTGTCGGTCGTCGTGCCGGACTGGCTGACGGCGACGACCAGGGTGTCGTGCATGTCAGGCACCAGGTGGAAGCCCGAGAGCTCGGTCGCCGGCATCGCGTCGACCCGCGGGTGGCTGAGGCCACGCTCGCGCAGACGTCCCTCGATCGCCCCGGCGATGCCCTGGCCGGCTACGGCCGCTGTGCCCTGACCGGTGAAGACGATGCGCGCGACCGTCCCTTCCCGCAGGCCACGCGCAACCGCCTCCGGCAACGTCCGCTCACCGACCGAGACCCGCAGACGCCCGGTCGCGTCTTCCCGCAGCTTGCCGCGCAGCGTGTTGCGCACGGAACGCGGCGCCTCGCTGACCTCCTTGAGCAGGAAGTGCGGGAACTTGCCCCGGTCGATGTCGCGGGTCGTGATCTCGGCATGGTCGAGTTCTTCCGGGGCCACCGGCAGCGGCGAGCCTCCGGCCGCGTACCGTTCGATGCCCTCCAGCTCGCCGGCGCGGCCGGCGTCGAGCACGGCGATCTGGCCCCAACCGCCCCCGGCGTGGTCCGGTTCCGCCTCGCCGTCCAGGCGCAGCCAGGTCGAGGTCTCCTCGACCAGGCCGTAGGGTTCGCTGGCAACCACGAAGGTGTGATCGGCCAGCCCCACGTACAGACCCTGGCCGCTGCCCTGGGTCGCCAGGTAGAGCCTTGACGGGTCGTCCCAAGTGAGCGCGCCGAGAGCGAGCGAACCCTCGAACGCGGCCATTGTCTCGCGGAAGGCGTCGAAGGCCGTGTCGCCACCGGCCAGCCGGCGCGACATGAGAACCGGCATCACCTTCGCGTCCGTGGTGATGCGCGAGTCGAACTCCAGGTTCTCGAGCACCGTCAGGTCGGCGTGGTTGTCGATGTCGCCGTTGATCGCGGCAACCACCCGGGGCGGCGGCTGGCCTTCGGCGTCGGCGCCCCCGGCCTCCGCGTCGTTCAGCGGATGCGCGTTCGCCTCGTTGATCCGGCCGACGCTGGCCCAGCGCGTGTGCCCGAGCACCGCCGCCTCGACGTCCGGGCTCCCAAGCGCCGCCGCCAGCAACGGATCGGAGGCGACCGCGTCGCGCAGGAAGCGCACGTTGTCGCCCAGTTCGCCGATCTCCTCCGCGCACTTGTAGACCAGGCCGATACGGCCTCCGGCCAACTGGACCGCACGATGACCGAACAACGGATCCCCCGCCCGGCCGTCGAGCGCGGAACGGATCGCCGGATCGTCCGGGTGGAGGCCGTGCCCGGAAAGCAGGAGGAACAGCCCGGCCGAGTCCCGGCCGCGGATCTCGAGCCGGTCGAGGGAGGAGAAGGCCTGCTGAACGGCAATCAGAACGTCGAGCCCGGCGTCGCCGGCCCCGGCCGGCGCCAGCGCACCGACTTCGGCCGCGGTCCGCAGCCGGTCACGGCGAATCGCCCACTCGGCGTCGGCGAGCGCGGCGGCGGCGCGGTTCACCGCTTCGAGATCCACGTCGCCGAAACGGCCAGCGCCGTCGTCGAGACCCGCTGCCAGCCGGTTCACCGCCGCGGAGCACGGCCGCAACGCATCGGCGATCGCGGTCCGCAGCGCCTCATCGCGCACCAGGGCCCGCACGGACGGACGGGCGCGCAACCGCCGGTCCCAGGCGGCAAGCCCGGAGGCGGCAGCGGTGAGGGACTCGGCGAGCGCTTGAGCCTCGGCGTGGCCGCAATCGCGCACCGCGGCCTCGGCGGCGCGGCCGGCGGCCGCGAGGCCCTCCAGCAGCTCGCGCGAGTCGATCGCCGGTTCGGGGTGGGGGCGCATCAGGATGCCGACGATCCCGCACATGGGTAGTCGAAGCTTAGCCCGGAACCCGCTCACCACCATCGCGGCGCTAAGCTCGCGGCATGGGAGCGCTGTAGGTATGGCCGACACGTCGACATTCCTCGCCGCGGTGGTCCAGATGGGCTCCACCTCGGACGAGCAGGCC
>WTGL01000225.1:0-2469 GCA_011523565.1 Acidobacteriota bacterium
GGCAGAGGACTCCAGCACCACGACGTCGAGGCCGGCTCGGGCGAGGTAGGCCGCGGCAACCAGACCATTGTGACCGGCACCGACCACGATCGCATCGAAGCGACCGCTGCCGCGCGACGGCGTGCCGATGCCGTCGGCCGTCGTCGGCTCCACCATCATCCGTCGACTCCGGGCGTCGGATCGACGGCCGTCTTGCGCAGCGGATTGAAGAACGGCCGCCGGACAACTCGCGCCCGTGCCCGGCGCCGGCCGTAGCCCACGGCGACCTCGACGTCGAGTTCGGTCCCCAGGGCGGCCGCGTCGGCGTGCACGGTGGCGAGGCCGATGTACTTCTTGAGCAGGGGCGAGAAGAACCGGCTCGTGCACTGGCCGACCTGTGATCCCCCCGGCGCGAACACCGGGGTCGGCTCGCGCGATGCCGGCTGGCCCACGACCTGCGGCCGCAGATCGATCTCGGACCACAGCCGCTCCAATTCGAACCAGTCGACCTCGAGACCGACCATTGCCCAGGCCGGTCCGCGATCGCGTTCCAGCTCGAGCGCCCGCCGCCCCACGAAGTCCGCGCTCTTGTCGAGCTTCACGGTGAACCCGAGTCCCGCCTCGGCCGGCGTGACCTTCAGCAGCTCGATCTCGGCATGCGCCGCAGACACGTAGTCCACGTCGATCAGGACGAGACCGGCTTCGACCCGCACCATGTCGAGCGCCAGGAGTCCCGCGTGCAGCAGCCCGTGCTCCCGGCCCGCATCTACGAGAGCGTCCCAAAGTGCCTCCGCGTACTTGGCGGCCACCCAGAACTCGTAGCCGAGGTCGCCCGTGTAGCCAGTGCGGGTCACCGTCACCGGGCCGCCTCCGCCACCTGAGCCGATCTCGCCTGCCGCGAGGTCGAAGTAGCGCATCGCGCCGAAGTCGATGCCCGACGTGGCCGCCTCGGCTACCGCCCGCGCCCGCGGTCCCTGGAGCGCCAGCACGCCGATCTCCTCCGAGACGTCACGCACGTCTACGGCCATCCCCCAGCCGCAATCCTCGAACCAGCGCAGGCAGGGCTCCGCCGCGCTGACCAGGAACCGCTCCGGCTCCAGACGCTGCACGTTGCCGTCCTGCAACAGGTGTCCGTCCTCGTTGCACCAGGAGGAATACATGACCCTCCCGGTGCGGCACTTCGTGAAGTCGCGCGTCATGACCCGGTCCAGCAGGCGTTCGGCGTCGGCGCCTCTGACCTCGTACTTGAACAGCGGCGAGACGTCGAGCAGGGCGACCGAGTTACGGACCGCCCAGTACTCCCGGTCCGGTGTCGGTGCGTAGCTCAGGGCACAGGTGTAGCCGGACCAGTCACGCCACGCGTCGCTCTCGCACACCGCCTCCGCCCGTCGATGGAAGGGCGTCCGCAGCGGCTCGAGCGGCCGCAGGCCGTTCAGCCGTGGCGCACGCTCGCCTCCTTGGCCGATCCCGGTCCCCTCCAGCCAGCGGTAGCCCTGCGTCTGCGGATTGCGGCCGACCAGACCCTCCGCTTCGAGCACGCCGAGCAGGCGGTGGGCCGTCGACGGATGGAGCCCGTGCGCCGCGGCCAGATCCGTCAGCCGGTGCTCCGGTTCTTCCGCTGTGAACGATCGGAGCAGGGCCAGCGCCCGCTGGACGGCCTGCGTTCCCTGCGGAGCCCGACGCGGCATGGACCGCCTCTCCTATCTGCCCCAGCGGTAGTTGAGCCGCGCGTAGTAGTACCCGCCGCCCAGGCCCCAGGGCGTGAACTGGCTGTAAGGCAGCCCGAACCGCGCGGCGAACAGGTCCATCCGATCCGAGAACGTGTCGAAGACGTTCTGGCCGCCCACGGAAAGCGTGGTGTCGGGCACCAGGGGGACGCTGACCTCCAGGTCGAGGATGTACCGCCCGCCGAGTACCGGCGCGTCGGCCCGGCGTACGGAACGGGCGTCTATGTGGTCCACCCAGGAGCCGAAGTAATGGAGGCGTCCGAGCAGGCCGACCCGCCCGATTCCGTGGTTGACGGCCAGGTTCCACCGCGTCTCCGGCACGCCCCGTTCCAGGGCAAGCACGTCGCCGGGACCGAGCAGTTCGGAGTCCTTCGTGATCTCCGTCTCCGTGTGGTTCAGCGCCAGACTGAACACCGTGTTGCCACCCAGCGCCGGCGGCGCCCACGTCGAGACGATGTCGATGCCCTGGGTCCGCGACGAGAAGTCGTTGATGAAGAACCGGAACGAGGACAGGGTGCGCGCCGAGGTGATGCCTTCCGAAAGGAGCAGCGTGCGCTCTTCTTCGGCCAACGTGAAGAACTGGGACAGGGCGAGCCGCCGGTCCACGTCGATGTGGTAGGTGTCCGCCGTCAGCGTGAACGGCCCGGTGTCGACGACGAGCCCCGCCGTCACGTTGGTCGAGGTTTCGGGCTCGAGGGGCTGGCCGCCCCGGAACTGCGCGGCGCGGAAGGTCGACGGCACCGTGGCGCTGTCGACCAGATCG
>WTGL01000225.1:2479-3019 GCA_011523565.1 Acidobacteriota bacterium
GTCGACTGCACGTTGAACACGTTCTGCTGACCCGGCGTCGGGGCCCGGAAGCCGGTGCTGACACCGCCACGCACGGAAACCGCGTCCGTCAGCGCGTAGCGGGCCGAGAGCTTGCCGTTCGTCGTCTCGCCGAAGACATCGAAGTGCTCGAACCGCAGCGCGCCGCCCAGCGTCCATCGGCCTTCCGGGTCCCGCAGTTCCAGGTCGCCGTACACCGCCGTGTTGGCGCGGGTCCACGTCCCGGCCGTGTAGTCGGGGAAGCCCGGGAAACCGTTGGAGCCGGAAACGAAACCCTGCGCCGCGTACGGTCCGACCTGCCACGACGGCAGCTCGCCGGAGCGGATGGTGAAGCGCTCGTCGCGCCACTCGGCGCCCCCGGCCACGTGAACGAGTTCGGAGACCGCGTACGAGACGTCGAAGTTCAGGTTGAGTTCGGCCTGCCGATAGACGCCCGGATCGAAGTCGCGCGGACTCTCCGGACCCAAGGAGGCGTTCACGGTGTTGAAGAGGAAGAAGTCCGCTTCGTGAGAGCCGTAGCTG
>WTGL01000125.1:0-574 GCA_011523565.1 Acidobacteriota bacterium
CATGTGCCAGCCGACGAAGTCGGGACGGGCGGTCGCGTTCTCCATGAACTCCCGGGTCCAGAGCGCTCGCTCCGCCATGTCGCGCGCGTGCTGCCCATGCGGATTGGGCATGGTCTCGGTGGGCAAGGTGTAGGCGGCGTCGCCGTTGAGGAAGGGTTGCCCCACAGCGTCCGTCAGCCGGTCCATCGTTTCGCGCTGACCCTCCCAGCGGGCATAGTGCTGCGTGTTGACAAGGTCGGTGTAGCGGCTGGTCACCGCGGCGATGGAGTGGAGCCCGTCCGTGTCGCCGTTGATCTTGTCGCCGAGGAAGAGGTGGTTCGGGTCGGCGTGGCGGAGGGCGGCTCTGGCGACGGAGTAGTAGCGCTCGACGCAGAGCAGCAGGAAGGCCGCATTGTCACGGCGCTCCGCCTCGTTCGCAGGGGCTTGATCGGGCCGCCAGTCTCTTGCCTCGAGCAGATCCGGCCACGCGCCGAAGCGGGTCCTGTAGGTGGCGTTGAAGCCTGACACGTCGCCGTAGCGCTCGCGCATGCAGTCGACGTAGGCCTGCTTGCCTGGCGTCTCGGCGGCGAGGTTG
>WTGL01000125.1:584-1596 GCA_011523565.1 Acidobacteriota bacterium
CGGGTGGGTGAGCATCGTGGCGTTCGTGTGAATGCCCAGGGTGTTGAGGCCCAGTCGCTGCAGATCGGCGAGTGCGGCCTCGCGAAACCCCCGGTTCCAGGCTCGGTCGTACACATCATCCGCGCCGAATCGCCGGAGCCAGAGATCGCGGTTGTAGTCCTGAGCCCACCAGTTCGCGTGGTAGTGGTTGACGCCCCAACTGATGAAGGCGTGGCCTTCGGGCGTGACCAACCACCAGCGCCGGCCATCGTGCTCGGTGCGAAAGAACCCCGTGGCGTCGAACTTCAGCCCGGTCCAGCCGCCGAAGCGGTCGCGCTCAGTGGCCGGTTGCGCGGCCCAGGACGGGAGTCCGAGGGTGGCGCCGAACCCGACGAGAGCCGACTTCAGAACGTCGCGTCGAGAAGCGGGGAAGGGCATGGCGTTGTCCTTTCGGCGTCACCGATGGTAGCGGGCTGAGGGTAGCCGGCCCGTTGCTTCGGACAGGCTCTCGCGAGGCGCCCATGGGAGACGGGGACCGAATCCGTCCTAGTCGTAGAGAGGGGAGGCTCTTCGGCCATCGCGATGTCGCGGTGGACTACCAGGTGCTGGTTGGATCGCTTGGTTGACGATAGGTTGCGGTTGACATATGGTTGCGCTCGCGAGGAAGTAGAAATGCCCACGGAAACGGCGATCCAGAAGTTGCGACCCGAAGAGGCGGCGGAACGGGTCTTCAGGGCTCGCAGGCAGGACAGCGCGTGGCTCGACCGATTCACCGAGTGCCTCGTCGGCTACCGCCAGGGTCCGGCTGGAGGAACAAGCCTCACTGCCGGGCAGTCCGGTTCGGACCTGATGCGCACCCTCGGAGTGTGGCAACTCAGCCAGGCGAAGGCCGCCGGCCTGTTCGGTGTGAGTCGCCAGGCGTTCGCCAAGTGGCTGCAGCGCGGCGTGCCGGCCGACCACGTCGTAGCCGTCGCAGATCTGAAGGCAGCCACCGATCTGTTGGAGCGCTATCTCAAGCGCGACCGGATACCGG
>WTGL01000125.1:1606-3014 GCA_011523565.1 Acidobacteriota bacterium
CGCGCAACGGCGCGGGGCAAGGTGGAATCCGCCGGAGAGCTTCCCGACGCTCTACCTCAACGAAGATGAGGTCACGGCACGCCTGAATCTGCGCGCCTTCATCGCGGGCTGGCCGTACGAACCGGAGGAACTGCGGGAGGACACGGGCCCGATGCTCGTGGAGTGCACGTTGCCGCGCGGCCAGGTCGTCTGCGACATGCACACGCCTGAGGGTGTCCGCGCTGCCGGCCTACCCGCCACCTACCCTCTCGACAGCGACGGCGCCGTGATCGGACACGATCGGTGCCAGCTCATCGGAATGCGGGCGAAGGAGCAGGGTCTACGAGGCGTCCGCGCGCGTTCGGCCCAGTCGCGGGACGGCGCGGGGCGCGAACTGGGGTGGTTTCCGGCGTCCGTTCGAAGCGTCGCCCGGCGAATCGGTACGCTGGCGTTTCCTGCCTGGTTCTGGGGCTAGTCGAACTCCGGCGCTCTACCGCACCAGCACGTACATCACCACCAGAGCAACGGCCAGCAGCGCCGCCAGCAGCCGCGGGTCGCGGACACCCGTGATCTCGGACCGGGCCAGGAACGCGTACGGCTTGTCCCAGGTCAGGCCGTCGATCTGTTCGGGCTTCGGGGGCGGCGTTGCCAGGCTGACTCCCACGTAGATGAGACTCAGGATGCAGAAGTACCACCACGCCTGGAGCAGGAACGGGATCCCCAGGCCGTTCACGGGGTCGGAGACGTACTGAACGCCGCCGAGGAAGCCGAAGCCCATGTCGAACAGGAAGATGATGAAGCCGGCCACGAAGCCGAAGAGCAGGGTGAACGTCCCCGCCTGACGCGTTCCGCGGCGCCAGAAGACGCCCCAGAGGAGCACCGTCGCGATGGGAGGGGCGATGAACTGCGCCGGTAGCTTGTTGATCGCTTCGAAGATGGAGCCGAACCGCTCGCCCTGGGTGGACCAGGCGATGGCGACGGTCATGACGACCACGGAACTGATGCGTCCGATGCGCACCTGCGACGTCTCCGACAGGCCGGGCCGGAAGTGCTTGGCGATGTCGACGGCGACCAGGGTGCCCGTGCTGTTGACCGCAGCGGCGATCGTGCTCATCAGCGCCGCGAGCAGCGCCGCCGCCATGATGCCGATGAGGCCGGTCGGCAGCAGCTCGGTGATCAGCGTCGGCAGGGCGTCCGTCGGCTCGGTGATGATGTCCCGGAAGAGCACGTAGGCGAACACGCCCGGCAGGACCATGAAGAGCGGCGGCAGGAACTTGAGCAGGGAAGCGAACAGCGCGCCGTGCTGCGCGTCGCGCAGGGTGCCCGCGCCCAGCACCCGCTGAACGATCGTCTGGTCCGTACACCAGTACCAGAGGCCGAGGATGGGGAAGCCGAGCAGGAAGCCGTACCAGATCGAGCCAGGATCGAA
>WTGL01000136.1:0-1347 GCA_011523565.1 Acidobacteriota bacterium
TCAACGCGCTCCGGGGCGACATGCAGTTCGCGGCGAACTACGAGCTCCACGACGAGATCGACAGCTTCGATCCGAAGTTCTCGGGTCGCTGGCAACTCTCGGCCGGCGAAGACCACGTGCTGTCGTTCCGCACCTCGGTCCAGACCACGTTCCGGGCCCCCTCGGTCGACGATCTGAACGAGGAGGTTCGCACCACGCTGGAGTACCTGAACACGGTCGGCGTCTACAAGGCGGTCGACGCGTTCGGCAGCCGGTCACTGCTGCCGGAGCAGGCGTTCACCTATAACCTGGGTCTGGTCCTCTTCGCCTCGCCCGGCATCGACGTGACGCTGGACTACTGGAGCTACGACTTCGACGACGTGATCGCCCCGCTGCCGCAGCAGGAGGTCGTGCGGCTCTACGCGGAAGGCTACGGCGGCAACCAGGCTGCGTTAGGCGCGGTCATGGGGAGAGTCGTCTGCCCTGGCGGCGTAACGGACGGTTCCTGCGTTCCCGGCGACATCGAGAGGGTGCGGATCGACCTGATCAACTGGCCCGGAATCAAGACGTCAGGCTTCGACTTCCACCTGCACGGCCACCTGGATGCGGGCCCGGGGGAGCTGTCCTTCGGTGTGGACAGCACGTACACGACGAGCTACGAGCTGAAGAAGCTCGAGCGTGACGGCGTCGTCTACCGTGAGCAGAAGGACGTCGTCGGCCTGCTGAACCGTGACACGCCGATCGCGCCGCCGCTGCCGGAGATGAAGGCGAAGGCCTCGCTCGGCTATCGGTGGAGCGACTACAGCCTGATCGGTTGGGCGAACTACATCTCGTCCTACGAAGACAGCAACGTGGCCTGGACTCCGCCCGAACTGCTACCGATCGACGAGTGGCTGACCTTCGATCTCACCTTCCTGTGGCGTTTCCCGCAGCTCGGTTTCGACCTCGCCCTGTCGGCGATCAACTTGACCGACGAGGATCCGCCGCTCGTCTTCTTCGAGCAGTCGTTCGACGCCCTGACCGCGAATCCGAAGGGTCGGCGGTTGAAGGCGCTCATGAGCTACCGCTTCGGCGGCGGCTCGTAGTCGTCGCTGCAGCGCGCCGGGAACCGTCCATGCGAGTAGGATGGCGGGGCGGAGGCCCCTGCAGGAGACCCGTCGACGATGCCAAACATCCCGTTCGCGGCGGGTGCCTTGGCTCTTGGCCTCCTCGCGTTGCCCGCCGCGGCACAGGAGGTCGGCGACGACGCGCCGGCCGAGCCCTCGTCGAGCGAAATCGCCGACCGCGTCCAGGCGGACGTCGACGAGACCTCGCTCCGCTGGCTCGGCATCGCGCGGGTCCGGTACTCGATTCCTCTTGAGTTCTCGG
>WTGL01000136.1:1357-2041 GCA_011523565.1 Acidobacteriota bacterium
CCGCGGGTTCGTCGCGCAGATCGAGCCCGGTTCGGCGGGAGGACAGCTCGGCGTCGGCTATGCGCGCGTGATCGCCGCGCGGAAGCCGCATTCCGCCTTCTTGAACAACGTCTACGTCGGCTGGAGCGCTCGCGCCGTCCTGGTTCGCACCTGGGGAGACTCCGACCTCGATCCGGCGCGGCAGACGCTGGCCGGCTTCGAAGGGCAGTTCGCACTGCCTCGTATCTCCTTCAACCTGGGCGTCCTGCGGCGAATCAGCTCCGCCCACCAGGACGCCGACCGCTACGTGTACACCGCGGGCATCGGTTGGGGGTTCTGATGCCGGGAGCGGTGCGACCGGCATCCCTGCGTTTCGGACTCGCTGCCCTCGTCGTGGCGCTGCTTCTCGGACTCGGCGGCGCCGGTGCCGCGCCGGGTCTCGAAACGGACCAGTTCTTCGCCTGGGGCCGTCAGCTCAAGGACGTGACCGAGGTGCTGAACGCCCGCGTCAACCTGGAGCTCGAGCGCCTGGTCGCCGAGTTGAATCGGGAGGGTAGGGACCGCCGGTGCCAGAAGGTACGGTTCCGGTTCTTCAAGCGTCACCGCATGCTGTTCTTCGACGGCTTCGAAACCTGGTCGGTGAACTCGCCCCTGGTCAGCCGGTCGCCCTCGGGACCCGAGGAGATGCGGGAGTTCGAGCAGAAG
>WTGL01000136.1:2051-3013 GCA_011523565.1 Acidobacteriota bacterium
ACGCCCGAATGGGACGAGTCCTACCAGCCGAACATCTACGTGCGCCGGAAGTGGAGGAAGGTGAAGCCTCGGATGCTGGGATACTGTCCGATGCTCGAACACCCGCAGGTCAGGGCGAGGCGTCTGGAGTATGCGAAGAGGGACCGGGTCACGGAGACGGAGGAGCTGATCGATGAGATGGTCGCTGCGGGAAAACTGCCGGACCCGTGGGGGTACTCGATCGAGAGCGTGTGCCGTGAAGCTACGAACTGAGGCTCTGTTCGGGGCCGCGCTGCTGGCTCTGGCCTGCGGCGCGCCGACCGCTGAACCGGCCGCGGAGACCGCCGCGGTCGAGCCGGCGCTCGAGCGGATCGGTCTCGGTTCCTGCCTGAGGCAGGATCTGCCGCAGCCGATCTTCGACGCGATCCTGGGCGACGATTTCGAGCTCTTTGTGTTCCTCGGCGACAACGTCTACGGCGACGTCGAGTCCGAGGACCTGCGCGAGCTGCGGGACGCCTACGCGATGCAGGCCGAAGCCGATGGCTTCAGCCGGCTGCGACAGGCGGGAGTGCCGCTCGCGGCCACCTGGGACGACCATGACTATGGTCTGAACGATGCTGGCGCGGAGTTCTTCGGCCGCGAGGAGGCGCAGCGGATCTTCGAGGACTTCTGGGGCGTGCCGGCGGACTCCCAACGTGCCTCGCGCCCCGGGGTCTACGACGCCGCGACCTACGGCCCGCCGGGCCGCCGGGTTCAGCTCATCCTGCTCGACACGCGGTACTTTCGCGCCGCCCTACGGCCGACCGACGAGCGCGGTGCGCCGGGCAAGGAGCGCTACATGCCAGATCCTGATCCAGACAAGACGATGCTGGGTGAGGATCAGTGGGCGTGGCTTGGTCAGGTGCTCCGGGAGGAGGCGGACCTGCGCGTCCTGGCGTCGTCGATCCAGGTGATCGCCGACGGTCACGGCTACGAGGGGTGGC
>WTGL01000135.1 GCA_011523565.1 Acidobacteriota bacterium
GCCGAGCCGGTGCTTCACGTCGGCGCGGTAGTTCTCGACCAGCACGTCCGCGTCCCGGGCCAGGCGCAGCAACACTTCGCCGCCTTCGTCCTTCTTCAGGTCCAGCGTCAGGCAGCGCTTGTTGCGGTGGAGGTTCTGGTAGTCGTGGCCGAGCCGGCGGGAGATGCCGATGTCCTTGCCGGGCGCGGGTGGGCGCTCGATCCGCACCACGTCGGCGCCCCAGTCCGCGAGCTGTCGCACCGCGGTCGGCCCGGCGCGGGCGATCGTCAGGTCGAGGACCCGCAGGTCCGCCAGGGGGAGTGACACGGGACGGTCAGACCTCGGGTACCGGAGCGCCGGCGGGCGCGGGTTCGGGGGGCGTTTCAAGGCCATCGAAGATCCAGGCCAGCGCTGCCTCGACCTGCCGCTTCGCGTCCTCCTCCACCACGTCGCCGTGGCAGGGCACCAGGCGGTCGAATGGCGACCGCAACAGGCGCAGGCAACTCGCGGCGCACGCCGCGCGGTCGCGGATCGCGAACCGGAACATACGGCTCATCGCCACGCGGCGATGGACCCCCGTCAACCTGCAGTAGGCCGACGCGATCAACCCCTGGCGCTGCCGTAGGTTGAAGAGCAGGTCGGCCACCAGCAGGGAGCCGCTCGGCCGGTGACAGAACGCGACTTCGCCGACTCCCGGCATGCCGTCGATCGGAATCGAGATCAGGTCGCTGCCCCAGGAGGACGCGATCCCGAGGGTGCCGCTGAACGCCACGTCCTTGCGCTTCTCGGCCAGACCCGGCGCGCCCAGAACCTCCGCGTCGGGGAAGCGCTCTACCGCGGCGGGAAGATAGAGGTGGTGAAAGCGATTCGGCCCGACGAGATACCGCACCGGTCCGAGCGCCGCGAGTTCCTCCGCAGTCGGGTCGTCGATGGGTCCCGGGGAGCAGAGCCACAGGTCGCCCGCGGTGAGCCGTACAACGATCATCCGGGCAGGCATGACGAAGCCGACGGGGATCTTCTGCTGGTGGTCGACGACCCAGATATCCGCGCACACCTCCCTCAGTGCCATGGCGGGGAGTATAGGTCCGCTCCCCATGGAACCGCCGCGCCAAAGCTGAGCCGGACCGCCGGCCGGCGCGTCGATCTCGCCGCCTCCGGCGCACCCAGTGTGTGGTCGCGGACGGGCCGGCGTAGAATCCCCCGGCCATGCAGCCGATGCCCATCCGTCCCCGGCGCAACCGCCGCTCGGCGGCGATCCGATCGCTGATCCGCGAAACGGACCTCGGACCGGACCGGCTGATCTACCCGCTGTTTGTCATGGAGGGCAGCGACGAGGCCGAACCGATCGACTCGATGCCGGGTCAGGCGCGGCTGAGCATCGACCGCCTGGTCGCCGAGAGCCGCTCCGCCCACACGCTCGGCGTACCGGCCGTGGCGCTGTTCCCGGCCGTGGACGACGAGCTGAAGGACCGCACCGCCAGCGGCGCCCTGGACCCGAACGGCCTGGTCCAGCGCGCTGTCCGTGAACTCAAGTCGGCGTTGCCGGACCTGCTCGTCATCACCGACGTGGCGATGGATCCGTATTCGAGCGACGGCCACGACGGCCTGGTCGAGGACGGCGAGATCGTGAACGACCCGACACTCGAGATCCTCGCCGCCACCGCGGTCTCCCAGGCCGACGCCGGCGCCGACGTCATCGCTCCCTCGGACATGATGGACGGCCGGGTGCGGGCGATCCGCACCGCCCTCGACGCCGCCGGCCACGACCAGGTCGGGATCCTCAGCTACACCTCCAAGTACGCGTCGAACTTCTACGGCCCGTTCCGCGACGCCCTCGACTCGGCGCCCCGCGCCGGCGACAAGAAGACGTACCAGATGGATCCGGCGAACGTGCGCGAAGCGATACGCGAGGCGGGGCTCGACGTTGAGGAAGGCGCCGACATCGTCATGGTCAAGCCCGCTCTGGCGTACCTCGACGTGATCCGCGCCGTCCGCGAGGCGGTCGACCTGCCAGTTGCCGCCTACCAGGTGAGCGGCGAGTACGCGATGATCCAGGCGGTCGCCGCAAACGGCTGGATGGACGGGGACGCGCTGATGCTGGAAACGCTGACCGCCATCCGGCGCGCGGGGGCGGACATGATCCTGACCTACTTCGCGCGACGCTGCGCCGAGGTCCTGGACAGCTCCGGTTAGCGGGCGGCGCGAAACAGGAACAGGTGCTGGGTCGGCAGGGAGTCGATCCGCTCGATCAGCTCGTAGCCCGCCGGCAACCACTCCTTCATCACCTGATCGACCGACATCCGGTGATCGGTCTTGATGTGGGCCGCCGTGCGGCCCTCCAGCCGGAACTCCGCCAGAGCGATCACGCCGTCGGGCGAAAGCGCCTCCCGCATCGCCTCGAGCATCGCTCCGGGCTCCGAGAACTCGTGGTACACGTCGACGAGCAGCATCAGGTCGACCTCGCCCTCCGGCAACCGGGGATCGTCCTCGGTGCCCAGCACCGTCGACACGTTCGTCACGCCCTCGCGCCGGGCGAGTTCCTCCGCGATGCGCAGCATCTGGGGCTGGATGTCGTTGCACAGCACACTGCCTTCCGGGCCGACCACCGCCGCCATGCGGCGGGCGTAGTAGCCCGAACCGCACCCGATGTCGACCACCAGCATCCCTTCCTCGATTGGCAGGGCGGCCATCAGCGCGTCGGGATTCTCTTCTTCGATGCGCGAGGCGCGCTCCAACCAGCCGGCGCCCCGGAACGACATCACATCGGCGATCTTCCGTCCCTTGTAGACACCCGGGTCGTCCGCGGTCTGGGCCGCTGCCGGGGCGAATCCCGACGCCAGCGCGGCGAGCACCGCCGCGGTGACCGCCAAAGGCCCCAAGCGCCCGAAGAGGCGGTTCACGGTTCCAGCCAGCGTGCGAGCCATCCCAGCACCTCCTCGTGCCATTGGATGCTGTTCGCCGGACGGAGCACCCAGTGGTTCTCGTCCGGGAAGTAGAGCAACCGGGCGGGCACGCCCCG
>WTGL01000249.1:0-1222 GCA_011523565.1 Acidobacteriota bacterium
GTCGCCGGAGGCGACGGTGAGGTGCTTGCGGAACGTGCCCTTGATGTTGTCGATGACGCGCTCGGCGCGGCGTGGCGGGTTGACGGTGAAGGTGGCGTCGCCGGTGTCGGCGAGGAGGGCGGCGTCGATGAAGAGGTGTTTGCGGGTGGCTAGGTGGAGGGGGGTGTTGGAGGCGGCGTCGGTGTCTGTGAGCTCGTCGGTGGAGGCGTCGGCGACGGAGGTGTCAGCGAAGTCGGCGAAGAGGAGCGGTGGGCCCTGGGTGAGTTCGACGGGTTCGGGGGTGGTGGCGAAGGTTGTTGGGGGGTCGAAGTCGGTTGTGTAGACGAGGCCGCGGCTGACGCGGAACTCGTCGAGCAGGCCGGTGAGGCGGCGGTTCCAGAGGGCGTCGGTGCCTAGAGTGAAGTAGGCCTCTTCGCCTTCGGGTAGGGCTTGGATGGCGGTGGATGGAGGTTGCGGCTGGAGGGTGCCGTCGACGTAGTGGTGGAGTTGGTCGGTGGTGGCGTCGTAGGTGAAGGCGTAGTGGCGCCAGGTGGTGGTGGCGTCGGCTGCGGATCCCTCGGCGGCGGTCGTGCCGGTGTCCGGTTCGACGGTGGAGGTCGGGATGTCGATGGAAGCGCCGGCCGGCTCGTTGACGAGTACGAACTGGGCGCGGTCGGCGGACCAGGTGAGGCGGGTGACGATGTCGTTCTCGCCCCGCGGGCCGGTGCCGATCTCGAAGACGACGGCTTCGGTTTCGGCGGACGGGGCGTCGCCCGCGGTCGGGGCGTCGGCGGGGGGCAGGGTGTCGGTGCGCCGGCCTTCTGGCCGGCTCCCGCCGAAGGCGGCATCGCCCGGCGAGTGCCAGAACTCCACCGTCCAATCGAAGTCACCAAGGTTGAGCCCGCTCGTCGACGCGTTCTTGTGGCCGACCTGCTTCCGGAGGTGGTTCTCGCCGGAGGTCATGAGCGCCGCGAAGTGGGCGGTGAACCAGCTCAGCGGCTCGACGGTGCGGCCTTCGAGCACCGGCAAGCGGGCGAGACCGAACTCGCCCGGCTTCTCTTCGGCCGGCGGCACCTCGAGCGGCGGGTCGAGCGGGGCGAGCAGCAGGGCGTTGCCGTAGCGGCCCGGAGCGACCTGGGCGCCGAGGCCGAGGGTGAGGACCATGTCGTTGTCGGACATGTCGTCGAGGGTGTGGCTCGGGTAGAGGCCGGCGGGTTCGTCGAAGAGCCAGAGGGCGGTGGTT
>WTGL01000249.1:1288-1985 GCA_011523565.1 Acidobacteriota bacterium
CTCCACCAACTCATCATCAATCGAGTAGATCTCGTACGTCACCCGCGGCTCCTCCACCGCCGTCTCAAACGTCAGCAAACCGAACGAGTCCTTCAGGTTGTAGCTGAACAGCGCACCCGGTTCCACCGGGTGCGTATGAATGTTCGTCAACTGCCCACTCAGAAGGTCGTGAAACGCGTAACCGCTCTCACGCTCGATCGCCCAGGCCTCCGATCGGTGACGGTCCGACGAGAGCAGAACCACGCCGGTGACGTCGTTCTCCTCAACAAACCGGAAGATCTCCTCCCGCTCCTCCGGAAAGCCCGACCACGTATCGCGGCTCCCGGGCTTGGCGCCATCGGCCCACGCCACCGGGCTCGCGATCACCTTGAACGTGGCCTCGGAACCCCGTAGCCCATCGAGCAGCCAGGCCTTCTGCACCGGGCCCAGCATGGTGCGCTCCTCGACGAAGGGATTCGTCCGGTAGGTGCGGCCGTCGAGCAGGAAGAAGTCGACGTCCCCGAGCGAGAATCGGAACCAGACGCCGGGGTGCGACTCCGACCCGGAAGCCGGGTTGTTCCAGTTACGGCGGAAGTGCTCGACCATCGGCTGCTTCCAGGCGGGGCGGTCGACGTAGGGGCCGAGCCAGATGTCGTCGAAGGCCGCGTCGTGGTCGTCCCAGACGGCGTAGACCGGGGTCGCGCTCACCAGGCGCCGG
>WTGL01000249.1:2025-2996 GCA_011523565.1 Acidobacteriota bacterium
CTGCGGGGAGTGGGCGGCGATCGTGTCCCACATGCGTTCGTTGGCGGGCGTGTACCCGGCGCAGCCACCGAAGGCGATGGTGAAGGTGCCGGGGGCGCCGGTAGGTGGGTAGGTGCGGAGGGTGTAGGTGGGGAACTGGGACTGCGGCTGGGACTGCGGCTTGGGCTCCGGCGGCGTGCCGGCGTCGACGAACACCTGGTAGCTGTAGGTCGTGTCCGGCGAGAGGCCGGCGAGGGTGGCCGTGCCGGTGTAGTCGCGGTCGGCGGCTGTGACGCCCGAGGCGGTGTGGCGTTCGCCGTCGGCTGTGGCGACGACTTCGAAGCCGCTCGCTTTGGCAGTGCGGACCCAGACGGCGGCTGTCGTGTCGGTGACGGCGCCCAGCATGGGGCCGTGGACGATCTCCTTGTTCGGGCTCACCGCGTGCAGCGCGAAGGTCGCGGTTGCGGCGAGCGGCGCGAGCAGATCGCGCGGGCCGGCCAGGAAGCGGCCGAACGGCATGCCGGCGTCGAGGGCCGCCTGCATGGCGGCTTCGGCCTCGTCGATCCGGTCGAGTCGGGTCAGCGCTACGGCACGGATGAAGTGCGACTCGGCGTCGGCGGGGTCGTCGGCGAGCCGGGCGTCGGCCAGCTCGATGGCTCGGGCCGGGTTGCCGTCGAGGATCTCGAGGAGCTGCCGCTGGCCGCGGCGCTTGTAGTAGAGGTCGGCGGAGCGTTCGTCGAACATGCGGCGGCTCCACTCGTTCTCGGCGCCGTAGAAGGGGTGCGGGGAGTCGCCTTCGTAGGCGTCCGGCGGGCCGAACTCGCCGAAGTTCTCGCCGCCGGGGTTGCCGGCTTCGCGGGCGGCTAGTTCGGCGGTGCGGTCGGGGGCCGGCGCGGCGCAGCCGACCACTGCCGCCAGCAGGGCGGCCGAGAGCTCACCGATCCACGAACGCGCCATCTTCCGTCGTCAGGGTGCTCCAGTTCTTCGGCTCG
>WTGL01000099.1 GCA_011523565.1 Acidobacteriota bacterium
TCATGCTGAGCCAGTGCCGGCACATCCAGAACTGCTGGGACCAGGTCGCCGAGTACGCGCACGGCAGCAAGGGCCGGGCGAGTCTGGCCTCCGGCCTGATCGAGGCCCCTGGTGGTTGGAGCCACCGTGAGCCGGAGGACGAGAAGAGCCCATACCAAGTCGAGCACGACCGTCTGTTCGAGGCGATTCGAAAGGACAAGCCGTTCAACGAGGCGAAGAACGGCGCGATCGCGACGATGACCGCCGTGATGGGCCGGATGGCGACCTACTCGGGCAAGAAGATCACCTGGAAGGAAGCGATCAAGTCGGATGCGTCGTTCGAGCCCGCGACCTACGCCTGGGACGCCGACCCGCCGACCGTGCCGGACAAGAAGGGCCGCTACGCCGTGGCGGTGCCGGGGGTGACGAAGGCGTAGCTACGGAGCGGCCTCGAAGGCCGCCAAGAACTGGTGATCGCCCCAGGCGATCCGCAGCACAGCGCCTGGCTCGACATCCAGGAACTCGATCGTCAGCTTCTCGGTCGGCTCGTCGGCCGTCGAGTGCGTTAGCGGCACCTGGACCGCGTCGGCCGCCGGGTCACGCTGGCTGCCCCAGATGTCTGCGTCACCGTTGAACACGAGGCTCCAGCCGTCGGCGGTGCGCCTGGGCCACAGGCTGTAGACGCCGGGATAGTCGGGCGAGGCGTTGCCGTAGGGAACGACGATTCCGTCGAAGGAGAGCGAGGCGTGGGTGAGCAGCTTGACCGCGCGCCCGCTGTTCCAGGCCGAGACCTCGCCGGTCCCCAGGCTCTCGAACGCCCGGTAGTCGTCGCTGTCCGCCAGGAGGTCCGGATAGGAGATCCGGAGTTGCTTGCCGGCCAGTTCGATCTCGGCCAGATTGCCGTACCGCAAGCGGCGGAACCGTTCCCGCCGGGCGGCGGCCCTTGCTTCGGCGTCGCCGTCCGCGGTCTGGGCGGTCGCCGGCGTCGGTTGGGATCGGTTCGAGCCCGTCGGTTCCTGTGCGGCGATCGGCGCCTCGGCAAGGAGCAGGGCGGTCAGGAGGCCCAGGGAAGCCAAAGGAACCAGGGGAATCTGCGTGGTCGTCGTTCTCACGGCGAACTCCGGTAGAGGTTGCGAGGGATCGGGCGGTGGTGGCCGCCGGCGCCGGATGAATGTAGCTGGCGGAGCTTACAGCCCGCGGTCGAGCCGACGGTTCGTTCCACCCGTCGGCAGTAGACTTCGGGCCGACGTCAGCCCGCCAGCGCACTCCCCATGACCACACCCGAACAGGATCCGCGGATCCGGCCCGCCGAGGACGCCAGCCCGCTCCGCTTCGTGACCGCGGCATCCCTGTTCGACGGTCACGACGCGGCGATCCACATCATGCGGCGGATGATCCAGGACCGCGGGGCCGAGGTGATCCACCTGGGCCACAACCGTGGCGTGGACGAGATCGTGCGCGCCGCGGTGCAGGAAGACGCCGACGCGATCGCAGTGAGTTCGTACCAGGGCGGCCACATGGAGTTCTTCCGCTACATGATCGACCGCCTGGCGGAGGAGGGCAGGGGAGACGTGCTGGTCTTCGGGGGCGGCGGCGGCACGATCACGCCCGAAGAGATCGTCGAGTTGCAGGAGTATGGCGTCGAACGCGTGTACCACCCGGACGACGGCCTGAAGATGGGCCTGCCGGCGATGATCGACGACGTCGTCGAGAGGACGCACTCGGGGCGCCGGTCAGCTCCCGAGCCACGGTTCAGGGTGAAGGCGGCGGCGGATCCCGGGGGCGACCGGGAGCTGTCGAGGCTGCTGTCGGCGATCGAGCGGGGCGCGGTGGACGAGTCGAAACTTCGCCGGCTGCGCAAGGAGTGGCAACTCGCCGGCGCCGGCGTTCCCGTCGTGGGTCTCACCGGTACGGGCGGGGCAGGCAAGAGCAGCGTCGCCGACGAACTGCTGAACCGCTTCCTGGAGTGCTTTCCGGCTGCGGCTTCGGGGATGCGGATCGCGGTACTGGCGGTCGACCCGACGCGGCGGCGCACCGGCGGCGCCCTGCTTGGCGACCGCATCCGCATGAACAGCCTGCGCAGCGACCGCGTGTTCATGCGCTCCATGGCGACCCGGCGGCAGCATCGGGCGACCAGCGAGGTGCTCGACGACGCGATCGCCCTGCTGAGGGCTTCCGGGTTCTCCATGGTCCTGGTGGAAACCGCCGGCATCGGCCAGAGCGACAGCGAGGTCGTCGATCTGGTCGATCTCTCGGTTTACGTCATGACGTCGGACTACGGCGCGGCGAGTCAGCTCGAGAAGATCGACATGCTCGACTTCGCGGACGTCATCGTGCTGAACAAGTTCGATCGCCGCGGGGGTCGGGACGCACTGCGCGACATCCGCAAGCAGTGGCGTCGGAACCGCCTCGCCTTCGACGTCGCTAACGAGGACGTCCCGGTCTATCCGACGATCGCCAGCCAGTTCCAGGACCCCGGCGTGAACTGGATGTTCTGGAACGTGTGCCGGCTACTCCGTGAGCGGCTCGACCTGGACGAAGCCGCCTGGACCCCGGCGATCGCAGTCAACGAGAGGGAGCCGAGCGCGGCAATCCTGATTCCGGACAATCGGAGTCGGTATCTCGCCGAGATCGCTGACGCCGCCCGAGCCGCGGAAGTCGACGTCGACCGCCGGGCAGCGGCGGCCCACAGAGCGCATGGCTGCTACCGGGCGCTTACCGAACTGAACGACCCGGAACTGCCGGAGCCGCTTGCGTCGTATCCGATGGAAGCGCTCGATGCGGCACAGGACGAGAGCCTCGCGAGGCTGCGCCGGAGCTACCAGGAAGCGCTGGCCGGAGTCGGCGCCGAAGCGGTGGAGCTCCTGAAGGACTGGCCCGAGCGCGCCTCTGCCGCGCGCGCGGACCGATACAGCTACCCGGTCCGCGGACGCGAGGTCACCGGTGAGAACTACGTCACCACCCTGAGCCACCTGCGGATGCCGAAGCTGGCGCTGCCCGAGTACTCGGAC
>WTGL01000151.1:0-1312 GCA_011523565.1 Acidobacteriota bacterium
CAACTGGGGCCATCGAGAGATGATCGACCTCGCGGGCGATCCGGATGACAGCAGTTTCCTGACGATCCGGAGACTGGCCGAGGAAGGCAAGCTGACGCCAGCCCAGGCCGGGCCCTATGGACAGCGCGTGGCCGAAGAACTCTACGATCTCGAGAATGACCCGGACGAAGTGGTCAACCTGGCCGGAGATCCCGCCTACGCTGACGTGCTGAGCGAGATGCGCGAAGCGCTGGCGGGCTGGATCGAAGACACTGGTGACAAGGGCCAGTACCCCAGGTCCCAGGCCGCGACGGACGAGATCACGGAGCGCTACGCCGAGGACTGGCTGCAAAGCCCCGAGTTCCGCGATCTACCGAAGTAGGGGCCGGCAACCACCGGCCGAGTCGCTTACGCCTTCGCCGGATATCGACTCTCCACGTACTCCCCGACGATCCGGGTGAACTGCTCGGACAGTTCCGCAGCGGTGCCGCGGAGCGTCGTGAACTGCCGGCCGTCGACGTAGACCGGACAGGTCAGCGCTTCGCCGGTGCCCGGCAGCGAGATGCCGATGTCCGCAGCCTTCGACTCGCCGGGGCCGTTCACGACGCAGCCCATGACGGCGAGTTTCAGCTCCTCGACTCCCTCGTAGCGGCTTCGCCACTCGGGCATGTTCGCATCGATGAAGTCCTCGACCTGTAGGGCGAGTTCCTGGAAGGTCGTGCTCGTCGTGCGGCCGCAACCGGGGCATGCGGTGACGCTGGGCGCGAAGGCGCGCAGTCCCAGGGCCTGGAGCAGCTCGCGGCAGGCGTGCACTTCCTCTCGCCGGTCGCCGCCGGGCCGCGGGGTCAGCGACGTTCGGATCGTGTCACCGATACCTTCGGCCAGCAGAACGGACATGGCCGAGGACGACCAAACGAGCCCCTTGAGCCCCATCCCGGCCTCGGTCAGGCCGAGGTGAAGCGGCTGCCGCGTCCGGCTCGCGAGGTCCCGGTAGACCTCGATCAGGTCCCGGGGCGAGGACATCTTGCAGGAGATGACGATCTGCTCCTCCGTCAGGCCGCAGTCGAGCGCCAGCTCGGTCGACCTGAGCGCCGACAGCACCATGCACTCGCCGACGATCTCCTCGGACGTCTTGCCGAGGTCGCGCTCCGTGTTCTCCTCCATCTTCGACATCAGCAGGTCCTGGTCGAGCGATCCGCCGTTGACGCCGATCCGGACCGGCTTGCCGAGCCTCCGCGCCACCTCGCAGATGGCCGCGAACTGGGGATCGCGCCGGCCCCCGCGGCCGACGTTGCCGGGGTTGATCCGCAGCTTCGCCAAAGCCCGCGCGCAG
>WTGL01000151.1:1322-19724 GCA_011523565.1 Acidobacteriota bacterium
GATCTCCGGCACCGCGACCGCCGCCGCGTCGACGTTGACCGTGATCCGGACGAGCTCCGAACCGGCCTCCGCCAGCGCCTGCGCCTGCGCCGTCGTGGCGTCGACATCCGCGGTGTCGGTGCTCGTCATCGACTGCACGACGACCGGCGAACCGCCTCCGACAACCACGCCGCCGATGTCGACCGGGTGGGTCGTGTCGCGGTGGTTCTCCGGCGCTGTAGCCGCCATGACGAAGGCAGGCTAGCAGTCAGCAGGCCGAAGCGAGAGCGCCAAGAACTGCCCGAGAAGATGCACGCAGGACGCCGGCAGGCCAACAGGTAGCATCGCCGTCCATGTCGAAGCGCGACCCGGCTGCCCCCGGACCAGACCAGTCCGAGGAGCTAAACGGCACCTCATCCTCGGAACCGACTTCCGGCTCTCGCCAAGATGAGTCGCGCCAGAGCCTCGTCGCCGGCATCCTCTCCATCGCCGGCCTGAGCAGCCTCGCCCTGGCGCAGCCGGTCTACGATGTGCTCAGGCAAGCGCCCGAGTTCTTCGCCATCCGCAACCTCTACATGGGCGATCTCCTCGCTCTGGTCGTGCTGGTCGCCGTGGCTCCGACGCTGGCGCTCTCGGCGCCGGCCATTGCGGCACGGTTCCTGCGCCCCTCCTGGACCCGACCCGCCATAGCGGTTCCCATCGGCCTGCTCTCGGGCACCATTGGCCTGCAGGCGGCAGGCGGTCTGCCCGCTCCCGCCGCCGTAGCGGTTGCGCTGGCAGCCGGCGCCATCGTCGCGTGGGCCTACCTCCGATTCCGCGGCGTGCGTACCTTTGCCTTGCTGCTCTTCGCGGCGGCCATTCTCGTGCCCGCGCTTCTATTGCTCGACGGTCAGGTTCGGCGAAGTGCGTCGGGCCCCAGCCAGGCGATCCCGGCCGACCTTGGTGACACCGGCGCCCGCGCGCCCGTCGTCCTGGTGATCTTCGACGAGTGGTCGCTCACTTCGGTCCTCGACGCCGAGGGAGCTATCGACCGCGAGCGGCTTCCCAACCTGGCACGTCTGGCCGACCGGGCCACCTGGTTTCCGAACGCGACGGCGGCGGCCGACATCTCCGAACTCGCGGTGCCGGCGATGCTGACGGGGCGGTGGCCCGAGCAGGGGCGGCTTCCGACGCTTTCTGAACAACCGGTAAACCTCTTCACGCTGCTCGCCGCCAGCCACGACATCTACGCCATCGAACCCATCACGTCGCTCTGCCCGCCAGAAGCGAATCTCCTGGCCGAGCAACGGGCCGGCTTCCGCGAGCGATTCGGCCTCCTCCTCTCCGATCTCACCGTGGTCTGGTTCCATCTCACGGTACCGGAGGTCTGGGCGGAGCAGCTACCGGAGATCACACACGGCTGGAGCGCCTTCGGTCAGGACGCAACCTCTGCAGCCGTGGCAGATCGAACCGATTCCGCAGCGCGACGGGCTCTACGTCACCTGCGAGACGCAGACCGTGCTGCAGAGTTCCGGTTCTTCGGCGATTCGGTCAGGCCACCCGGACGGCGCCCGGGCTTCTACTTCCTGCACACCCTCTTGCCTCACCGCCCGTGGGAGTACCTGTCCTCAGGGCGCACCTACCGGTCCGCCCAGAACCGGACTCACGGACTCCAGCGAGAAATGTGGACGACCGAGGCCTGGCCGGTCCGCCACCACCAGAAGCGGTATCTGCTGCAGGTGGAGTTCATCGACCTGCTGATCGGTGAGTTGATCGACAAGTTGGAGGCACTCGACCTGTTCGATCAGAGCGTCATCGCGATCACCGCGGACCACGGCGTCGCCTTCGCACCGGGGCAATCGCGTCGAGTGTTGGATACGAACGACGTTTCGGGGTACCAGCCCATGGACCTCGCCGCGGTGCCCTTGATCGTCAAGGCACCGTTCCAGCAACGGGCAGTCATCGACGACTCCACTACTTCCCTGGCTTCCTTGACGCCACGGATCCTCGAACTCGCGGGGGCCGACCCGGGTTCGATACCGCAGTTCCGGGACACCGGAACACCCTCACTGGTTGGCAAGTACGTAGTCAACCTGGAACTTCCGATCGACCGGGAACCCTGGCGGCAGGCACGGCTCACGGAGCAGACGACGATGCTGGGGGAAGAGAACGACCCGATGGCGATCGGCACCGTTCCCGGCCTGCACGGTCGCACGATCTCCGAACTGCCCCAGCAGAGCAGCGATGTCGGCATCCGCCTCCTAGCACCCGAACTCTGGGACAACGTCGATCCTGACGGGGCCTCGCTGCCAGCGATCGTCCACGGAATCCTCACGGGGCCGGAATCGCTCCTCGAACGCTCCGTTGCCGTGGCCTTGAATGGGGTCGTTGCCGCCTCTGTACGCCCCCACCAGACCAACTCTGGCGCGATCCGCATCGCGGCGATGCTGCCGGAGCGCCTCTTTCGACCTGGACCGAACCAGCTCGATGTCTTCCTCGTCTCGGACCAGAACGGCGTCGCGACGCTCGAACAGATGAACCGTCCCCGGAGGTTCTTCTATGAACTCGCCCGGGACGACGAAGGTCAAGAGGAGTTGCTGCGACGCCCCAAGGGCGGCCTCGACTCGGACGTCGAGAGGATTCCCGTGGTCCTGGACAACACGAAGCCAATCGGCTTCCTGGAGGGTGGCCACCGCTCCAACGGCGGCTTCGGGGGCTGGACAGTGGATCTCGCCGATCCCGGCGGAATCGAGGAAGTGGTCGCCTTTCTCGACGGAAACCAGGTCTGGACCGGAAAGGCGACATCCGAGCGACAGAGCGTGGCCAACCGCTACGGCCCGGATCACCTCTACAGCGCATTCTCCCGGAAGCTTGGACCCGGGGAAGAGCCGGACGCCAAGGGCCTGGAGACGATCCGGCGGCAGGGCTTCGAGGTCTTTGCCGTGTCGCGCCGGGGCGTAGCCGGTCGACTGCGGTTCCTACACGCGCCGATCGAGGGTGAGGCCGGTGAAGAAGTCCTGCCCATCAGCGATGGCCGGCGGCTTCCGGTGCTGGCGCACGGCGGTCGCTTCGACGGCTCGGTCGATCTGATCGCCAAGAGAGGGAAGTCGACCTTCATCGAAGGCTGGGCGGGCGACATTGAGGAGGGCGAGCCTCCCCATCGGATCGTCGTGTACCGCGACGGCGAGTATCTGGCCGCTCTGAACGCAACCAACGAGCGCCCCGACGTTGCCGGCCGCTACGACGACAAGCGACTGCTGCGGACCGGTTTCCGAGGCAGGGTTCCCGGAGGTCCCGACCCTGCCACCTTCGCCGAACGGCACCGCGTCTTCGCCCTGATGCCCGACGGTTCAGCCGTCCAACTGCCCATACAGGCGGCAACCGGCACAGAAGGATAGAGTCCGCCTCCATGCGCGGTCGCGCCCCTGCCTCTGGAGCCGAGGAACGCAAGCCGGGGCACGGCCTCGGAGCCGGAGTACTCGCAGTAGCGGGTCTGAGCAGCCTCGCCTTCGGGCAGCCGGTCTACGATGTGCTGAGAAGGGCGCCCGAGTTCTTCGCGATCCGGGACCTGTACATGGGCGATCTACTGGCGCTGGTAGCGGTGGTCGCCGTCGTTCCGGCTCTTGTGTTCTCGGCGCCCGCTGCGGTTCTTCGCTTCGTCCGGCCCACCTGGACCGGCCCCGCGATTGCCGCTCCCATCGGTCTGCTCACGGCAGTGGTCGCGCTGCAAGCGGTCCGTTCCCTGCCCGCTGCAGCTGCCACGCCCGTTGCTCTGGTGGTCGGCGGCGCCGCTGTCGGGGCCTATCTCCGATTCCGCGCCGTCCGCACCTTGGCTCTGCTGCTGTCCGCCGCCACGGTCGTCGTGCCGGCACTCCTCGTTCTTGATCGTCAGGTCCGACGGAGCACGGCTGACACCGGTCGGGAGATTTCAGGCAACCTCCCCGACACGGGTGCCCGGGCTCCGATCGTTCTGGCCATCTTCGACGAGTGGTCGCTGACCTCGATCCTCGATGCGGAGGGAAGGATCGACCGCGAGCGACTTCCCAATCTGGCGCGGCTCGCCGACAAGGCCACCTGGTACCCGAACGCAGCCGCCCCGGCCGACGCGTCGGAACTCTCCGTCCCAGCCATGCTGACCGGTTTCGGGGCGGAGCAGGGCCAGCTGCCGATTCTCGCCGAGCATCCAGTCAACCTCTTTACGTTGCTTGCTCCAAGCCACGACATCTACGCCGTCGAGCCCGTAGCCTCGCTTTGCCCGCCCGGATTGAATCTCCTGGCCGAGCAGCGTCCCGCCTTCGGGCAACGATTCGGTCTGTTGATCTCCGACCTCACCGTCGTCTGGCTCAGCCTGACCTTGCCAAAGGGCTGGAGGGAACAACTGCCGACTGTCGAGCGAACGTGGAGCGGTTTCGGTCGGGATCAACTGGCTGGAAGACGTGAACCCTCGGCTGATGAGCCAGTCCGGCGAGCCCTCTTCAACGTCATGAACTCCGACCGGGCCGCCAGCTTCCGTCGACTCGTGGCTTCGATCGGGGCTCCCTCAGACCGGCCGAGTCTCCACTTCGTGCACTCTCTCCTACCGCACACTCCATGGGAGTACCTGCCGTCGGGGCGTACCTACCACTCCAACCGGGGCCGCATCGAGGGACTCGACGGGCAGCGGTGGACAACAGACCCGTGGCCGGTCCTCCACGCGCGGAAGCGCTACCTCCTTCAGGTCGAGTTCGTCGACCAGCTCATCGGCGAGTTGACGTCCCGGTTGGAATCACTCGGTCTGTTCGACGAGAGCCTGATCGCTATCGCTTCCGACCACGGCACCTCCTTCCGGCCCGGCGAGTCGGCTCGGTTTCCCGATCCGCTGAATCCCTCTGCCGACCAACTCCTGGACGTGGCCATGGTCCCACTCTTGATCAAGGCCCCCTTCCAAGATGAGGCCCAGGTAGACGAGAGGCCCATCTCCCTTGTCGACCTGACGCCCCGCTTGCTGGAACTTGCGGGGGCCGGCGCCGACGAGGGCAGGAGCCCCGAGGCCGCTGATCCGTCAACCATCGTCGGAAAGTACGCGGGCAACATGGAAATCCCGCTCCAGCGCGAGTCCTGGAGGATGAAGGAAGCCCGCGAACAAGCGAAGCTCCTGGGCGAATCCAACGAGCCGGCGGCGATCGGGGTACGCCCCGATCTCCACGGCATCGAGGTTGCCGAACTGACACTTCGGGACAGCGATGTCGGGATCCGGCTCGAGGCGGCAGACCTTTGGGACAACGTCGATCTCAGTCGTCCCGTACTGCCGGCTCGCGTTCAGGGCGTTCTCACGGGGCCCGAGTCGCTGCTCGACCGCTCTGCAGCCATCGCCCTGAACGGTGTGGTCGCCGCCTCGGTCCGCCCGGAGCAAGACGTTGACGGCGCGATCCGGCTCGCGGCGCTCCTGCCCGAACGTCTCCTCCGACCCGGGTTCAATCAGATCGAAGTGTTCCTGACCTCGCACGATGTCAGCGTCTCGACGCTGGAGCACGTGGAGCGGCCCACTGGCTTCATTTACGAACTCGCCTGGAGCGAACAGGGCGGGAGCGAAGCCCTCCTGCGCCGCCCAAGAAGTTCCCTGAACGCCGATATCGTGAGCGTTCCCATCCTGCCACGGGCCGACTCTCAACTGATCGGATTCCTTGAGGGCGGCCATCGAGCCGGCGCCGTCCACGGTTGGGCTACCGATCTCACCGAGTCCGGCACTACGTTGGAGGTCGTCGTGTTCCTCCAGGGAGAACAGTACTGGGCCGGCACCACTAGCGTCGAACGAGAAACCGTGGCCGATCGCTACGGTCAGGGACACTTGTACAGTGGTTTCTCCCGGAAGCCTCGCCCCTCTTCTGTGCGAGACCCGGAAGCGGAAGCCGAATCACTGAAGACGATCCGGCGCGAGGGTTTCGTCGGCTACGCAGTGTCACCCCGGGGCGTAGCGACTCGCCTTCGGTTCTTCTACGCACCACTCGAAGACGAGGACGGCACCGAGGTACTGCCGATCAGTGACGGTCGCCGGCTACCGGTGGTGAAGGCCGGCGGGCACTTCGAGGGCGCGGTCGACCTCGTCTCGAAGCCGGGGAGGCGGACGTTGATCGAGGGCTGGGCGGCCGATCTCGAAAGGGGTGAACGACCCCGCCAGATCGTCGTGTATCGCGATGGCAAGTTCATCGTCGCACTGGGCACCAACCGGGTCCGCCCTGACGTTGCGGAGCAGCACCGGGATCCCCGGCTACTGCGCACCGGCTTCAGAAGTTCCGTGCCGGGAGCTCCCGAACCGGCAACCTTCGCCGACGGTCACCGGGTCTTTGCCCTGATGCTTGCTGGTTCCGCCGTCGAGCTGCCGATCAGGGAGGTGGCAGAGACCGGGTCACAGGAACCGGTTTCTTGAAGGGCCCGCCCTCGACCCCTACGCCGCTGTCGGGAACGCGAACGCCCGTCTCCAGACTGTTCGATCGCCTCCCCATCAAGCCCGAAGCGGTTGGCTGGGCGGCCTTCGGCCTCTTCGGACTCTGGTTCGCATGGAGGCTGATCGCGACCTGGGCGGGAACAGTCAGGCTCGAGGATCAACTGATCGTTCTGCGCTACGCACGCAATCTGGTCGAGGGCAACGGCCTCGTCTACAACGTGGGGGAGCGCGTGATGGGGTTCACGACCCCTCTGTGGACCCTGCTCAGCAGCCTCTTCGTTGCCTTCGGAGGCGACAACGCTCCCGCCTGGCAGAACACGTTTGGAGTCTTTTGCCTGCTTGGGACGGCGGCGTTGGCAGTAAGGCTGCTGATCCGAATCGGTGCCGGAATGGCGGCGCCCGTCGCGGTCCTCCTCATCACGTTCGCCGGGCCGTCCATCCCGCGTTACTACTTCCTGGGCATGGAGGTCCACCTCTTCACGCTGCTCTACCTCCTGGCCCTGGACCTGCACCTGAGTCGTCGGGACGCTTCCGCGGGCATTGCCACGGGCGCACTGTTCCTGACCCGTCCCGAGGGTGCGCTCCTGGCGATCATGCTGCTCATCCACAACTGGCTCTCGACCCGGTTGTTACCGCTTCGCCAGGCATTCGCCGCGGCCCTGACCGTTCTCCCCTGGCTTGCGTTCGCCACGGTCTACTTCGGGGCGTTCACTTCGGAGACTCTCAAGGCCAAACGGGGGATCTACACGGCGGTCGACTACATCGACCATGTGGCGGGGAACTTCAACCAGGCCTCGAAGTACGTGGTGGCTGCCTACACGAGCTGGACACCGCTGGTCGCAAGCGCGGGGTTCCTGTTCGGTGTGCTCACATGCGTCGGCATCGTCGACCTGCTACGCCGAAAGCCGGACCTGTGGCCCCTCCCCGCCTTTCCCCTGGCGATCGTACTGGGCTACGCGGCACTCGGCGCCTGGCCGGGATTCACCTGGCACTTCTACCCGGTATTCATAGCGGTTCCGATTCTCCTGGCACTGGGTCTCCACGCCACCCTGTTCGAAGGCACGCGGCTCGTCAGAAGCCTGATCCGCCGCTTGAAGACGAGGTGGCTCATGAGACGCCTCGCGAACCTGAGCGACACCAGCCTCGCTGCAGCCGTGACCGTGGTCCTCCTTGCCCTTGCCGTTCCACTCCTGGTGTACACACAGAACCTCCTCAGGAACCCACACGAGCCCTCAGAGCGCGACCGGACTCTCGCCGCTCTGGGTAACTACCTGGGCGACCACTATGACGAAGACGTCCGCGTGCTCATCGACGAGATCGGCTACATCGGCTGGCTCAGTCGACTTCACATCATCGACTCGCAGGGGCTCGTCACGGCCGACCTGAACTGGGACGTCCCCCGGATCGAGGCACTCGACCGCTACGTGCCGGACCTGCTCCTGGTCCATGTGGATGCGGCAACGCGCCACGCCATGCGTGAGACCGTGCCCTGGATGTACCGACGAATCGAGGACTTCGACGTGGCGCCGGAGTACCGTCTCTACTCAAGGATCGATCCTGAGTTTCGGTACGCGGCGACGCCCGCGGGCGACGCCCTGCTGCGCTACCGGACGGACGACGCCACGGCTCGACCGGTACGAGTACCGATTACACCGGGGCCTGAGCTGGCCGGATTCCTGGACGAAACCCTGGTGGAAGGCCCCAACGCGGAATCGCTCGGGGAAGGCACGTTCATCCTCAATGGCTGGGCCATCGATCCAACCGACCCCGCCGGCCTCGAGGCCGTCGTCTTCCTGCTCGGTGGCACGACGGCGGGCTCCACAACCGTCGATCTGCCCCGACGACCCGATGTGGCCGCCGTCCACGGGCGGGGCTTCGAATACAGCGGTTTCACTCTCCGCACCGCAGCCAGCCGCGAACTCGTGGAGCGCAGCGGAATCGTGCCTGTAGCGGTGTCCAAACGGGGTCTGGCCTCTCGGTTGGGCTACCAGTATCAGCAACTGCAACACGAAGGTCAGGGCATCGAGATCCTGCCAAGCACTGACGGGCGCAAGCTGCCCATCCAGGCCCCCGACAACCTCGTAGCCGGGAGCATCGACGTGATCACGAAGTTGGAAGGCCGGACCTGGGTCGAAGGCTGGGCAGCAGATGTCGAACGCGCGGAGCCGCCACGACATGTCGTCATCTACCGTGACGGCTACCTCCTCGCCAGTCTCGGCCCCAACGGCGAGCGTCCGGACGTTGCCGAGCACTTCAGCGACTCGAGATTCCTGCGCACTGGTTTCAACCTGGACGTGCCCGGTGCGCCAGAACCGGAGACGTTCGCCCGCAACTACAGGGTGTTCGCCGTGATGGAAAGAGGCGTCGCAGTCGAACTGCCAGTGGCTCAGCAGGCGATGTAGTCAAGAGGTCAGAGGCAGGAACACCGCTAGAATCGCCGCCCATGTCGGAATCGCACTTGGCCGCCCCCGGCCAAGCCCGGAAGGAAGACCAAGGGAACGTCACAGTAACGACCGCGGCGCACGACACGGACCGACGTGAACTGCACCAGAGCCTTGGCGCCGGCGTGCTGGCGATCGCCGGTCTGAGCAGTCTCGCGTTCGCACAGCCGGTCTACGATCTGCTCCGGCGGGCGCCGGAGTTCTTCGCCATCCGAAACCTCTACATGGGGGATCTTCTGGCGCTTGTCGTCGTTCTCGCGGTCGGCCCGACACTGGCGCTCGCGGCGCCGGCTGCCGCGCTTCGGTTCCTCCGCCCATCCTGGACTCGGCCCGCGATCGCGATTCCCGTCGGTCTGCTCGCCGCGGTGATCATCCTGCAGGCGATCCGGAGTCTGCCTGCGGCTGTTGCCACTACCCTCGCCCTGGCAGCCGGGGCCGTCGTGGCCTGGGTCTACATCCGGTTTCGACCCGCTCGGTCGTTTGCAACCCTGGTCTCGGCCGCGGCCGTCCTGGTGCCGGCGCTGCTCCTCTTCGACAGTGAGGTCCGCCGCAGCGCGGCCGGTCCGAGCCCCACAACGGCGGTGGACCTGGTCGACACCGGTGCACGAGCGCCTGTTGTCATGGTCGTCTTCGACGAGTGGTCGCTCATATCCATCCTCGACTCCGAAGGCGCGATCGACCGTGAGCGCCTGCCGAACCTGGCGCGCCTTGCCGATCAAGCCACCTGGTATCCGAACACCACGGCTGCTTCTGACGGCACGTACCTCTCGGTCACCGGGATGCTGACCGGTCAGCCGCCCGAGAGAGGCTGGCTTCCCACGGCCGCCGAGCACCCGGTCAACCTGTTCACGTTGCTCGCACCGAGTCACGACACATTTGCCGTCGAACCGGTCACTTCGCTCTGCCCGCCCGACCTGAACGAACTGCGCGGACAACGGACGTCATTCAGGGAACGCTTCGACCTCCTGATCGCCGACCTCACGGTGGTCTGGCTCAACCTGACCGTGCCAGCGATCTGGACAGAGCGGCTGCCGGAGGTCACTCACACCTGGAGCGGCTTCGGGTGGGACCAGGCGGCAGCACCGACCGCGGAAGTGTCCGCTGTCCCCGGGCAGCGGGCCGTGCGTCACCTGCGGGACGCTGATCGTGCAGCAGAGTTCCGCGGTTTCACCGACTCGATCCAGCCGGCAGGCAAGCGACCAGGTTTCTACTTCCTGCACACGTTGCTGCCACATCTCCCCTGGGAGTATCTACCCTCCGGGCGCACCTACAACCGCTTCACCCGTGACCGCATCCACGGACTTGAGCGAGGGGTCTGGACGGACGACTCCTGGCCGGTCCGCCATCACCAGAAGCGGTATCTGCTGCAGGTGCAGTTCACCGACCTCCTGATCGGAGAGCTGATCGAGAGGCTGGAGTCGCTCGACCTGTTCGACCGGAGCGTCATCGTGATCACGGCGGACCACGGCGTCGCCTTCGAGCCCGGCCGACAGCGCCGGTACGCGGGCAAGGAGGACGCTGCCGGCTTCCACCCCCTGGACGTCGCCGCGGTGCCTCTGATCATCAAGGCGCCGCACCAGCGTCAGGCGGCCATCGACAACACCGTCACTTCCCTGGTTTCCCTGACGCCTCGAATCCTCGAACTCGCGGGCGCTGACGCGGATTCGATTCCGCGGTTCCACGACGCAGGAGCTCCTTCCCTGGTCGGCAGATACGCCGGCCACCTGGAGCTTCCGATCGACCGGGAACCCTGGCGGCAGGCACGGCTGACGGAGCAGACGACGATGTTGGGGGAAGAGAACGACCCGATGGCGATCGGCGCCGTTCCCGGCCTGCACGGTCAAGTGATCTCCGAACTGCCGCGCCGGAGCAGCGACGTCAGCATCCGGATCGAAGCCGACCACCTCTGGGATGATGTCGATCCTGACGGCGCGTCGTTGCCAGCGATCGTCCACGGATTCCTCACGGGGCCGGAGTCGCTCCTCGAACGCTCCCTTGCCGTGGCGCTGAACGGGGTCGTCGCTGCCTCAGTTCGCCCCCACCAAACGAGCTCAGGCGAGATCCGCATCGCGGCCATGCTGCCGGAGCGCCTCTTTCAACCCGGATCCAACCAGCTCGATGTCTTCCTCATCTCGGACCGGAACGACGTCGCGACGCTCGAGCAGGTCAACGGTCCCCGGAGTTTCTTCTACGAACTCGCCCGGGACGACCAGGGTCAACAGGAGCTGCTGCGGCGGCCCAAGAGCGGCTTCAACACGGACGTCGAGACGATTCCCGTGGTCCAGGATGCCGGGGGAATAGTCGGCTTCCTTGAAGGTGGCCACCGCTACAGCGGCGGCTTCGGGGGCTGGGTCGTAGATCTCGCCGATCCCGGCGGCATCGAAGAAGTGGTCGCCTTTCTCGGCGGAGACCAAGTCTGGACCGGCAAGACGACATCCGAGAGACAGAGCGTGGCCGACCGCTATGGTCCTGAGCACCTCTACAGCGGGCTCCCCCGGAGGGTTCGATCCGGAGTGAAGCCGGATGCCGAGAGCCTGGAGACGATCCGGCGGCAGGGCTTCGAGATCTTCGCCGTGTCGCGCCGGGGCGTAGCCGGTCGACTGCGGTTCCTCCACGCCCCCATCGAGGAGGAGGGCGGTGAAGAAGTCCTGCCCATCAGCGATGGCCGGCGGCTCCCGGTTCTGGCACACGGCGGTCGTTTCGATGGCTCGGTCGATCTGATCACCAAGACCGGGAGGTCGACTACCATCGAAGGCTGGGCCGGCGATCTTCAACAGGGGGAGCCTCCCCGCCGGGTCGTCGTGTACCGCGACGGCAAGTACCTTGCCGCTCTGAACACCAACAACAAGCGCCCCGACGTTGCCGGACACTACGACGACCAGCGACTGCTGCGGACCGGCTTCCGAGGCAGAGTTCCCGGAGGTCCCGACCCCGCCACCTTCGCCGAACGGCACCGCGTCTTCGCCCTGATGCCCGACGGCTCAGCCGTCGAACTGCCCATACAAGCGGCGCCAGGTACGGAATCACAGCGGCGGCGTTCATGAAGGACAGGACTTCTGCCAAGGACGCGCGACAGGGAACGCCAGCGCATGCCTCCAGGAGCTGGGTCGACGCCTCACACCTGTTCACTCTCTGGACCTTCGCCGTCGCCCAGCCGATCTTCGATCTGATCGGCAGACAACCGGACTTTCTGGTGGCTCAACGCCTCACCGGTGCGCCAATTGCCGTGCTGGCACTCGCCGGCACGCTCGGAATCCCGACCCTGCTGGCGGCGCCGCTGTTCCTACCCGGAGCTTCCAGCAGTCGCGCCGGACGCGTGTGGATCGACGGAATCCGCGCGCTTCTCGCGGCCGCCTTCATCCTCCAGTTGTTGCAACGGCTGCCCGCTACCGTCGCGCTGGCTCTGGCAGTCGCTGGCGGCATTGGAACGGCGCTGTGCCTGAACCGATACCGAGTCCTGTCGAACGCAGTCGCGATCGCTGCGGTCGCGGCGGTCATCGCACCGACCGTGTTCCTGCTTCGGCCCGGTGTTCGCGGGCTTCTTCCGACCGTTTCAGCCACGCACTTCGAGCCCAACTCCACGATCGCCAGCGCGCCGCACCTGGAGAGCGACCTGCCGATCGTCCTCATCGTGTTCGACGAACTGCCCACAAGTTCCCTTCAACGGCCGGACGGCTCGATCAATGAACGACGGTTTCCCTCGTTCGCTGCTCTGGCCGAAAGCGCCGACTGGTATCCGCGCGCTGTAACCGCTGGGCTCCAGACGTCCAAGGCGATTCCAGCGCTACTCACCGCAAGGCTGCCGCAGAGCGGCACCACAGCCTCCTACAACGATCACACCTCGAACCTCTTCTCCTGGCTCGGGAGCAGAGGCGGGTATCGGGTCATAGCCCGCGAAACAATGTCGCAGCTCTGCCCCGCCGCGGTCTGCGACGAAACACGAGCAGGTGCGTGGACATCGTTCCCAAGCACTGTCGAGGACCTCAGCGTCGTCTACGGTCACCTGCTGCTACCAGAGGCGCTCCGAAGCGGTCTGCCCTCCGTGAGCCACTCATGGACCGGGTTTCGAGCCGTGAGTTCCAGCCAGCAGGACGAAGAACGCAAAGCGGCCGCCGGCGCGCTCTTTCAGGACGTTCCTCGTCTGCTCGACGACTTCCTGCTGCGCCTGGAGGAGAAGAGCCCGACTCCGACCTTCCACTACCTTCACCTGAATCTGCCGCACCGGCCGTGGAAGTACCTGCCTTCCGGCCGCGAGTACACGTTGCCCGGCACTCCGATCAGTCCTCCCGGTTTCGAAACGGCACGTCTGCCGGACAATGACTGGTTGAGCAGCCAGGGTCTGCAGCGTCATCTGCTGCAGGTGGGCTACGCGGACCGTGTGCTCGGACAGGTCCTCGATCAACTGAAGAAGGCCGCGATCTACGACCGGGCCATGGTCGTCGTCGTCGCCGACCACGGCCATAGCTTCCGGCCCGGGGAGCTCCGGCGCGCCCCGACCGAGGCGAATGCCGAGGACGTGCTCGAAGTGCCTCTCTTCGTCAAGCGACCGGGGCAAACCGACGGAGCCGTCTTCGACCATGTGGTTCAGACGATCGACATCGTGCCGACCATCGCGGCCACCCTGGGCGCCGAGTTGCCGTGGCGGGCCGACGGCCGACGTCTAGGTGATCGTTCGCCACGCGACATCAGGGTCTGTTGCTTCACGGACGACCCGGACGTGCGGACTTTCCGCACGGACCCCGAGCGCCGCCAACAGACGCTCGACCGCTTGCACCGGCTCTTCGCAGCAGGAACGGTTGACGCGCATGATCCCGGCTTGCGGCAGCTCGACCGGACAACTTCCGGAACAACCACGGCCGACTCCACGCAGAGTCCCTCGGACAGCCCGTTCTCGCGTGTCTTCTCGGCGGGACCGCGGCCGGATCTTCTGGGACGCGCAACCGCCGGGCTGACCAACAAGCACCCAACCGACCCTTCGACCGCGAAGGCCTTCCTTGCGGGGCCAAGCGCCTTCGAGAACATACGGCCCGAGACCGGCTTCATCCCCAGTCTCGTCAGCGGTCGAATCGAGCCGCGCGTCCCCGATGGGACACCGCTGGCCATCTCCGTGGACGGCACCGTGCGGGCCACGACCGAGACGTTCTTCCACCGAGGCGCAAGCAGGTTCTCGGCACTGGTCGAGGAACGCTGGCTTCAAGCCGGAAGCCACCAGATCGGCGTGTTCGCTATCGAAGGCAACGTCCTGGCCGGGGGCCGAGACCGAACTGCCCTGAGAACACTGCTGAGCGGGGAGCCGGCTCCCCGACTGCTAACCGAAGCGGAGCGCGTGCGCGGCGTGGAACTCGGTGGTGGCAGGTTCCTTGAGCGCGTGCATCATCTCTTTCGATGCGAAATGGAGGTGGCCGCCGGAGGCTTTCTCGGCCGCATCCTCTCGAGACCCGGCATGCCGGCGGACTCCGTGGACGAGTTCTTCGTCTTCAGCGGCGCGGACCTTGTCTACAGGGGCGAGGACGATCGGTCACGTCGTCGAATACGGCCATACGGCGGTCAACGAGAACGGATGACGTTCCGCATCTCTCTCCCCGCAACCCTCGTGAACGAGAACTCCCTGACTCTCCTTGCCCGAAGCGGTGATCAGGTTCAGGTGCTCTACCCACCACGACCGCGAGGAAGGTTCGAACTGACCCTGGATACCCAGGGCCGAGACCTCCTTCTGCGCCACCCCCGCGGCATCGCCGGCGCCGAACCCGAGCGCATTCCCATCGAACCCGTCGGCAACGAGATGATCGGAGTCTTCGACGGGTGGTCACCCGAGGAAGCGCAGATCCGCGGTTGGACCGCCGATCTCGGTGACTTGGGAGAACACCTGGAAGTAGTCGTCTTCCTCCGCGGCCGCGAGCTCTGGGTCGGCCAGACGGGACGCAGGAATCGTCCCGCAGCGGCGCAAGCGGGTCACTCCTACAGCGGCTTCGTCCTTCCGGACAACAGGTCCTCCACGTCCGGTGGTTTCCCCGGGCTCACGACCCGCGATCTGGCCGCCATCGAACGACAGGGACTCGTCGTGTATGCGGTCTCCCGCCGGAACGTCGCGGCGCGACTGCCATCGGCCTATCAACCCCTGGAACGCACCGCGGACGGCGGCGAGATTCTCCCCCTGGGCGACGGCCGAAGACTGAGTGTGCAAGCGGCAGGAGACGGTTTCCGCAGCGCGTTTCAGGTCGTGACCGCCCCCGGCCACGAAACGCTGATCGAAGGCTGGACCGCTACCAGGGAACGAGGAGACCGACCACGGGAGATCGTCATCTACCGGAGCGGCGAGTTCCTGGCGAGCATCGGCGCCGAACCGGACCAGCAGAGCCTCGTCGAACAGGACCGCGACCGGCGGCCGCTTCCCGCAAGCTTCCGCGGGCTTGTGCCGGGAGCACCGGATCCTGAGACGTTCGCCGGACAGCACCGCGTGTTCGCTCTCGTGCCGAGAGGGTCAGCCGTCGAACTGCGCGTAGCGCCGTAGATGAACGAACCCGAAGCATCAGGCGGCTCCCGATCCCCTGAGCTTCCGAACCGGCGGCTACTCGAACTGACCTCGTGGACCGCCTTCGCGGTCTTCGGAGTCTGGTTTGCCGCCCGCCTGATTCCCAACCTCGCCCTGCGACTGCAGTTCGAGGACCAAT
This sequence comes from Acidobacteriota bacterium, assembly GCA_011523565.1. Taxonomy (GTDB): domain Bacteria; phylum Acidobacteriota; class Thermoanaerobaculia; order Multivoradales; family Multivoraceae; genus Multivorans. The sequence goes on from WTGL01000151.1 coordinate 16,817, forward strand.
TGATCGTGCTCCGCTACGCCCGCAACCTGGCGGAGGGGAACGGCCTGGTCTACAACGCAGGAGAGCGGGTAATGGGCTTCACGACGCCGCTGCACACGATGCTCAGCAGCGTTTTCGTCCTCGGCGGAGGCGACCAGGCGCCCGGGTGGCAGAACACGTTCGGACTGCTGTGCCTGCTCGGTACCGCCGTGATCGCGTCCAGGCTGCTGGTCAGGATCGGGGCCGGGCCGGCGGCGCCCCTCGCCGTCGCCCTCGTCACATTCAATCCACCGGGCATCTACAACTACCTCTACCTGGGGATGGAGGTCCACCTCTTCGCCCTGCTCTTCCTGCTGGCCCTCGATCTCCACCTGAGTGAACGCCCCACGGCGGCCGCGGCAGTGTCCGGTCTGCTGTTCCTCACGCGACCAGAGGGGGCCCTTCTGAGCGTCATGCTGATCGGCCATGGCTGGCTGCGCCGGCGGCAGATCCCCCTGCGCCAGGCGGTGGCTGCCCTGCTCGTCGCCGTGCCCTGGCTTCTCTTTGCCACCTTCTACTACGGCGGTCCGCTGCCGATGACGCTGGAAGCGAAGGAAGGCGAGAGCATCACCACTCCGCTGCACTACCTGGACCTGGTTCGAGAGGCCTATGTCGAAGCCGGAGCCACCCTGCTCGCCGCCTACAGCCCGTCGCTCCCGCAGACGACGACCGGCTACGTCCTTCTTACGACGATTGTGCTTGTCGGCGCCGTGGCGCTCCTTCGTCGCCGGGCCGCTCTCTGGCCGCTGGTCGCGTTTCCGTTGACCTCCCTGGCCGGCTACGCGCTGATCGGATCACTGCCGGGATACACGTGGCACTACTACACGCTGAGCATTCTGGCCGCGTTCCTGCTCGCACTTGGAACCCACGACGGACTCGTCGGGATCGGGAGACTCGTGCGACGCACGATGCGGGCGGTGTCGTCCGAACGCGTCGACTTGGGGCGGCGTTTGCCCGTTGCTGCCGTCGTGGCGGTCGCTCTCCCGATCGTCCTGCTTGCGCTGCCCATCCTGCGCCACACCTCGCGGCAGATCGGCAATCGCGTAGAACCGACGGTCCGGCAGACTCAACTCGAAGACATGGGCCGATGGCTCGCCGAACGCTACGAGCCGAGCACGTCCGTTCTCGTTCGCGAGATCGGCCACGTCGGCTGGGTCAGCGGGCTGCGCATCGTCGATCGTGGCGGCCTGGTCACGCCCGGCCTTCGCTATGACGTTCCGCGCCGCGTCGCCACCGAGAAGTTCCTTCCGGACCTGCTGCTTCTGCGAGCAGACAACTACGGAGTCCAGGATCCCCGTGAAGGCGCCGGCTTCCCGTCGAACCTCGGTTACGAACGGGTCGATGAGTTCGAGCACGGACAGGAGTGGAGCCTTCACTCGCTGATCGAGCCCGGGTCGTCGTCACCCCGCGAAGGGGCTGAGTACCGGTATGACGTCGCACGAAGCGCCGCCGGCCACCTCGAGGCCGTGCTCCGTTACGGCCTCGTCGAAGGCGAATCCCAGCCACAGAGCCGCATCCCCATCGTTCCTCCACCGACCGGCTTCGACGGCGCGCTCGATGCCGTGCTGCCGCGACGGGACCCCGGGAGGACCGCGGGCATGGCCGAGTTCGTGGTCAGCGGTTTCATCCGCGACGATCCGCCGGACCTGCGCGGGGTCGAAGCGGTCCTCCTGTTCATCGGCGGCGAGATGACGGCTCACCGGCCCGGCGTCCACCGCCGGCCCGATCTCGCCTTCCTCTACGGACCGCCTTTCGAGAACGGCGGCTTCGCGTTCCGGGCCGCCGCCGACCGGCAGCTCGTCGAGCGCGAAGGCGCCCTTGCCTATGCGGTGTCGCGGCGCGGCGTCGCCAGCCGCCTCCGCTTTTCCTACCTGCCCCTCGAGTTGGAACCCGGGGATCTCGAGATCCTGCCGACCACCGACGGCCGCCGCATGCCCGTGCGGCGGCCTGGCGACGGCTATGACGGAGAGCTGCGCCTGCTCGCGTTGGGAGACCAGGTCGCGATCGAAGGATGGGCCGTGGATACGACGCGAGGCGAACGGCCGCGCCAGATCGTCGTCTACCGCGACGGCCACTTCCTCACCAACCTGGGGCTCAACCAGGAACGACCCGACATCGCCGAGCGCTTCGGGAATCCGGCTCTGCTGCGCTCTGGTTTCGGGGGCGCGGTTCCCGGCGAGGTCGCCGCGGCTTCCTTCGACGAGCGCTATCGGGTGTTCGCCGTCATGCTGCGCGGCGCCGCGGTGGAACTCAATCCGCCGCGGCTAGCGCCTTGACCAGCCGGTACAGGAACTCCTGCCCCTCGTGGAAGTGGTCGATCCGGATCCGCTCGTCCCGGCCGTGGGCCCGGACGTCGTCCATGTCGCCGAAGATTCCGGAAACACCGTAGACCGGGATGCCGGCGTTGCGGAGGTAGAGGCCATCCGTGGCGCCACTCGACATCACGGGCAGCACGGGCACGCCGGGCCACATCTCCTCCGTTATCCGCTCGATCGCGCCGAGGACCTCGCCGGTCAGCGGCGACGGCGGGCTCGGCGTCGCTACCCGTCTCCGCTCCACCTCGACGCCGAAGGGCGCCGCCAGCCGGCGCAACGTCTCCTCGACTTCGTCCGGGTCGTGGCCGGGCAGCAGGCGGCAGTTCACGTTCGCCCGGGCCAACTGCGGCAACGCGTTCTCGGCGTGACCGCCGTCGACCAGGGTGGCGACGCACGTGGTTCGCAGCCGCGCGTTGTATGAAGCCTGCCGCGACAGGACGGCCCGCGCCGCGGCGGCGTCGGGGTCGTCCACGATCCGCCGCATCGCCTCGCCCGTCTCGCCGCCGACGAGGTCCGCGGAACGGTCGAAGAACTCCTCGGTCACCTCGTTCAGCATGACCGGGAAGTCGAACTCG
>WTGL01000151.1:19734-20894 GCA_011523565.1 Acidobacteriota bacterium
CTCGGGAACGAAGCCCTCCCGGCGCAGGCGGATCAGGTTGGCGGTGTGGATCGCACACTCGTCCTTGTCGTCCGCCGTGCCGCGGCCGTAGAAGTAGCCATCGCGCTCCTGGAACTCGAAGGGTGGGATGTCGGGGCTCCAGTCCTCGGGCAACGCCTCAACGACATCGAGATGTGCCAGTAGCAGGATCGGCTCGGCTTCCGGGTCGCTGCCGCGAAGCCGCGCCACCAGGTTGCCCTTGGTCGGAAAGTCGGGCGGGACCAGCACCTGGACGTCCTCCGGCGGGAAGCCCGCTTCGAGCAGGGTGTCGGCCAGCACCTGGGCCGCCCGGGTGTTGTCGCCGCGCTCGGTGTCCGTCGTGTCGATCTCGATGAGCTGTTCGAGCAGGGCGCGGGCCAGGGCCATGTCCCCGGCCGGGGGCATCGTTCCCGCGGCCGTCGATTGCTGGGGAGACGCGGACGTGGCGGCGCAAACCAGAACGATCGCCGCGGCGAGTGTTGGCATCGGGAGCTTGGTCTTCATCCGCGCTAATCTACGCGTAATCCCCAAAGGAGATCGTCATGCGCCAGACTGCCTCGGTCCTCGCGACTAGCGCCATGCTCTCGTTCGCCCTGCTCGGCTGCTCCACCGGCGGCGATGGCGACGGCGGCGCGTCCGCGACCGCCGAAGCGCCGGCGCCGAATCCCCTCCGCGACGCGTACTTCGGTGACCTGCACGTCCATACCCGCTTCTCGTTCGACGCCTACCTGTTTCAGACCCGAACGAATCCGGACGACGCCTACCGCTTCGCCAAGGGCGAGGCGATCGATCACCCGAGCGGCCACCAGCTCCAGCTCCAGAGCGGAGCGCTCGACTTCCAGGCCGTGACCGACCACGGCATGTACCTGGGCGTCATGCCGGAGATGGACAACACGGAGAGCGCCCTCTACGACACCGTCTTGGGAGCCGACCTGAGGGAAGGAGGAGGCTTTGCTCGCGCCATTCAGGGGCTGCGCAGCGGCGAGTTCGCCGAGCTGCCCGCGGACGCGGTGGACCATGCCACGCGCACCGCGTGGCAGGCCATCATCGATGCCGCGGAGGCCCACAACGATCCGGGCAACTTCACGACCTTCATCGGCTACGAGTACACGACCTCGTCGGACGACCGCGGCAACCTGCAC
>WTGL01000201.1:0-612 GCA_011523565.1 Acidobacteriota bacterium
GACGACTTCCCGATCATGCAGCGCTGGTTCGCGACCGGCGAAGCGATCGCGCACCTGCGCTGGCTGGAGGACCTGGGCGAACTGCAGCGGCACGACGCTGGCGAGCGGATTCTCTACAGCGCTTGAGCTAGCGAGTCACGAGAAGCGACTGACTTCATGCATCAGGGCTGCGGCTCCTCACTGTTCTCAAGGGCGATTCCCAAGCGTACCAATGCTCTCCGCCCCACCGGCGACCGTTCCTCTTCCCGCCGCAGGGCGTCCTACCCGCTCTCTTCGTCCGTGACGGTGTTGCCGGCGGCTTCCAGCGCCAGGCCCGCGGTCGTCGTGACTTTCGTGCTTGCCGCGATGTCCTCGGTCACGACGCAGTTCACGCCGATGAAGACGTCGTCGCCGATCTCGATGCTACCGATCAGGCGACTGCCGGCGCCGACGAAGACGTTGTCGCCGAGGGTCGGCATCTGGTCCAGCCGCCTGCCCGTCGGGGCGCCGATCGTCACCTGATGGAGCAACGTTCCGTTTCGCCCGATGCGCACGCCGTTGCCGATCACCAGGCCGATACCGTGGCTGATGAACAGACCCGGTCCGATGCGGGCCCCCGGCGCGATGTCGACG
>WTGL01000201.1:622-2968 GCA_011523565.1 Acidobacteriota bacterium
CGGCCCTACGACCGGAATGCGACGGCTCTTGAACCAGTGGGCGATCCGGTAGAGGACGACGGCCTGGTAGCCGTTCTCGAACAGCAGCGACTCGAGCACATAGAGGGGAAACGGCTTCGTCTTGATCGCGCGCAGCCGGCGCGTGTCCTCGCGCAGGTTCTTCAACACGGGGTTATTGGACGATCTCCAGCTCGGGTACATCCGCGAAGTCGCGCTCGTTGAGCGTCCAGAGCGCGGCGCCCTGAACCAGGGCGCACGCCGCGATCGCGATGTCCGCCTGGCGGCGGCGGCGGGGCCGCGAGACGACTTCGTAGATCTCGGCAGCCCGGGCCGCGGCCTCGGCGTCGAACGGCACGGCGGCAGCGGCCGGCAGGATCTGCTCCTGCGCCAGTCGCTCCGCCACCGTTCGCGGACCGCGCAGCCACTCGTACAGAACCAGTGTGGAGATGCACAAACGGTGGCCGTCCTCAACGAAGGACATCAGCCGGTCGAACGAACGGTGAGGAGACACCAGAGCGTCCACCAGGGCCGAGGTGTCAAGGTGGATCATCGCCGATCGGACTCGCGGTCCCAGCCGACGCGACGGGATTCGCGGATCTCACGCAACTCGGCCTCGACAGCCTCTGCCGAGCCCGTCACCTGCGCGCTGCGCAGTCGGCCGAGCACCTCCAGCATCCTGAGCCGCTCGACCTCGCTCAGCCTGTCGCAACGGGCCGCATAGTCGGCGATCGCCTCGCGAACGATCTGGCTCTGGGGTTTACCGAGCCGCTCCGACGTTCGCCGAAGGCGCCGCACGGTAGCTTCGTCGAGTGAGTAGGTCGCGCGCACCACCATAAGGTGACAATACTGTCATAACCGACCCGAACCGGCAGCCTGCGCGTGGTCCTCGCGCGGGTCGATCCCCGGCGGCGGCGCCATCGGCGTCCGGAGGCCCTTGATCACCCCGCGGAGCTTGGCGAGCACGGCGCCCTGGTTACCGCGGGCAAGTTCGCGGAAGAAGGCCAGGAAGAGGCCTGCCGAGAGGAACAGGAGAAACGAGCACCACTGCAGCGGGCCGCCATAGCGACGCACGAACAGCGCGGCGCTCCGACCGTTGAAGAACGTCCGCGAGGCCCGGTAACCGCCGACCGTCCGCGCCACCATGTGGTACAGCACCGCGCGGTGCGCGTAGTAGCAGCGATAGCCGCGCGCCTTCATCCGCATGCACCAGTCGGCATCGTCCAGCGCGAGGTGGAACAGCGGATCCCAGAGACCGATCTCCTCGACGACGCTCCGGCGCACCAGCATCGCGCAGCCGTTCACGTAGGGCACCTCCTCGTCGCGGTCGTACTGGCCGCGATCGATCTGGCCTTCGCCGCGCTCCCGGGTCATCGACTCGCGAAAGCGAATCCGGCCGCCGGCAGACCACAACCTGTCCCGCTCGCCGTGGTAGAGGATCTTCGGACCCACGCAGCCGATAGCGGGATCAGCCTCAGCTACCGCGACGAGTTCGTCGAGGAAGTCCGGCTCGACCTCGATGTCGTTGTTGAGCAGCAGGAGGTAGTCGACGCCGCGGTCGGCGGCAAGTGCGATCCCCTTGTTCATGCCGTAGACCACACCCTGGTTCTCCTCGACCCGGATCTGGGTCACACCCGGGTGCCCGGCGGCGACCGCCTCGAACGAACCGTCGCCGGAACCGTTGTCGATGTGGATCAACTCGCAGGCGGTGTAGGTCATCGCTTCGAGGCTCGCCAACGCCTGCAACGTGATGTCGCGCCCGTTGTAGTTCAGGACGAGGGCGGCAACCGTCGGTGCTCCCTGTCCAGCCACGCGGGTCAGCGTAACGCAGAGGCGGCGGCTAACATCCGCGCCATGCGCCGCTGCCTCCTCGCTGCCGCGCTCATCCTGCCGTGCGTAGCGCTACCCGCGCTTGCGCAGCCGGCGGCCGAGCCGACGCCGACACCAATCTGGCCCGGCTTCCGTGGCCCGGACGGCATCCCCGCTTCGGACAACGAACGGCTGCCGCTCCACTGGTCGACCACAGAGAACGTCGAATGGAGCATCGACGTGCCGGGTTCCGGCTGGTCGTCGCCGATCGTCGTCGGCGACACCGTCTTCCTGACCACGGCGGCCAGGTCGATCGAGGCGACCAAGCGGCCGGAGTTCGGCACCGAGTACAGCAACGAGTTCATGCGCGAACTCCGGGAGCAGGGGCTTCCGTGGGAGGAAGTCCTCAAGCGGCACGACGAACGCTTCATCGAGTTCCCCGACGAGGTCGATCTCGACTACCAGTTGATCGCCTGGTCGCTCGAGGACGGCGCCGAACTCTGGCGACGCACCTTCTTCGCCGGACCGCCTCCTGGCGGC
>WTGL01000308.1:0-1513 GCA_011523565.1 Acidobacteriota bacterium
CGTCACGTCGCGCCGCGCAGGGCCGGTACCGCCCGTGGTCACGACCAGGCAGCAGCCTTCGTCGTCGCAGAGCTCGCGCAGCGCGGCCGCGATCTGCTCGACCTCGTCCTCGACCACCCGCGCGCAGGCCTCCCAGGGCGAGGTCAGCACCTCTGCCAGATAGTCGCGGATCGCGGGACCGCCGCGATCCTCGTACACGCCGCGCGACGCGCGGTCCGAGACGGTCACGATGCCGATACGGGCAGTAGCGCCCGAAGCGCCCGTCACGTCAGAGGATGCTGAAGAGACGGACCACGAGCCCCGTGGTCATGGCCATGTTGATTCCCATGAACCACTTCATCGCCGTCAACTGCGAGTTCAACGCCCGGATTTCGCCCCCGAGTTCGGAACGAACGAGCGCCAGATCGTCCTTCGTGGCCAGGCGATCGTCGGCGCGGTTGATCGCTTCGATGATCACCTCTGCGTGCGCCGGTTCGATGCCGGCCTCCCTGAAGGTTCTGTGTGTGGCAAGTGTGTCTATTCTGCTGACCATTGTTCCGCCCCTTGCATGTTTCCGGCAAGGGGTGCCCAAGGTGCCCCGGGGCAAGGGTCTTGAGAGTACCACCGGCCAGGTTCCACAAAGGCCGAGCGTCCACCCGTCGTTGATACCCTCTCCGGCCGTGCCGGATCCAAAAAACGACCCGCGATTGGACGAACTGAAGGCCCTGCTCCAGGAGCGGAGTATCGCCAAGGGAGACTTCGTGCTGACCTCCGGTGCACGCTCGCACTACTACTGCGACACGAAGGCGACGGTGCTGTCGCCGCGGGGCTCGCGGCTGATCGGCGAAGCCCTCTGCGAGCAGTTGCGACCCTTCGAAGTCGACGCGGTCGGCGGGCCCGAAGTCGGCGGAGCCTACCTGGCGACGGCCGCATCCGTCGCGAGCGACCTGGACGGTACGCCGCTCTTCGGTTTCCTGGTGCGCAACAAGGCGAAGGGCCACGGCACGAGCGCCCGAATCGACGCCTCGTACCACCCGGACGGGCGCAAGCTGATCGTCGCCGGCCGCCGGGTGGCCGTGATCGACGATGTCGTCACGTCGGCCGGCTCGATCCTCCGCGCGATCGAGGCGGTCGAAGCCGAGGGCTGCGAAGTCGCCGCGGTATCGGCGGTCGTCGACCGCCAGGAAGGCGGCGGCGAGCGCCTGCGAAGCCGCGGCTACGACTTCAGGCCGCTGTTCGTCGCCGACAACGAGGGCGACCTGACGCTCTACTCCGGAGACGGACGATGAGCCGGTCGGCTGTCAACGGCCGGCGCTTCGCGGCCGCCGCGGCCACCGCCGCGCTGGCCGCCCTGACCCTGACCGGAATCGCCACCGACCCCGCGCCCGCCCACGTGCGGATCACGACCGACATCAACTTCGCCGACGATGTCCGCCCGATCCTCCGCCGCTACTGCATGCCCTGCCACAACCCGAAGGGGTCGGCGCCGGACTACATCGACCTGACGACCTACGGCAACGACGCGAAGCCCGGC
>WTGL01000308.1:1523-20764 GCA_011523565.1 Acidobacteriota bacterium
CATGACCGGCCGCATGCCGCCGTGGACCGCCGACGCCCGCTACGACCACTTCCGGAACTCGCGTCGCATGAGCCAGCAGGAGATCGACATCGTCGTCGCCTGGGTGCAGGGCGGTGGACCCCAGGGACCGCGCCGCAACCTGCCGCCGCCGCTGGAGTTCACGGAGGAGGAATGGGTGCTCGGCGTTCCCGACCTGGTGCTCGAGCCCACAGCCGAAACGGTCGTCGCGCCCGGGCAGCAGACCGCCCTTGGTCGCGAGCGGCTCGCCGTCGAACTCGAAGAGGACGCCTGGGTCACCGGCTACGAGTTCCGGCCCCAGCACCCCGGCGTGGTGTACCGGATGGCGGCCTGGGTCCATGAGCCGGAGGACGCGCCGCAGGAACAGCTCGAGGTCGAGGTCCAGGTCCCCTACGACCCGTTCCGCGACGAGGACGAGCCGGAGCCGACGCGGATGCGCACCGGGCGCCCCGGCCCCCACTTCCTCGGCCAGTGGCTGCGCGGCGACGATCCGGTGCTGCTGCCGGACGGCGCCGGCAAGCGGCTGCGCCGCGGCTCGACGATCGAACTCGTGGTCGAGTACCGCCGGCGGCCGAACGACGACTCGCGCATCGAGATCAGCGACCGCTCGAGTCTGGGCCTGTTCCTCAACCAGACCGAGGACGAAGTTGAACTCTGGGTCGAAGCGCAGCAGGCGGGCGGTCAACTCACCCTGAAGGGGCGGCGCGCCGCGAGGCCTCAGACCACAAGCCTGACGATCACCGAGCGCGCCCGTCTGATCGGCCTGCATCCGCACGTCGGCGACCTGATCGCCAGAATGGAGGTGCGGATCCACTTTCCCGACGGCCGGACGCAAACCGTCCTGTACGTACCCGAGTACGACCCCGAGTTCCCCGCCTCCTACCTGTTCGAGGAGGCGGTCCATGCGCCGCCGGGCACCCGGGTCGAGCTGATCGGATCGTTCGACGTCGGCAAGGCGAAGAACCCGGTCGTCCAGCCCTTCGCGCTCCAGGTCGACTACGAACTCGACGACCACCTCGTCCTGCCGGAGATCTTCGTGCCGCGCGAGCAGCCGCAGAGCCGCGGCGGCATGCTGGCCGCCGGCCTCGGCGGCACCGACCTGCCGGCCGGCGAGGGCGGGGCAACGCCAGGCTTCGCGCCCAACCCGGCGGACCCGAACGCCGCCGCCCACATGGACCACAACCCCCTCCACGGCGGCCAGTTCTTCATGGCGGCGAACAACTACCACCACCTCGAGGGCGCCCTGCCGAGGGCCGGCGAGTTCCGTCTCTACGTCTACGACGACTTCAAGCAGCCGGTCGATCCGCGGAACTTCGGCGGCGACGTCGTCTTCGAGGCGTGGAACGAGGAGACCGAGAGCTGGGACGAGACCCGCTACCCGATGGCGCCTCTGATCGGCAGCCAGTACCTGGTCTCGGAGATCCCCGAGGCGCTGCCGAGCGAGTTCTTCGCCCACGTCTGGCTGGCCGGCGAACAGCAGCGGTACGACTTCTACTTCGAGGAGACGACGGTCGAACCGCCCGCCGGCGCTTCCCGCGGTGGCGGAGCGATCCGCGCCGGCCCGCACAGCCACGAGCGGCCGCCGATGACGATCCCGGAGGACCGAAACGCGATCATGGCGCTCTTGGCGAACAAGCGGGACCGGGTCCGCACCCAGATCGAGAACGGCGAGTGGCTCACTCTCTACGTGCCCGCCTTCGACGCCCGCGATCTCGCCGAAGTGCTCCTCGACCGCCTGGCCGGCCTGAGCGCCCGGCAACGCGGGCAGGCCCGGCAGGCGATCGGCCGGGTCATGCAGAGCGCAGCCGAGCTCGACCGCAGCGGCGACCTGGCGGACCGGGCGCGGGCCCAGAGGGCCTTCGAGCGCCTCGACGCCGGCGTCCGCGAGCTGGGCGATCTGATCAGTCCGTAGCCGATACCGCTGTGCTGATCCCTAGTTGAAGTTCAGCGCCATCCGCATTTCCATCGGCACACCGTGCTCGTGCGGAATCGGCGCCACGACCTCGGCGAGGCAGTGCATGCCCAGGGATCGGTAGAAGCGCACGGCATCCGAGTCCGACAGCACGTCGAGATGGAGGCCTCGCATGCCGGCCTGCTTGCTCCGCTCGATCGCATGGTCGACTAGCTTCGTGCCGATGCCCTTGCCCCGTAGCGGCTCCTCCACCGCCAGCGCGCAGATGTAGTACACACTCGACGGGATCACGGCGTTCAGGTACTTGCACTGGTAGGCCCGCTCGGCAAGCAGGTTCAGCCGCTCCAACGTGACCTCACCCGACTTGATCATCGGACCCCAGAGGCCGCCCAACGCCTTCTTGCGCGGCGCGAACTCGGGACCGTCGTAACCGAGTTCGAGCCCCAGCAGTTCGTCGCCGTCCAGCGCGATCGTCGTGCGGTCGTACGAATACAGCGTGCCCGGCACCCGCCAGGCGGCCCTGACCATCAGATCGAACAGCTCCCGGCCGTCGAACTGGTAGCCGTAGGACGCGGGGCCGGTTTCCCAGACCAGGTCCACGAACTGGTCCGCGTAGCGATCCAGGTGCTCCTCCGTAGCCTGGACGATCTCCATCACTCGTGCTCCGTTTCTCGAGGTTGTCCTGCAGGCCCTGAACCACGGCAGCTTAGTACGATGGCGAGTGGAAGAAGCCCCATGTTCATCTCCAACCGGAGGCTCCCGGACTTGCTCTCACTTCCCAGGGCAGTTGGCTCAGGATTCCTCGGTCTGTGCCTGGGCGTGCTGGTTGGCTGTGCGCCGGGAGACGAACCCCAGGCTGCTCCGGAGACCGGCACGGAGGGCGAACGGGAACCCCTGCCGACCTGGACGGAACTGGCCGGAGAGGTCGCCGCCGACCGGCTGAACGTCATTCTGGTCACGATCGACACGCTGCGCGCCGACCGTCTCTCCAGCTACGGTTCGGAACTCGTCTCCACACCGCACATGGACAGACTCGCCCGCGAAGGAGTGCGCTTCTCGAACGCCGCCACGGCGGTGCCGTTCACGCTGCCGGCCCACTGCTCGATCATGACCGGCACCTACCCGCCGTTCCACGGCGTCCGGGAGAACGTCGGCTACTCCCTGGACGAAACGCTTCCCACTCTCGCCGAGGTGCTTTCAGTGGCCGGATGGGACACGGCGGGGTTCATCAGCGCCTTTGTCCTCGATTCCCGCTGGGGGATCGGCCGCGGTTTCGACCGCTACCGTGATGACTTCCAGCTCGACCCGAGGAAGCCCTCCGTCAACGTCGGCCAGGTACAGCACGAGGGGCCGGACACGATCGAGCACGCCCTGGCCTGGCTCGACGAGCCCCGGGACGCCCCCTTCTTCCTGTGGGTCCACCTGTTCGAGCCGCACGACCCCTACACGCCGCCCGAGCCCTTCAGGTCCCAGTATCCCGACCGCCCCTACGACGCGGAGGTGGCCTACACCGACTCGCTCGTCGGGCTGCTGCGCGAAGGCCTGGAGAGCCGCGACGTGCTCGACGACTCGGTGTTCGTGCTCACTTCCGACCACGGCGAGGGACTTGGGCAGCACGGCGAGGGATTCCACGGCTACTTCATCTACGACTCGACCGTCCACGTTCCGCTCATCCTGCGGCTGCCCTTCGGAGACTTCGAAGGGCGGGTCGTGGGCGAAGCGGTCAGCCACGTCGACATCCTGCCGACCGTCCTCTCGATCGTCGGCCAGGAGGTGCCGGCGGAGGTGCAGGGCGTCGATCTGCGGTCGCTGATCCTGGGCCGGGAACCGGCATCGCCGCGGGAGGTCTACACCGAGTCCTACTACTCCCTCTACCACTACAACTGGGCGCCCCTGCGCTCGATCCGCACCGAGTCCGAGAAGTTCATCGAGACGACGAACCCGGAGCTCTACCTGCTGCGGGAGGACGCCGGCGAAGCGAACAACGTCCTGCTCCAGGAACGGGACCTGGCGCGGTCCCTGCGCGACCGCCTGCTCGCCTACTCCGACAACCTCAAGTCATCGGGTGACCGGCCCGGCGGACGGCCTGACCTCGATACGGAGACGCTGGCCCAACTGCGCGCCCTGGGCTACCTGGCGGGCCGCGCAAACACTGGGATCGACGAGGACGACGGCATCGAACGAACGGATCCGAAGGAGAGGATCGCGGTCCACCGGGCGATCATGGAGGCGCAGAGCTTCATCGGGAAGGGCGATGAAGAGGGGGCCGAAGAGTACCTGCGCGCCGCCCTGGAACTGGACGCCAGCATCGTCGACGCGAACCAGATGCTGGGCGGGATCATCGGGCGGCGCGCCGACGAGGCGTCGCGACGCGGAGACGCAGCAGCTTCAGCCGAACTCAACGGTCAGGCGCTGGCGCTCTACCAGCAGGCGCTCGCGCTGAACCCGGAACATCAGGCCTCCCTGCTCGGACTCGCCACTAGCTACTGGCGGCTCGGCCGCCTCGAGGAGGCGCTGGTGGGTTTTCACCGGCTGGTGGAACTCGCGCCCTACGAGTCGAACGCGGCGATCGCGATGAGCGACATCTACGCCGATCTGGACCGCCTCCCCGACGCGCTACGCGTCGTTGAAGCGGCAGCCGCCGAAGAGGTGGCGCCGGCGTGGATCCACAACCAGCACGGCGAGCTCCTGGCCCTCCTGGGCCGGAGCCGGGAATCGGCAGTTCACTTCGAGAAGGCGATCGCCAAGAACCCGGAGATCGGCCAGCCCTACTTCAACCTGGCGCTGACTCACGAGGAGGCCGGGCGCCCCCAGGAGGCAGCGGCGGCCTACGAGCAGGCGATCCGGCACGCGCCCTACCACTTCCGCGCCCAGTTCAACCTGGGACACCTGTACGGCCGGCTCGGCCGGCCGGAGGATCACCTGGAGATGTGGCGCGCGGCGATCCGCTCGAATCCGGAGTTCGTTCTCGGCTACTACCACCTGGCCAAGCTGCACATGGATCGCGGCGACGACCTGGACCGCGCCGAGCTACTGGTCCGCGAGGGGTTGCGCCGCGATCCGGAGGGCGTCTTCGGGCCCTTCGGCTACTTCGTGCTGGCCGACATCCTCAACCGCAAGGGACGCCTGCCCGAGGCCAGGGAGGCGGTCGAGAACGGCAGGCGCCTGCAGGCCCGGGGCTAGCGCCGGGGCTAGGCCGGCAGGTCACCCACCAACTCGAACCACACCTGCACCTTGCCGTCGTGGACGAGGTACATGGCCGTGATGTTCGATGTCCTCGGACCCTCGTCGGTCGTGAAGCTCTCCTCCCGCTCGTGGATCACGAGGTGCCCGAGCACCCGCTCCCTGGTGATCATCAGGTTGGGATCCTTCAGGCCGCCCATCAACTGCTTCATGTTCTCGAGGATCACGTCGCCGCCCTCCGTCATCGACCGCGCCCAGGGCCCTTCGGCCGCGTGGGTGATGAACCGGGCGTCATCGGCCATGACGCTGGAGAACCACTCCCAGTCGCTCGTCTCGAGCGCCTTGACGAAGTCGCGGGCGGTCTGCCGGTGCCCGATCTCGGCCACCGTCAGACCGGCATCCTCATCCGCTGAAGCGGTCTGATCCGCCGCGGCAGCGGCCTCCTCCTCTGCCACTCCGGCTTCTTCCGCCGGAGCGCAGGCCGACGCGAGGATTCCGAGCGGAGCCGCGGCCAGAAGAGCGCGGCGATCGAAGGGGAACGGCGTCTTGGGTTTCGTCGTCATTTCAGCAACCCACCTTTCAAGAGTCAGTCACTTCGTTCCATCCAAGTCCCTGCGGACTCCTGGCGCCGCCAGACTCCGCGCGGAAGCCTAGAAGTCGAGGCCCAGTCGTATAGCCACCCGCCGCGGCAGGAAGTACTGCGACGGCACGAGTTCGGCCGGATACCGGCCGTAGCTGCCCCAGTAGTAGTGCCCGTCGTCGTCCAGGAGGTTGAGTGCCTGCAGGTCGACGTTCAGCCCGACACGGTCGCCGAGCATGAACCGGCGCGACAGACCCAGGTCGATCTGTTTGCGTTCGGGCATTCGGCGGTCGCCGGTCATCGCCTCCAGCGGAATCGTCACGTTCCCCTGGTTGAGCCGCACACGGGCCATGTGGCGGTACGGGCGGCCGTCCTCGTAGTTCAGGATCGTCACCAGCCGCAGGTCCCAGGGCAGGTCGAAGGTCGCCTGGGTCCTGAACGTCCATGGACGGTCGCTCTGACCTAGTGCACCTCCGAAGAGGTGATGGTTCGGGTCGGATCCCTGGTTGCCGATGTAGAAGGCGTTGTTCTGGCTCTGCTGGAGTGCGTCGGGCTGGTGCCCCTTCGACTCCGACCAACCGAGCGACGCGTTCAGCGACCAGCGGCCGGTGTGGCGCTTGGCGAAGGTGAGGAAGGCGCCCTGGTACTTCTGGTGGTACTTGGTCCCCCGCGGAGCGTTCGCCGCGTTCCCGGGGCGGTTGCCCTTCTGAAGCGTAGGCTGAACGATCATGTTCTTCAGCATGATCGTCTCGCCCGTCAGCGGGTTGACGTACGGCATGTCCTCGTACTCGCCGTCGTCGGCGATCTGCCAACCGATCATGTCCGTCGTCTCGTGCGTGATGAGCTGGACACCGACGACGTACTCCCCGAGCTGCTTCTCGTACCCCACCGCGTACTGATCCGTCTGGGGTCGTTTCAGGTCGCTCCGCGGCAGCCCGAAGGTGCCGTCGCCTACCTCAGCGAAGTAGACGAAGGGACCGTGCCGGTTCGCGCTGTAACCGAACCGCGCGACCGGCCGGTCGGGGTGGGGCTGCTGCCAGTTGGAGACGACGTTCATCTCGTGGTAGCGGCCGGCGGACAGCCGAAGCACGGCCTGCCGGTCACCATCGCCAATCCGGTAGGCCAGTCCCAGTCTCGGATCGACGCTCGAGTAGTCGACGACGTCCGAGTACTTCGGCGAGAACTCTCCGGTCGTCACGCCGCAGTTCAGCTCGTCGCAGAGGTAGGACTCGAGGAGCGGGTAGGGCGGAATGTAGCCTCCATCCGAGTCGGTCCGGATACCGAGATTCAGGGTCAGGCGGTCGTTGACCCGCCACGAGTCGTCCACGTACAGCCCGTACGCCTCCGTCTCCGCCCCGTAGTAGTGCTCCTTGCGCGAGTACACGTAATAGTTGGCGCCGTACTTGTAGTAGTACTTGCCGGTAAAGCCGGGATAGACGGCAGCAGCCTTCTCACCGCTGCTGCTGTACTGGAATCCGAACTTGAACTCGTGGCTGCCTGCGAGATCCTCGGCGAAGTGGGTCACCTTGGCGTGACCGCGGTTCCACCACACGGGATACATGTAGGGATAGGTCTTGCCGCCACTCATCGTCTGGGGACTCGTGTTGAAGTCGATGAAGGGCGGCTCCAGACTGCCGGTCGCCGAGACGTTCCGGTTCTTGTTGTGGATGTCGTTCCAGTTCAGCTCCAGGATCGTGTTGCTGCCGAGGATCCCCTGGTAGCCGAAGCGGGAGTAGGGAACCACCACGTACTCCGTTCCCACTGCCGCCGGATTCGTGATCACGCGGCTGCTGTTGCCGTAGGAACGCGCGTAGTCCTCGAACTGGAAAGCGCCCGTCAGCGTGTGCGACGGATTGAGCGACCAGTCGAGCTTCAGGTTGTAGTGGTCGAACGTGCTCACCGGGATGTTGATGCTGGGCGTCGCTCCCGGCTCGAGCAGCAGATCCTCCTTGAGCCCGACCGCGGCGAAGAAGTACAGCTTGTCTCTCTTGATCGGGCCACCCGCCGACAGGGTCCAACTGTTGTAGGTCTCCCTGACAAAGCCTCGTTCGACCCCCGCCGCGTCCTCCACTTGCGGACCCGCGGAGGTCAGGCCGTCGGTTTCGCCCGTGTAGGCGATGCGCCCCTGGAAGGTGTTGGTCCCCGACTTCGTCACCACGTTCACCGCGGCGCCGGTCATGTTCCCGTACTCGGCGGGCGCTCCGACGCCGAGCACCTGCACCTCGGCGATCGTGTCCGGGTCGGCCCAGGCGCCCCAGATATTGCCAGTGTCCGGGAAGCTGATGTCCAGGCCGTCGACGTTCCAGGCCACCGAACCCTCGTCCCGTCCGTAGGCGGAAACGAAGCCAGCGTACACGCCGACCGACCCGACACGCCCGTTCGAGGACACGCCGGGGGCCATCAGGGCGAGTTCCTGGAAGTTGCGCTGGGTCGTCGGCTTGGCGTCGATCAGTTCGGCCTGGAAGCTGCTGCTGGCCGACGAGCTCGTCACGTCGAGGATCGGCGCCTCCGAGGTCACGGTGATCGCCTCCTCCACGCCTTCGACGCGCATCGTGAAGTCCACGACGGCGACGCCGGAGATCGAGACGCGGACGCCTTCCACCGTCTCGGTTTCCAGCCCCTCGAGCGTCGCGGTCAAGGTCACCAGGCCGGGCGGAAGCCCGGGGATCAGCCAATCACCGTTGACACCCGACATGGAAGTGCGTTCGCCGCGCACGATGTCGCCCGTGGCCTGCACCAGGACTCCGGGCAGCGGTTCACCGTCCGCCGAGCGGACCGTGCCGCGCACGCTGCCGACGTTCTGGGCGTACATCGCCGTCGACGCCAGGAGCGACAGCACAACCAGGGCGAAGACGAACTTCGGGCAGAAACGAGGAGACGACAGCATTGCGAACCTCCTTGAGGCTGTTTCGAACACCGTAAGACTTACGACGTTCTCTCGGGGAGTCAAGGAACTTTTCTTAGCGAATCTGAGCGAACCTGAAAATGCCCGTAGCCGCCTTGACTTCCCCTACCCTGTCCGGCACAGTGAATCGACTTGGACACAGTCGAGAAGGCGGTTCCGGCACGGTCCGGGGACGCCTTCGGGAGGAGGAGGACATGGGTTTGGCGCGACTTCTCGCCTGCGGATCCGTAACGGTCACGCTCCTTGCCGCGTCGACAGCGGCCGCCGACTCCCACGAGGTGGCGAACCCCGCCTGCAAGGCCGCTCACCACCTGGTCGGCGAATGGGCGGTCCACACCGGCGACGGCACGCTGATGGCCGAGGTCGTGTGGGAACTGGGGCCCGAAGGCTGCTACCTCGTCGAGGAGTGGATGACCCGCATGGAGGGCATACGGGACTTCTTCTGTCTGCTCGTTTACAGCGACACGCAGGACAACTGGAGCTATCTCGCCGGCTCCGGGAAGCCTGGCGGACAGCGGATGCGCTTCGAGAACGGGAACATGGTGGACAACGAGTTCCGCTTCGAGACCGCCGATCTCGACGAGGGGACGATCGGCCGTTTCAGCTTCTTCACGCTGCCCGACGGCCGGCTGCGCGAGCTCTCCGTGCTCTCGACCGACGGCGGGGAAACCTGGGAAACCGAGTACGAACTGTTCTGGACCCGAAAGGAATAGGTATGAAGAGGACGTTCTTCGCGCTGGCGCTCGCCGCCTCGATGGGGTTCGCCGGAGTTCCCGCTTCGGCACAGATCGATCCGACCTCGCTGCCGGAGCCACTGATCACCGCGACCCTGCCGGACAAACCGGATGGCGCGCACTGGGTCTGGATCGCGTCCTTCGCGAACTACGCGCACGCAGACCTCATCGATGCCGACTCCGGCACGCTTCTCGGCTCGATCGAACTCGGCTACCAGGGCCTCCTGCCCCAAATCCCCAGCTCGGGCGACGAGATCTACAACCACGCCGTCTACATGACGCGCGGCTACCACGGCGATCTCGTCGAGGTGGTCGAGATCTTCGATGCGGAGACGCTCGAGATCAAGGGAGAGATCCCGATCGACCCGCCGAAGGCGATGCGGGGGCTGGCGAGCAGCAACCTGACGACCCTGACGGACAACGATCGTTTCCTCATCCAGTCGTTCTTCACGCCCGCGCTGAGCTTCGGCGTCGTCGACCTCGAGGAACGGAAGTACGTCGGCGAGATCGAGACCGGCGGCTGCGCGCACACGATGGCGGCCGGCCCCCGCCGGTTCCTGTCGCTGTGCGGGGACGGATCCGTGCTGACCGTCGACCTGGACGAGAACGGCGCCGAGAGCGGAAGAGAAACCCACCCGGGCTTCTTCGACGCAGAGGGGGATCCCCTCCACCCCACGGGCGCCAGGTCGGGGGACGTGTGGTACTTCGCCTCGGTGCGCGGCGTGATGCACGCCGTCGACACGAGCGGCGGCGGGATCAGCTTCCAGGAGCCCTGGACGTTCCGTGATGAGGACGACGCGGGGGTCTGGGTGCCCGCCGCGCCGAACCAGCACATGGCGATCCACGAAGCGTCCGGCCGCCTCTTCCTGCTGATGTCCTCCGTGCCGGATCTCGAGCGCAAGCCCGGCGGCTACGACTTCCACCGCGGCTTCGGCTTCGAGACCTGGGTGTTCGACATCGAGAGCCGTGAACGGCTGGCGCGCTACAAGATGGACAAGGCCGCGGCCGCGGTCGCGGTGAGCCAGGACGACGCGCCGCTCCTCTATGTCTCGACCTACAGCCATGTCGACATCTACGACGCGAACACGGGCGAGCTGACGCGCACCCTGAACCCCGATGTGGAGGTCAGAGGCGTCCTCGTCCTGATGCAACCCTGGAACTGACTCCGCCCATGAGCCTCGGCATCGACCCGGTCGTCCAGATCGCCGCGCGAGTTCTGCTCACGCTGCTGTTTCTCGGCACCGCCGTGCACAAGATGCGCGACCTGCGGACGACCGCGACGATCACGTCCAGCTACCTGCGGAGTTTCGGCCTGCCGCGTTCGCCCGCGGTCGCCGCCGTCGTCACAGCAGGCCTGATCGGAGCGGAACTGGTCGCCGCCGGGCTCTGCGCCGTCTACCCCTCGGGACCCGCGGCCGCCGGCCTGGTTGCGGGACTGCTCGGCCTCTACGCGCTCGGCATGGCTGTGAGCGTCCTCCGCGGCATCGCACCCGAGGACTGCGGCTGCTCGTGGGCCGGGACCTCCGGGCAGCCAGCCGGATGGGCCCTGGTTCTGAGGAACATCGTGCTGATCGCCGTCGCCCTGCTACTGGCGCCTGAGGCAGCCGCGCGGCCGCTCGAGCTAGCCGACTATGCCGGCGCCTTCTCGCTCGGCCTCTTCGCCATCGCCATGTACGCTACGGCTGACGTGCTCATCGCGAACCACGGGTTGCTCCGGGAGGGAACGTCGTGACGACCTCCGTCGGCATCCTGTTCGCGGTCATGGGATTCGCGATTCTCTGCCTGGCCGTGGTGACCTTCGCGCTCGCGCGCCAGGTCGGCGTGATCCACCAGCGGATCGGCCCGGTCGGCGCGCTGGCCCTGAGCAAGACGGTGCGCGTCGGCGAGAAGTCGCCGGAGTTCCAGCTCGACACGCTGGACGGCGAAGCGGTCGTCCTGGGCGCTCCCGACCCGGATGGAAGAAGTACGCTGATCACGTTCCTGACGCCCAAATGCCCCGTGTGCGCCCAACTCCTTCCGGCGCTCCGATCCATCGCGCGGGAGGAGTCGAAGTGGCTCCGACTCGTCTTCGCGAGCGACGGCGACCCGGCGCAGCATGCGGAGTTTCGCAACAGGAGCCGGCTCGACGACTTCGCCTACGTGCTCTCGCCGGAACTCGGCATGACCTACGAGATCGGCAAGCTCCCGTACGGCGTGCTGCTCGACGAGAACGGGTTCGTCGCGGCGCAGGGGCTCACGAACAGCCGGGAGCACGTGGAGAGCCTATTCGAGGCGAAAAGGCTGGGCGTCAGTTCGATACAGGAGTTTCTCGAGCACCAGGAAGAAGGCCGGGTGCTCATCGCAGGGGGTTCACAACAACCATCGTGAGGTTTGCCATGAACTGGTTCGACAACATTTCGATTCGCGCGGCGACCCGTCTGGCCGACAGGACCTCCCGGCGATCGGTGCTGGGTTCTATCGGCAGCGCCATCGCCGGCGGCGTTCTGCTGCCGCTGCTGCCGGTGGACCGGACGTTCGCGCAGGAAGCCGCGGACGACGCGGCCGAACCCATGCAGGATCCGATGCAGTGCGACTACTGGGCATACTGCTCGGTCGACGGCTGGCTGTGCGGCTGCTGCGGCGGTTCGACGAACTCCTGCCCGCCGGGGTCCAAGGCGGCTCCCATCACCTGGACGGGCACCTGCCTGAATCCGGCGGACGGCAAGAGCTACGTCGTCGCCTACCACGACTGCTGCGGCGCCTTCCCGTGCCAGCGCTGCTACTGCAACACGAACGAGGGCGACACGATGCGCTACCACCCGCAGCGTTCGAACTCCGTCCTCTGGTGCGGCAACGGCGGCGCTCCGTTCGGCTACCACTGCACGATGTCCCGCATTCTCTCCGTCGCCGAATAGGACTCCACGAAGTGCATCGCCCGCTCCTTCTGTTCACGATCCTCGTCGTGTGCGCGAGTGCGGCCGCGGCCGGGGCCGAGGCAGACGACGCGGACACCTACCGTCTCGCTCACCTCGACTACATGCTGCACTGCCAGGGCTGTCACATGGCCGATGGCTCCGGCGTGGAGGGCACGGTCCCTCCCCTGCCCGGCGAGGTGGGCAAGTTCATCGCCAGCCCCGAGTGGCGGGACTATCTCATCCAGGTGCCCGGCGCCTCCCAGGCTCTGATCGACGACGAGGCCCTGGCCAGGTTGATGAACTGGATCGTCAGGCGCTTCGATCCCGAGAACGCGGGTGATCTGAAGCCCTACGAGCCGGAGGAAGTCGGGCGGCTGCGCAGCCAACCGGTCACCAACCCGACCGAAGTGCGGCGCCGGATCATCGAGGGGTTACAGGGCGCGCCGGCCGAGGAGTAACGTCCGAGCCCGCTACCTCCGCACTCGGGGTTCCTCCGGCACGACCTCCTCGAAACGCTTGATCCTGCCGGCCTCCTCGTGCCGCCCCAACTGTTCGAGGGTCTGAGCGAGTTCGAACAGGAGAACGTCCTCCGGCAGGGCGCTCTCGCCGCTCTCGACCAGGCTCTCCAGCCTCTCAGCCAGCTCTTCGAGCCGGCCCTGCTCGCGGTCCAGCAGGATCAGGCTCATCTCAGCGTCCGCCGCCAGGTCGTCCGGGCCCTCCTCT
Source organism: Acidobacteriota bacterium (assembly GCA_011523565.1). Taxonomy (GTDB): domain Bacteria; phylum Acidobacteriota; class Thermoanaerobaculia; order Multivoradales; family Multivoraceae; genus Multivorans. The sequence goes on from WTGL01000308.1 coordinate 14,473, forward strand.
ACCAGCTTGCGCCAGAGCGCCCGCGCCTCCGCGGACCTGCCGTTGGCCGCCATGAGTTCGCCGAGGTGGCCGTGCGCGGCCCATGCCGCCCGACTGCCGCGGTAGTCCTCGATCAGCCGTTCGAAGCGCCGCTTCGTTTCCTGGGTCCGACCCGGTATTCGGCTCGTCACCAGGGCGTCGTCGAGAGCCGCCTGTGCCCTGCTTTCGCGGACTACACGGCTTGTTAGCACCCCCGCGATCGCGAGGGCTGCCAGCACCAGGACCACGCTTCGCACCGATGGGCGACGCCGACGCTTTCTCGCCTTTGCTCGCATGGTCCTCCTCTATAGTGTCAAAGGGAAAGAGGTCCTGAATGGTCAACATCAGGGAAGTCCAGCGGCTGCCACCGGCCTGGTGGCTGCCCGCGTCCTTCACTTTCCTGCTGCTTCTGTTCGCGCTGCTCCCGCAGTTTCGCGCCAGCATCGAGCTGACCTGGTCGCTCTGGGGAGCCTGCGCGGTGCTCGCCGTTCTGCAGGGTCGCCTGCTGGCCAACTCCGGCGAGGGCGGCCGCGAGCTGGAACTGAAGATCTCCCTCATCCCCTCGCACTACGTGCAGGCCTTCGTCCAGTCCTGCATCTATGTCTACTGGGGCCTGTACTGGGAGCAGATGCGGCACCAGGCGGCGCTGATCGTCGCGCAGATCGTCTTCGCCTACGCCTTCGACATGCTGGTGGGCTGGTCGAGGCGGAAGACCTGGCACCTGGGCTTCGGGCAGTTTCCGATCATTCTGAGCACGAACTTCTTCCTCTGCTTCAAGGAGGAGTGGTTCTACCTCCAGTTCGCGATGATCGCCGTCGGCATCCTGGGCAAGGAGTACTTCCGCTGGAACCGGGACGGCCGCAAGCGGCACATCTTCAATCCGTCGGGTTTCGCTCTCTCGGTCTTCTCGCTCGGCCTCATCCTCTCCGGGACGACGGACCTCACCTGGGGCGCCGAGATCGCGACGACCCTGGCCAACGCGCCCCACATGTACGTCGCGATCTTCATGGCCGGCCTGGTCGTCCAGTTCTTCTTCTCGGTGACCATCGTGACCCTGTTCGCGGCGGCCGCCCTGGTGGCGGCGAACCTCGTCTACTCCAGCGTCACCGGCGTCCACTTCTTCGTCGACGCCAGCATCCCGATCGCGGTCTTCCTCGGCCTTCACCTGCTCGTCACCGATCCGTCGACGTCACCGCGCAGCCGGCTGGGAAGCGCGGTGTTCGGAGCCCTGTACGGCTTGAGTGTCTTCGGCCTGTTCGAGTTCCTCCGCCAGGTCGACGTCCCGCTGTTCTACGACAAGCTCCTGTTCGTACCGGTTCTCAACCTCTGCGTGCCGTTGCTCGACCGGCTCGGGAAGTCCCGCCGGGTGGAGAGCTTCCGCCTTTCGGCGCTGCTTGAGGCGACGAAGCCGCGCCGCGTGAACTACGTCTTCATGGTCGTCTGGATCGGGCTCTTCGGCTGGATGCTGGCGTCGAACTTCGTCGGCCGCGCGCACGAGGGCGACGACTTCAAGTACTGGCAGACCGCTTGCGACGAGGGCAAGCGGTTCGCCTGCGAGAACCTGGTCACGAAACTCGAACTCACGTGCAACAACGGCGGCGGCGAGGAGTGCAACATGCTGGGGGTGCTGTTCAATCGGGGTGAGGTCGTGCCGCTCGACCCGCTGGAAGGCGTCTCCTACTTCGACCAGGCGTGTCGCAGCGGCTTCCACAAGGGCTGCCAGAACGTCGTCATCCAGGCGGTCTTCGACGGCAACGTGTCGATGACCTCAGCCGGTGTGTCGGACGCGATCGAACAGCTCCCGGCCGGCTGCGAGGACGGCGAGAGCATGAGCTGCTTCCTGCTCGGCTACGCCCATGTGCATGGGCACGGCGTGCCGAGGGACATCCCCCTGGCCCAGGACCTCCTCTCCACCGCCTGCGACATGGGCGAAGCCGCGGCCTGCGCGGAACTGGAGAGGGGACTGGGGACCCTTTTCTTCCCGCCCGGCAGCAGACCGAACGGCCCGTAGAAGGCGCCTTTAGAAGTCGAGCGACATCCGCATCTCCATCGGGATGCCGTTCTGGTGCGGGATGGGCGCAATCGTTTCGGTCAGGCACTCCATGCCGAGGGAGTTGTAAAAGCCGACCGCGGGGGTACCCGAGAGGACGTCGAGGTGCAGACCGCGAAGACCTTCGCTCTTCGAGTCGTCGATCGCCCTCTGCATCAACTGCTTGCCGATCCCCTCACCGCGCCGCGACTCCACGACGGCGAGCGCGTGAACGTAGTAGACCGCCGACGGAATCGCGACGTTCAGGTAACTGCACAAATAGGCGGCCCGTCCGATCTCGGCGAGCTGCGCCCTCGTGACCCGGCCCGACTCGATCAGCGGCGCCCACAGGGGACCCAGCGTCTTCTTGCGCGTGGCGAACTCCGGGCCGCGGAAGCCGATTTCGATCGCGAGGAGTTCGTCGCCTTCGACCGCGATCGTCGTGCAGTCGTAGCCGAACAGCGTGCCCGCCAGAGGCCACGAGGCCTTGACGATCTCGTCGTAGAACGCCCGCCCTCCGAACTGATACTCGTAGGTCGTCGGCCCGGTCTCGTAGACGAGGTCCGCGACTTCGTCCGCCCATTTCCGGGCATGTGCCTCGGTTGCCTGCATGATCTCCATCGCTGCGCTCCCTTCCCTGGTTGTCATCAACGTAGATGTGAACACGATAGCTTCGGTAGCGGTGATCCACTACCGACCGATGAGGATGGCCGATGTCGGCCGCGCCCCGATCGACTGCCAGGGCACCGCGGACGAAGTCCGTGCCCGCATCGCCGACCTTGGAGCGAGCGCGATCCTCGCCTTCGACGGCGAGCAGCACGTGGGCCAGCTCCAGTTCCGGCGCTACGATCCCTCACTGCGCTCCCCGAGCGGCATCATGGATCCGTTGTACTGGGGCGACTTCGGCCAGGCGAACGCCCCGCCCCTGCCATCGGGGACCCTGAACCTGTTCTGCTACCACGTGGGCCAGTTGCAAGCCGGCGACGCTCGCGATTCCCGCTACCACGGGCGCGGCATCGGCGTCGCTCTGCTCGAGGCGTTCGTGAGTTGGGCGGACGCCGCGGGCGTCGAGGCGACCGTCGCCAAGGCCGTGCCTCCCTTCAGGCCTTTGGGCGTCTTCATGGGCGGTCACCCCGCGTCGATCTACGAGGACAGTGGCTTCGAAACCGTCGCCCGCTGGTGTGACCGCGACCTGCGCGATCGCCTCCCCAACGTCCTCGCCGGGGAGCACGGCGACGGCGTCGCAGCGGCGCTGCGGGAACTCTGCGATCAGGGGTTCACTCTCGACGAGCTGGCCGAAGTGGAAATGGTCGTGCGCCGCCGGCTCTAGCGCCGCGGCTACTCCTGGCCATGGATGCGCCTGGAGTCGAAGTCCATCCAGGTGACGAGCCACCTGCCGTCGCGCCTGTTCACCAGCATCTCGAGTCCGAAGTCCAGCCCGGTGGTGGTGATCCACCTTGTTCCGGTGACCTTCGCCGTGCCGTTCTCCCACTCGACCACCATCTCGTCGCTCGGCGTCTTACTACCGGCCGTCGACCCGAGGTAGTCACGAAAGACATCCTTGTCGGCGCCGCTGTAGGACCTGAAGTCCTCGCCCAGGTAGGTCCACATGAGGTCCATGTCGCCCGCCGCCATGGCCTTCAGCATCGCGCGCACCGCGACCTTGACGGCTTCCGTGTCCTCCTTGGACCCGGCGGCCACGTCAGCAGGAGCGGAGGTCGTCCCGGCCGGCTGGTCCCCCGCCTCCGTGACCCGCATAGAAGCCAGATCGAAAGCCGCCAGGTGCTCCTCGTCCTTCACGAAGACCCGGGATCCGGAGAGCGCCACATGGGACCAGGTCGTGCTGTCGGCCACTTCCCAGGAAGCCAGTTCCCTGTAACCGGACGGATCCGCCGCGATCACCTTGAGTTCCGCCTCGTCCGTGAGGACGAGCAGGCGGTCGTCGACCGCGATCACCGACGCATACGAGGCCCACCGGCCGGGCCCCTGCCAGACAAGTTCGCCAGTGGCGGGGTCGAGACAGACGAAGGTGCCCGCCCTCTTGTTCGAGCGGAAGTACAGATGGTCGCCGACCAGCACCGGTGAGTCCATGTAGAGCTCCGCGTCGGTGGTCTTCCAGACCTCGCTCACGGCCCAGGCCCCGCCGGGCTTGGCCGGCGGTTCGACCTCGATCGCCGCAGTCCCCCACTGGTAGCCCGAGAGGATGAAGTTGCCGTCGTAGCGGAGCGTCGTGGGTGTGTTCTGCTGGAAGGCCGTCGTGAAGGGGAGCGACCACAGCGGATCGCCGTCCGTGGCGCCGACGCCGAAGAAGGACACGTCGTCCAGGGTCACGATCTGCCGCACACCGCCGTGGTCGAACGCCATGGGCGAGGCATACGCGGGCGGACCGTCGACGCGCCAGACTTCCCTGCCGGTCGTCTTGTCGTAGGCAACCAGCGCGCCCTCGTCTCCCTGCTGCTCGTTTCCCGTCGTGCCGATCGGCACGATCAGCAGATCGCCGTCGATGAGCGGCGACGAAGCGGTTCCCCAGATCGGGTACGGCTCCACGTAGAGGTCGTCGAACGTCTTCTGCCAGCGCACTTCGCCCGACTTCGCATCCAGGGCCAGGAGGCGCTCCCGGATGCCGAAGCTGTAGACCGAGTCGCCTTCCGCCAGCATCGTCGACTTCGGACCCGGACCGTACTGGATGGCCGCGGTTCTGGGCGCGTAGGAAACCGTGTAGCTGTGGCGCCAGAGTTCCTCGCCGGTCGAAGCCGAGAGAGCGAGCACGACTTCGTCTTCGCCCTGGCGCGCATGGATGAAGACGCGGTCCCCAACCACGATGGGCGAGGACTGACCACCGCCGACATGGACCTTCCAGAGCTGATGGAGGGCCGCGGGAAGCTCGGCCGGCAGTTGGCCTCCAACGGCCTGTCCGTCCCGATTCGGCCCCCGCCACTGCGGCCAGTCGGAGCCCTGTAGGGCCGAGCCGAACGTCATCGCGCCGAGAACGAGCAGCATGGCGGTCCCTTTTCCGATCGGCCACCGTCCTCCCCTCGGCTCAAAACGTCCTGACCTCGGTGCTTTGCCCATGATCCGTACCTCTCCTTCCATTTCCCGGGTCGCTACACGTTGTCCGAGTCCCTCCCGCGGCGTCAAGGGACTTTCCTTAGCGAACCTTTGAGGACCTTTACATGCCGCTGCCAACCTGGTTCCTGTTCGCTCCCGGCCGAGACGCGCAGGACACAAAGCTGCTAAGGTACGCGCCTCATGCGACCGCTGGCCAAGCCGGCGGGAGCCTGCACCGCAAAGAGCGAGCATCCGCAACGCGAGGAAAGACGGAGATATGGCCACGAAGGCATCGGTCGCCAAGAACGAGCGCCGCAAGAAGATCGTCGAGAGGTACCGGGAACGGAGGGAAGAGTTGCGCGCCCTGGTCAGGGACGAGCGACTTCCTCCCGAACAGCGCTTCGAGGCGCAGCTTCTCCTGAACAAGCTGCCGCGCGACGCTAGTCCGGTCCGCGTGCGCAACCGCTGCGCCGTCACCGGACGGCCGCGGGGCTACTACCGGAAGTTCGGCCTGTCGCGCATCGCCCTGCGGGACCTCGCTCTCCGCGGCGAACTCCCCGGCGTGATCAAGGCGAGCTGGTAGCGCCTCAGCCGCCCAGGGCCGCGGCCAGCTCGTCGAGCACCTGCCGCTCCTCCCTGGACACGCTGCCCACCAGCCCCAGGAAGCCGCCGGTGGCTTCCGCGACTCCGCGCGCGCGGTCGAGAATGTCGCCACGTACTGCGGCGGCGTCCTCCTCGCCAAGCTCCGAGACGAGTGTCGTCGCATAGCTCTTCCAGGCCTCGAGCAGCGCCGCGCCCGGACGGCGGTCGAGCCAGGCCTTGAGCAAAGCCGCCGCCGTCGATCCCCGGGTCACGCCCGCGTCCCTCGCCGCGTGCATGATGGCGTCCCGCTCCTTGGCGTCCATCTCGTGGTCGGCCCACGCCACCTCGATCAGCGGCACCAGACCCACCGCCACGAGCGCCTCGCTGTGCACGCCCGCATCGAGCAGGGCGCCGAGAACCTCACGGTGTGCGATGCCCGAAGCCGCGGCCAGCTCGTCGAGTTGCTCCTCACGTTCCTTCTTCGCGCGGAGGTCGTCGATCAGCTTCCTGTCCATGTTCCGGAAGAAGGCATCCTCCAGTGAATCGCCGCGTTCGCGGAGGGCGTCGGTGGTCATCTGGCTCGCTTCCTGTGGGTCCTGGGGTGAGTCTCAGGGG
>WTGL01000062.1:0-972 GCA_011523565.1 Acidobacteriota bacterium
GGCGTAGTCCAGCTTGTCGGCCCAGCCGGCGTAGTAGAAGAAGTGCGCGGCCGCGAGCGGGATGTCGACGTCCCGCGACTCGCGGATCGGCTTGCCGCCGTCGAGCGACTCGGTGATGGCGAGTTCGCGGCCCCGCTCCTGGAGCACCCGGGCGATTCGGTAGACGTACTTGCCGCGCTCCCGCGGCGCAAGCTGCGACCAGACCTCGTCGTAGGCGCGCCGGGCGGCGGCAACGGCGCGGTCCACGTCGGCGTCGGAGGCGAGCGCGACGTCCGCGATCTTCTCCTCGGTGGCGGGGTTCGCCGTCTCGAAGCTGCGACCATCGGCCGCGTCTGTGAACTCGCCGTCGATGAACAGGCCGTAGCGGTCGCGGAGTTCGACGTGGTCGGTCGACTCGGGCGCCGGCGCGTAGCCCCAGCCGTCGTCGGCGCCGAGGCGTAGCTTCGGCGCGGCGGTGTCGAAGGATGAACTCGTACTCGTCATGGCTTGGACCTCACCCTCCTTTAGAGCGAGAAGTCGTCGAACGACTGGTAGATGCCGCTTTGCTGCTTGACGATCTGGCGCAGGACGTCGTTCGCGAGCGAACTCGCCCCGAACCGGTACAGGTTCGGGTCGAGCCAATCCTGACCGAGCGTCTCGCGCACCATGACCAGATGCCGGATCGCGTCCTTGGCGGTCGAGATGCCGCCCGCCGGCTTCATGCCGATCTTCTCGCCGGTGCGCAGGTAGTGGTCGCGGATCGCCTCCAGCATGACCAGCACGACCGGCATCGTGGCGGCCGGCTTGATCTTGCCCGTCGAAGTCTTGATGAAGTCGGCGCCGGATCGCATCGCGAGGTCCGAGGCGCGGCGTACCGCATCGAGGGTGCCGAGCTCGCCGGTTTCGAGAATCACCTTGAGGTGGGCGTCGCGGCAGGCCTCCTTGACCGAGGCGATCTCGTCCGCGGTGTAGGCGAAGTCGCCGGCCAGGAAG
>WTGL01000062.1:982-2441 GCA_011523565.1 Acidobacteriota bacterium
CTCCAGCAGCTTGATCTCGATCGGCGCCTGACCGGCGGGGAAGCTGGTGGCGACCGAGGCGACGTTGATGCCGCTGCCTTCGAGCGCACGCTTCGCGACGCCGACCAGCGCCGGGTACACGCAGACCGCGGCCACGTGCGGCAGATCGGGCAACGCCGCGTGAAGCTGGAGCGCCTTGGCGCAGAGCTGCCGCACCTTGCCCTCGGAGTCGGCCCCCTCGAGGGTCGTCAGGTCGATCATCGACAGCGTCAGATGGAGGGCCTGGAGCTTGGCCTCCTTCTTGATGCTGCGCGAGCAGAGCCGTGCGACCCGCTCCTCGACACCGACCGTATCGATCGGCGGCGACTCGGACGAAGCGCCGTGAGGTCCGCTGTGCGCTGCATGTGCGTGAGGCTCCATCCGTACGAGTCTACGCCCGACCCGGCCCGCTCCGGCCGGTATGATCCTGAGCATGACCATCGCGGCGCGTGAACTTGAGGAAGGTCTGGCTGGCGGCGCGCCGGCCAGGCGGCTGTTCAACGTGCACGAGTACCACGCGATGGCACGAGCGGGCATCCTGCGTCACGATGAGAAGCTGGAGCTGATCGAGGGGACGATCATACGGAAGCACGCAGCGCCGCCCGCACCACGTTTGTTCAACGTAGACGAGTACTACGCCATGGCGCAGGCCGGCATCCTTGGCGAGGACGACCGTGTGGAACTGATCGCGGGAGAAGTCGTTGTGATGTCACCGATCGGCAGCCGGCATGCGGGCTGCGTCAAGGCGCTTGCCGGCCTGCTCTTCCGGGCCGCCGGCCGGAGAGCGGTCATCAGCGTACAGGATCCGTTGCGGCTTGGAAGTTCGGCGGAACCGCAGCCCGACCTGGCGGTGCTCGCATGGAGGGCCGACTCGTACAGGAGCCGCCATCCCGAGCCGAAGGACACGCACCTGGTGATCGAAGTCGCGGATTCGAGCCTCGACCTCGACCGTGAGGTCAAGCTCCCGCTTTACGCCAGTCATGTGATTCCCGAGGTTTGGGTCGTTGACCTGCGAGCGGGCATCATCGAGGTGCATCGCACACCTGGACCGGACGGCTACGCCGAGTCCTCCGCCCACACCGGCAGTGACTTGCTGGCCGTTCCGGGCCTCGACCTGGAGATCGAGGCTAGCCGGATCATCTCCGGCGGGTAAGGCTCCTGTCGCTTTTGGGCGGCGCCGGGTTCCCGGTCAGGAACCGGGGGCTACTGATCCTTGGCTGTGGGCATGTGGCAGAGTGCCCCTGTCATGGCTGGGAACACGTTCGGAACCGCGCTGCGGCTGACCACGGCCGGCGAGAGCCACGGGCCGGGGTACGTCGGCATCCTCGACGGAGTGCCGCCGGGCCTGGAACTGTCCGAGGCGGACCTTCAGCCGGACCTCGACCGGCGCAGGCCCGGTCAGTCGAAGCTGACGACGCAGCGGATGGAGCCGGACGAGGCC
>WTGL01000062.1:2451-2938 GCA_011523565.1 Acidobacteriota bacterium
CGTGAAGAGCATCGGCGACATCGAGGGGCGGATCGACGATCCGGCCGCGGTGACCCTGGAGCAGGTCGAGTCGAACCCCGTGCGCTGCCCGGATCAGGAGGCGGCGGCGCGTATGGCGGAGCTGATCGAACGGATGCGTGCGGAGCGCGACTCCGTCGGCGGCATTTCGGAACTCGTCGCCACCGGCGTGCCGCCGGGCTGGGGCGAACCAGTGTTCGACAAGCTGAAGGCGGACCTGGGGAAGGCGCTGTTCAGCCTGCCGGCGGTGCTGGGCGTCGAGTACGGGGCAGGCTTTGGGGTGGCGACCGCCCGCGGCAGCGAGAACAATGACCCGTTCGAGATGCGGGAGGGTCAAGTCGCCACCCGTGGCAACCGCCACGGCGGCATGCTGGGTGGCATCTCGTCAGGTCAGCCGATCGTGCTGCGCTGCGCGGTCAAGCCGACCAGCAGCCTGCCGCAGCCCCAGGACACGGTGACCCGCGCCGGT
>WTGL01000039.1 GCA_011523565.1 Acidobacteriota bacterium
GCGGCCCTGGTCCCGTTCGTCTCCGTGGCAGCGCTTGAACCAGTCGACCGGGTACGGCCGGTTCCGCCGTTCCGCCAGTGAGGGCTGGTTCTTGTACTCCGCGCCCCAGTCAACCCGCTGGTGATTCCAGAGAATGTCGGCGTGCCAGCGGTTGGTGCCCGACTTGACGATGACGTTGGTCGAGGAGCCGATGTAGCGGCCGTACTCGGCGGACGAGCCGCCTGCTTCCATCGACACCTCGGTGACGGCCGTGGTCGGCAGGAAGACGCGGCTGCCGCCGAACTTGGCGAACGTCGTGTCGACGCCGTCGATGTAGACGCCCTGGTCGGCGAAGTGGGTTCCGTTGACGGACGGACGCGTCTGCTGGATGTCGTCGTTCTCCGCGTCGGCGGTGACACCCGGCAGAGCGTTGATCACGCCGTAGTACGTGCGCGTCGTGCCCGCCGTCTGCTCGCCGATTTCGGATGTCACGGTGCTGCCCGCGGTGACGTTGAACTTGTCGACCATGGGAGTCTCGCCGGTGACCCGGATCTCGCCGCCCTCGACCGCCGCCTGCAGCGTCAGGTCGATCGACTTCCGGTCGCCCGCCGCGGCGTGGAACGTGGCCTGAGCCGTGCCCAGTCCCTGCAGTTCCGCCAACAGGCTGTAGTCGTCCGGGACCACCCCGACGAAGCGGAAGTTGCCGTTGTCGTCCGTGATCGTGAACTTGTCGCCACGCTCACTGGACAGGGTAATGCTGACGCCGGGAAGGATCGAGCCTCCGGGATCAACGATCGTGCCGCTGACGGTTGCCGTTTCCGGTGCATCGGCGAACAGGCCGACCGGAACGAGCAGCATCAGGGCCACTGCGAGTCGCTTCATAAGCTCCTCCTCGAATCAGGTTGTACGAAAACGTGGCAGGGACTATATGACGGACCAACCGGATGTCAAGGTGCGGTCGACGTTGGGCTACTGGCCGCTTGACGGATCCGGGTTTCTGGATCCGGTGAAGTCGCGTCGGCGTTGCCGGGCGGGCGCCCAAAAGAAAGGGGAGAGAGCCGAAGCCCTCTCCCCCCTGAATCCCATGAACGGCCGGCTCGAAGCCCGCCGTTCCCTGGTGTTCCCCTCCTAGAAGCGCAACCTCAGCGTGGCGCGCACCTGGCGCGGCCGCTGGAAGAAGCGCCGTACCGGGTATACCTGACCGTCGCCACCCCAGGAGCGCCGCCGCTGCTGGTTGGTGACGTTCAGCGTCTCGATGCGCAACTCGCCCCGTACATCGCGGTAGCCCAGGGGGAAGCCCCAGGCGCCGCTCAGGTTCAGGGTGTACTCGTCCGAGGTGAAGCGACCCTGCGTGCCCGGGGCATGCAGGTTGAACCCGACGCCATCGTTGGGCGTACCCGGCTTCGGGTCGTTCGGATTGCGCTGGACCCGCTCCAAGCCGTCGAAGTCGATCGACACTCCTTCGCTGCGAACCCAGGGGGTCCCGGTCTGGAAGGAGAGGTGGCCACCCAACGTCAGGTCCTGATTCCCGAGGCGCCAGGTCTTGAAGCCGAACGTGTTGTAGATCCAGGTCCGGTCGTAGGCCTGGTTCAGGCCGCGCCGGTTGATCATGGACACGGGATAGCCCACCCAATCCGACAGGGCCTGCGTGCAGTCCACCGGGAAGAGTTCCGTGCGGCCGGTTCGCGGGTCGGGCACGGCCTGGCCCGCGTTGCACTGTTCGATGTGACCTTCGGTCAGCACGACGCTCAGGTTCTCCAGGTAGCTGCTGTTCGTGTTGTTCCACCACGCTCCGGCGCCGGTCGTGTCGGTCTCCGACCAGGACACGTTGTTGTACAACGCCCAGCCGTTGGCGAACCGCCGGTTGAGCTGGACCTGCAGGCCCTGGTAGGAGTTCTTCGCCGGGTCGGCAGAAGCCAGCGCTTCATCGTTCAGGTTACGCGGCAGACCCCTGGCCTCCCGCGCATCCGCCGTGGCGGTCACGATCTCGGCGAGGTCGTGGTAGTTGCCGGTGAGGAAGATGTTCCGGCCCTTGTGGTCGTACTGGGTGTTGGAGAACATCATGTCCTGCATCTTCCAGTCGATGTACTTGACGTCGAGCGCCCAGTTCGGAGCGAACTGCCACTCCAGGCCCAGGACCGTGTCGTCCCGGTAGTACGGGTCGATGCTGTGCTTCCAGAGTTCACAGTCCACACCGGCCATCTCGCCGCCCTGGCAGGGCCGGACCGCGTCCCACATCAGGCCCGGCACCAGGGTGCTCCAGGCGAAGTTGTAGCCCGGGAGCGGCAGGCCGACCGTGCCCGCGCGCCGGGTGTCCTCCCGGTCCGGGACGCGGCAGAACACGAACGCTTCGATCGGATCGCAGAAGAGCCAGACTTCGTAGCCCTCGTAGCCGTTCCACTGATCGTGCATGCCGCCGGCGGTGTCGCCGCCGCCGGAGATCCAGGCCTGGTTGAGCATCGCGTGGTGCTGACCCCAGTTCGCCGTGAAGAGGAGCCTGCCGTCGCCCTTCACGTCGTAGGAGATGCTGATCCGGGGATCGACGTAGGTCGCGTCCACGACCTTGCGCCGGATGTCGTTCCAGGCCTCCTGGATCTCGCCGCGCACGCCGATGTTGAACGTCCAGTGGTCCCCGAGCGTGAACCGGTCCCTCAGGTAGAAGGCGGTGTCCGCGACCTCGGCGTCCCCGCTACCACGGCCGATGCAACTCGTGATGTCGTTGAAGTCCGTGCGCTGGATCTGGCCGTTCACGTTCGTGATCTCGACCGGCGTGAGTCCGGCGCCGACCTCTCCCTGGCAGCTCAGCCTGGGTGAGTTGTAGTCGACGTAGACGCAGCCACGGCCCCGCGTCGTGAGCCCCGACCAGTGGGGGTTGTTCGGGCCGGTCGCGACGTTGCGGGTCAGGGAGCAACTGTCGTCGGCAAGGCCGCCGGCACCGCCGTAGCCGAACGGATTGTAGGAGTCATAGCCCCAGCCGCTCATGAACGACGTGCGGGCGTTCTCGCCTTCCCACTTCGTGTCCTGGTAGTCGATCCCGTACTTCAACTCGTGGTTGGCGCCGACGAACTGGGTCAGGCCGACGTTGGCCTGCTCGCGCGGGAAGGCGTTGAAGCCGAAACCGTCGGAGAGGATCCAGCCGTTGTGCCAGGCGCCGAGGTTCTCGTTGTCGACGTAGACCTTGTAGTTGTTGCCGGGCCAGAAGAAGCCCCGGCTCGGATCGAACGGGAACCGCAGCGGCCAACTCATGTCGCCGCCCGACGTGTTCAGCTCGGTGTGCCCCGCTTCCGGGCCGCGGTCGAGGGACTTCGCCTGCAGGCAGGTGGTCACCATCTCGGCGGGAACCTGAGGCAGGTGGTTGAGGCCGAGCCAGTCGAGGATCGGCGTCCCGCCGACGCTGAGAACGTCCGGGTTCTCCTGGGCCAGCGTGTTGTGGCAGCCCAGGAACTTGTTCTCCTGGGTCTCCTGCTCCGCGAGCTTGGCCTCGAAGAACCAGTTGGAGGAGATCGCCCAGTTCCAGTTGGCGGTTGCCAGCGAACTGTCGTTCTCGTGCGGCGTCGGGGTCCAGTAGTCGAACGACTGCGGATTGAAGTAGTTCCGGAACGTGGGCGTTCCGATCCAGGAGGCGTTGAACGAGTGGGCGTTGCTTGCCTGCAGGTTCAGCTTCGCGATCTGGGTGTCGTCGAACAGGCTAATGTCGTAGGGGTCGCCGCCGACCAGCCGTTCCGCGTACGCATCGTCGGACTCGCTGTAGCCGGTGTAGAACCAGAACTTGTCGCGCTTGATCGGTCCGCCGAAGGAAACCTCATAGCCGTCGCTGGCGCCGGCCCACTCGGAGCCGTCCGGACGGCAGGGATTCAGTTCGCGGGAACCGTCGGTGCCGCCGGGGATCAGCCCTCGGCCCTGGTCCCGTTCGTCGCCGTGGCAGCGCCTGAACCAGTCGACCGGGTAGGGCTTGGTCGTGCGCTCGGCGAGCGAGGGCTGGTCCTTGTAGTCGGCGCCCCAGTCCACTCGCTGGTGCTGCCAGAGCGCGTCGGCATGCCACCGGTTCGTGCCCGACTTGACGATCACGTTGGTGGAAGAACCGGTGTAGCGGCCGTACTCGGCGGACGACCCGCCGGCTTCCATCGAAACCTCGGTCAGGGCCGTGGTGGGAACGCGAACGCGGCTGCCGCCGAACTTGGCGAAGGTCGTATCGACGCCGTCGATGAACACGCCCTGGTCGGCGAAGTGCGCGCCGTTGACCGAGGGACGCGTCTGCTGGATGTCGTCGTTCTCCGCATCGGCGGTGACGCCGGGCAGCGCGTTGATGATGCCGTAGTAGGTACGCGTGACGCCGCCGATCTGCTCACCGAATCTCTCCGGCGACCGTGGTGCCGGCGGTGACGTTGAACTTGTCGACCATCGGGGTCTCGCCGGTGACCGTCACTTCGCCCTCGATTGCGGCCTGCAGGGTGAGGTCGAGCGACGTCCGGTCGCCCGCGACGGCGCGGACCTCGGCCGCGGCGTCGCCCAGGCCCTCCAGGGTGGCGGTCAGGGTGTAGTCGCCGGGCGCGACGCCGAGGAAGCGGTAGGCGCCGTTGTCGTCGGTGATGCCGAACTTGTCCCCGCGCTCGCCGCTCAGCGTGACGCTCACGCCGGGCAGCGGAGACCCGCCGGGGTCCACGATCTGGCCGCTGATCGTCGCCGTTTCCGGCGCGTCGGCAAGAGCGCCGGCGGGCAGGAGCAGCAGCAACGCGGCCACCAAAAATCGCTTCATCGAGATCATCCTCCTTGGTCGGTTCGATGAGTCAACGGATAGCAAAAGCGGGGCATCCTCACCGAGTCCCGGCGCGATGTCAAATCCGGCCGACTCGGAGGTCGAGGAGGGCGTTCGGATTCAAGTTGTTGGTTCGGTGTTCAGCATCTTGAAGAGCTGGCAGGGAACTCTCGGAGCGCGGCTCGAGGGTCAGGGCCGCGGGTCGACGGGCTCGAGGTCGTCGCGCACTTCGACGATGCGGTACAGCCTGTCCGGCTCGACGTTCGTGAAGCGCTCCGTCCGGTCGCTCGCGGGCCAGTACACGGTGACCCGCTCGATCGCCGCCGGGCGTCCGAGGCCGATCGTCTGGCGCAGCGGGTTGCCGCCGAAACTGCCGCCGCCGTTCACCCGGCGATGCACGGAGCGGGAGGCGCCGTCGGGGTCCAGGAGATCGACCCGGATGCGGGCGTCGATCGCCGAACGATTGCTCTCGGTTCCTACCAGCCTCAGCGCCAGCCACCGGTTGCCGAAGCCCGGATTGCGGAACAGGGCGTCGCCGAACCGGTCGCCGGGGTAGGCGCCGCCCATCTGCTCGAACACGTCCAGATCGCCGTCGCCGTCGAGGTCGGCGAACGCCACCGCGTGTCCCTTTTGCAGGTGGCCGAACCCGGCGGCGAGGCTCACGTCGACGAAGCGGCGGCCTCCCAGGTTGCGGTACAGGACGTTCGGCATGATCGCCTCGTAGTCCGGATAGCCGGTGCCGAGATAGAAGTCGAGGTAGCCGTCGTGGTCGAGGTCGCCGAAGTTCGATCCCATCGGGAGCTGGAGGCGGGTGAGCCCGGATCGCGCGGCGACGTCCTCGAAGCCGCCCTCGCCGTCGCCCCGGTAGAGCCGTGCCGGCTCCCACGGTCCCGGGTAGCCCTGGTAGCTCGCGGCGACGAAGCCGAGGCCGCCGCGGTCTCCCGTGTAGCTGGAGACGAAGAGGTCGAGCCTGCCGTCGTTGTCGACGTCCCAGAACCACGCCGGGAAGCTCTGCCGGGGTCCGGTGACGCCGAGCCGCGGCGCCACGTCCTCGAAGGTTCCGTCGCCGCGGTTGCGGAAGAGACGGTTCGGCCCGCCCAGCACGGACAGGTAGAGGTCGGGGAAGCGGTCGTTGTCGTAGTCGCCCCAGACCGCGGCCTTGACGAAGGCGCGAACGGCGAGTCCGGCTTCGCCGGCGACGTCACGGAACCGGGTGATCCCGTCGTCGTCCGGTCCTTCGTTGCGGAAGAGCTGCGACGGCGCTTCGACGGCCGGGCTGTGCTCGTTGCCGACGAAGAGATCGAGGTCCCCGTCGTTGTCGACGTCGGCCCAGGCGGCGGTCTGGGTGGGGTAGTGGGCCTCGGCCAGGCCGGAGAGAAACGTGACGTCCCGGAACACCGGCGGCCCCGACTCGCCGCCATCGGCCGACTCGTTTCGCAGCAGGGAGTTCGGGTGCTTGCCGTAAGTGCCGAACCAGGCGCCGCGGAGCACGAACAGGTCGAGGTCGCCGTCGTTGTCGACATCGGCGTGGACGACGTTCAGGCCGCCGTAGAGCCCGTCCAGACCGGCCGCCTCGGAGGCGTCGGTGAAGTTGCCGCCGCCGTCGTTCAGGAACAGCCGGGGCGAGACCGCGGGATCGAAGGAGGTGGTGAAGATGTCGAGGTCGAAGTCGCCGTCGAAGTCGTCGACGACGGCGCCGCCGGACAGGTTGAAGCTGTCGATCCCGAGTTCCGGAGCGACGTTCACGAACCGGGGGAACTCGGCGTCCGAGCCGAAGGCCGCCAGGGGTAGCCGGTGTTCCGGCTCGACGGCGCCCGGGTGGTCGCCCAAGGTCATGTGGGCCAGGTTCAGGAGCCACCTCGCCTTGACCGTCTGGACCGAGTTCGGCGGTACGGCGTCGAGGTATTCGCGCAGGAAGCGGGCGGCCTGCAGGGAGCCTTCGCGGTCGCTGTGGACGGCCTCGCCGCGGATCGGCAGGATGCACGCCTCGGCACCCCCTGCCGACCCGTGCAGCCCGGCGCAGTTCCTGCTCTCGCCGTAGCGCAGCCAGGCGACGGCGATCCGGAACAGGGTCTCGGTCTGATTCCCGAGCGTCGCCGGCGACTCGGACATGAGTCCGTAGGCCTCGCCGAAGCGTTCCAGGGCCGCTGCTTCGTCGCCGAGGCGCAGTTCCTCCTCCGCCAGGTCGACGAGCAGCCGGAAGCGCCGCTCGGCAGGCGCCTCGGCTGCGGCCGCCAGGGCCTCGCGGGCCTCACGGGCAGTGGCCTCGCCCAGCCAGGGATTGCCGTCCAGGTCCTCCATGCGGATCGTCTCCAGCGCCTCGAGCATGCGCTCGTGGCTGGCGTCGACGGCCGCCGGGCGGGTGGAAGACGGCTGTGCCGGCGCGCCGGCGGGCAGGAAGAGGATGAGTGCGGCGGTCCATCCCCCTAGCCGGCTGGACGAGGTCCTGGGTGCGAAGCCGCTGGGGATCCGGTGCACGCCTAGCGACCGTCGGCGGGTGCGCGGAGCGGCTGCTGTGCTTCGTACAGACGGAGGCGCTCGAGTCGCTGTGGAGAGTTGACGCCCGAGGTCTCGCGCTCGCGGTTCAGCGCCCGTTGCTGCCAGGAGACGGCTTCCGCGAACCGGCCGGCTTCGGCCATTGCCATCGCCAGCGTCTCCAGGTGGTCGACGGCCGGCTGCTCGTCGACGACGGACTGGGCGAGCGCCACCGCCTGAGCGCCGTCGCGCGCCGACGGATCAGGGCTGGTGGCGAGGATCCGGGCGAGCAGGTGGCGCACCGCCAGATCGCCGGGGAAACGGTTGAGCGCCGCTTCGAGCGCTGCGCGGGCGGCGGCGAACTGCCCGCTCTGGAATCGCGTCAGCCCGAGGTTGAAGTGGACGCGGAGATCGTCCGGCGTCAGCGCGGCCAGGGCCGCCAGGTGATCGGCGGCGCGGATCGGTTCGCCGCTCTCGAGCAGCAGGACCGCCAGCAGCCGGTGCGCCTCGACCGCTCCGGGGTCGAGGCGGACGATCGCCTCGAGTTCGGCGCGTGCGCCGTCGACGTTGCCGGCGCCGGCCCGCGCCCGTGCCCGCGCCAGCCGCCACTGGAGGTTCTCCGGGTCGATGTCGGCGGCTCGCTCCAGGTGTCGCGCGCCCTCGTCGGTGCGTCCGGTCCGGCCCAGCAGGAGAGCGAGATTGAAGTGCGCCGCACCGTGTGAGGGCCGCGCGTCGATCGCGCGTCGCAGGTGGTCCTCGGCGGCCACCGGCTCGCCGGTTTCGATCAGGGAGCGGGCGAGGTTGAAGTGGACGTCGGGGTCGGCGTCGTCTTCGGCCAGGAGCTCCCGGTAGAGGGCGACCGCCTCCCCGTGCCGCCCGGAGCGGGCGGCGCGCACCGCGCGGTCGAAGCGCGCCTCGGTCTTGACGCCGAAGAGCTGGAGCCGGTCGCGGAGGGGATCGACGATCGCGATCGGTACCTGGCGGTTGAGCGCAAGTTCGGCGCGCGCCCTGGCCGTGTCGCCGTTCGCCCTCAGCGCCATTCCCAGGTGGTGGTGGACGACGCTGCCTTCCGGCTGCGAGCCCAGGACGTCTTCGAAAGCGGCGATCGCCTGCTCGATCCGGCCCCGGTCCATCGCCACCCGACCGAGTCCGAACCGCGCCGCCGCGCTCTCGGGCCGTACTTCGAGCGCTCGTGCGTAGGCCGCCTCGGCCGCGTCGAGATCGCCGCCGGAGAGATAGAGGTCGCCGCTGCGGATCAGGGTCGCCGTGTCGCCGGGACGCAGTTCGAGCGCTGCGCGTGCGGAGAGTCGGGCGCGCTCCAGGTCGCCGGTGGCGTCGCGGAGCAACAGCTCGTAGTACGCCCACTGGAAGTCATTCGGCGCCAGCAGCCGGAGCTGTGCCAGACACACGGACGCCGCGCCGTGGAGTTCGTGGTGGAGGTACTGGAGGCAGACGTCGGCGAAGGAGTTGGCCGCGGACTGGGCCTCTTCGTCGGTCGCGGCGCCGGCGAGGGCGTCGGCCGCGGCCGCGCGGTCGGCCGCGATCCGCTCGCGGCTGCCGCCGTCGAGGTGGTCGAGCGACGGTTCGGGCACGGCGTCGAGCGAGAGCAGGGTGCGAACCTTGCGGGCGTCGCCGGCGGAGGGCGGCTCCTGGGCGCCGGACTGCGCGGCCGCCGCGCCGGCAAGGCCGAGGCAGAGGAGAAGGCCGCCCACTGGGTGCGCGGGTCTTCCGACCCGCTGCCGCCGAAGGCGGCCAGAAGAACGACGGCCGAGGGCCGACCTCTTTCTCAGGAAGCGCAGTCGGATCAAGGCGGCGTCCCTCGGGCCGCGGCGGTCCGTTTCAGGACGTTGTAGCGGCCGATCTGGACTTCCATCTCCTCGGAAACGCCGTCCGGCCAGCGAACCTCGACGACGCGGACTGCGCCTTCCTCGGCCGGGTCGTCGTCGCCGGGCAGCGGGAACAAGAGGCGCGGGTCGCGGGCCGCGGCGTAGCTGCCGTCGGTGTGGACCCGCCGCCAGCCACCGGCGTCTTTCAGGCGTGCTCGGGCGCCGTAGACGTCGACCAGCCGCTGCCCGCCGCCGTCGTCGGCAGGCTCGACCAGGCGCAGGCCGATCCAGTCGTTGCCGGGCCGCCGCTGGTTCAGGAGCACGCGGGCCGGTCCGGCGTTGTTGGAGATGACGAGGTCGGGATCGCCGTCGTTGTCCAGGTCGCCGACGGCCAGGCCGCGGCTGACCTCGATGTGGACCGGCCGCTCCCGGCGTTCCGCCGGCACGCCTTCGAAGCGGCCGCCGCCGAGGCCGCGGAAGAGCTGGTTCTCCATCCGCAGCGGGTGAAGGTCGCCGGCCTCGACCTGGGACTCGATCCGCCGCACGGCCCCGTTCACGACGTAGACGTCGAGCACGCCGTCGCCGTCGGCGTCGAGGCTGGCGGCGCCGAAGCCGGTCATCGGCCAGCTCGCATCGACCAGGCCGGCCTCGCGCGACCGGTCGTCGAAGAGCCCGTCGCCGTCATTCAGGTAGAGCGTGTTGTGCTCCCGGACCAGGTGAGAGAGAAAGATGTCGGGCGCGCCGTTGCCGTCGAAGTCCGAGGCGGCGACCCCCATGCTGGCCTGCGGGCGTCCGTCGCGGTCGAAGGCGGCGCCCGCGAACACGGCGTCCTCGAGGAACGTGCCGTCGCCCTGGTTGAGCCACAGGTGGTTCGCCATCTGGTCGTTGGCGACGTAGAGGTCGACCAGACCGTCGTCGTTGAAGTCGGCTGCGACCGCACCGAGCGCCGTGGCGGGTGCCACCGAGGCTCGGCCGAGGCCGGAACGGAGCGTGGCGTCGACGAAGGTGCCGTCGCCCTGGTTGCGGAACAGCCGGTCAGCCTCGGCCGGATGGCTGAGGGGGCCGCAGTAGTCCGGCTTGCCGCCGGTCAGGAAGCAGCGCTTGCGGTTCGCCCGGTGGAAGCGGTGGTAGTTGCCGACATAGAGGTCGAGCCAGCCGTCGGCGTCGTAGTCGAAGAAGACCGCTGGCACGCTGAACCGGCGGTCGTCGGCTCCCGCGAAGGCCGTTCGGTCCTCGAAGCCGCGGCCCTCGAGGTTGCGGAGGAGCTGGTTCGAGCCCAGGTTCGTCAGGTAGAGGTCGACCCAGCCGTCGCGGTCGTAGTCGGCGGTGGCGATCCCGACGTTGTAACCCGGTGCGTGGAGGCCGACGGCAGCCGTGACGTCGGTGAAGCGGAGTTGCCCGGTCTCGGTGAGGCCGTTCCGGAACAGGCGGTCGGTTGGTTCGGCCGCAGGCGGCTGGAAGATCGGCTCGCGATCCTCGTCGCCGTCGAAGCACCTGCCCTGGCCGAGATAGACGTCGAGGTCGCCGTCGTTGTCGTAGTCGAAGAGGGCGACCCCGGCGCCTACCACCTCGGCCGTGTAGAGCTGCCCGGTCATCCCGTTGTAGTGGACGAAGTCGATCCCGACCTCGGCGGCGACTTCCATGAATGCCGGCGAGTCGTCCTCAGGGTTTCCGGGCGCTGCAGCGAAGGCGGCGACGAGCGCCAGTACGACCATCATGGCTGGGCGGGATCATACGACCGGCTCCGTTCCGATCACCTGATCGCGTTCCAGAGCGTCGAGTTCGGCGGCGCTGAGGTCGAGCAACGCGGCCAGCACCTCGCGGTTGTGCTGACCGAGCGTGGGCGCCGGCCACTCGACGGCGTAGGGGCGACTCCTGCCGTCTCCGGCCACCGGACGGAAGGGTGCCGACGGGTTGGGCTGGTCGCCGACGAAGGCGCGTTCGCGCCACTGCCAGTAGCCGCGGGCGGCGAGATGCGGGTCGTAGAGCACGTCCATCGTGTTGCGGAGGACCGCCGCCGGGACCCGGGCCGCAGCCAGACGGCGCTCAAGCGCCATGCCGTCGTGGAGCCCTGTCCTCTTGCCGAGCGCCCGGTCGAGATCGTCCTCGTGCTCCTTGCGGCCCGCCCGGGCGGCGAAGCGGGGGTCGGACTCGTCCATGTCCAGCGCTCCGCAAAGCCGCCGCCACTGTTCGTCCGTCTCGACCGTGATGGCGATCCACGGTTCCGCGCCGATACACGGGTAGGCGCCCCAGGGGGCGTGCAGCGGATGGCGTCCTCCCTGACGTTCAGGCGGTTCGCCTCGCATCGCCTGTGCGACGAGTCCGTGGGCGGCCAGCGGGAACATCGATTCGACGTGGGAGAGATCGACGTACTGGCCTTCGCCGGTCCGCCGCCGGTGCCTTAGCGCGGTGAGCAGCGCCGCGGCGCCGTTGATCCCGGCGATCGGATCGCCGAGCGCCACGTGCTGCATCGTGGGCGGATCCCCGGCGCGGCCGTTGAGGTGAGGCAGTCCGGACGCCTGCTCGACCGTCGAACCGTAGCCACGGTGGTGCATCCACTTGCCGCTGGCGCCGAAGGGAGGCATCGACACCATGACCAGCTCCGGGTTCACCTCGAGAAGGCGTTCGTAGGCGAGCCCCAGCTTGGGGAGGACGCTTGCGGTGTAGTTCTCGATCACGGCGTCCGAGATCGCGACCAGGCGCAGCAGCAGATCGACTCCGCGACGGCTGGTCAGGTCGAGGGTAATGCCGAACTTGTTGCGGCCGGTCGTGTTGAAGGCGGTGGATTGCTCGAAGAGCTTCTGCGCGATCGTCTCCGGCGTCGACTCCCAGCCGCGCCACCAGTCGAAGTACTGGCAGGACTCGACCTTGATCACCTCGGCGCCCATGTCGGCGAGCTGGCGGGTGGCGAGCGGACCCGCCCAGCCCATCGTCAGGTCGACGATGCGGATGTCGCCGAGCAGTGTGGGACGGCGGGCCTGGGGGGAGGCGCCCAGCGAAGGCGGCATCCGCGCGTCCGCCAGCGGACGCACGGCCTGCGACGCATGTGGCGCGGGGACGCGCCACATGGGTGCACGCTTCCTCGGTGGATGGAGGGTGGGGCGTTCGCTCCGCTCCGCTCGCTCTGGTTGGGCGTCGGTTTCCTCACGGCATCGGCAGTCGCTCGCTCCGAGGTCGCTGGGCGCCTCCCCCCAGGCCCGCCTTGTGCCGTGCTCTCCCAGGCGCGGCGCCGAGCCGCCTGGCGTGGCGGGCGTGCGGTGCAGGCGAAACGGCGTGCCGGCGGCGAGAAAACGCCCCTGGTCGGGGTGTTCGGCTTCGACCCAGGCGCCGCGGCCGCGAAACTGATCGAGCTCGAAGAGCTCGGCCGGGGTGGGAGCGAGGGCCAAGGGGATGCGGGCCGCCTGGCCGGCCTCCACCCACTCCAGCGCGTTCCGTTCGAGAAAGCGGGGTGCGAGTAGCGCGTCGATCCGGTCGGCGTCTTCGAGACGGTTGATCGACACCTGGTAGCGCGGCTCGGAGCCCAGCTCGGGAAGGTCCAGCAGCGAACACAGGCTTCGCCACTGCGACGGCGTCACCGTGGTCACGCCGAGCCAACCGTCCCGGCACGGGTAGACGCAGGCCGGGTAGGTGGGCCAGAAGCGGTTGATGCCGATCCGGGGGCGGATGACGCCGGTCGCCAGCGTGCCGGGCGGACCAGGCTCGGTGATGCACATCGCGGCCTCGAAGATGGAGACGTCGAGGTGAACCGCTGCCCCGAGACCGCCGGTCTCCCGCGCCAGGAGATGGCCGACGCCGGCGACGTAGGCGAGGGTGCCGGCAACGACCTGGGGCGTGTGTCCCGTGGTCAGGATCGGAGGCCCCTCGGCCGGGCCGACCGCCCGTGCCGCGGCCGTGTGGACGCTGATGACCTGGTCCGTGGCAGTTCGCGCGGCGTAGGGCCCCGTGGCCCCGAACCATGACAGGGACAGGCGGATCTGGCCGTCGTGAAGCTCCAGGCCGGCACCGGGGTCGTCATCCAGGATGATGTCGGCGGTACTCAGGAGGTGGAGGCCGGCCCCGTCCTCGATGTGGGCCGCGATGCTCTGTTTGCCGAGCGACAGCCACGTGGCGAGTCCGCTCGCCTCCGGTGCCGGGGCCTTCGGATGGAAGGGGGGCAAACTGCGGATCGGATGTCCCCCGCCGGGCGGTTCGAGGTTCGTGACCCGTGCTCCGAGGTCGCGGAACAGCTTGCCGCAGTAGGCGGTCGCAACGGTGCCGGCCGCGTCGACGACCTGGATGCCGGCGAGGGCTGCGCCTTTGCCGGACGGACCGGCGCCCGCTGTCTCTTCGTCGTTTCTCATCGAACCGGATGGACGCGGGATTGTAGATCGGTTCACGGGATCGGTTGACGGCCGGCCGGGTGGGGAGGCGGCGTAGGATGCACGGGTGAAACGGCAAACGTACCTGCGGCTCTCCGTGATGATGCTCCTGCAGTACGGAGTGTGGGGAGTGTGGCTGCCGGTGCTTGCCCGTTACCTCCAGGCGGAGCCCTCCGAGGGCGGTCTCGGCTTCACACCCGGTCAGATCGGCTGGATCCTCGGGCTTGCGAGTTCGATCGGGGCGGTGACGGCGCCCTTCGTCGCGGGCCAGCTCGCCGACCGGTCGTTCTCGACCCAGCGGGTGCTCGCCGTGCTCCTGGTGGCCGGCGGCGTGGTCAAGATCGTCACCGCCTACCAGACCACCTTCAGCGCCTGGCTCTGGCTGTCCGTGCTCTATTCGGTGCTCTACACGCCGACGCTGGCTCTGTCGAACTCGCTCGCGTTCGCCCACATGGACGACGGCGACCGGGAGTTCCCGCGGGTGCGGGTGTGGGGAACGGTCGGCTGGATCGTGGCCAGTTGGGCCTTCCCGCTGTTCTGGTTGCTCTCCGACGTGCGGCTCTCCTGGCTGCCGCCGTTCTACGTCGGGGTCGAGGCACCGGACGCGACGGCCCGCCTCGTCGACTCCCTGGTGTGGAGCGGGGTGCTCGCCTTCGGCTACGCCCTCTTCTGCCTCTTCCTGCCGCCGACGCCGCCGCGGCGGGACGCGAAGGAGAAGCTCGCCTTCGCGAAGGCGTTCGGGCTCTTCCGGCAGCGGTCCTTCGCCGTCCTCGTGGCGGCGAGCCTGCCGGTGGCGGTGATCCACCAGATCTACTTCATGCAGACGGCGCCCTTCATGAGCCAGGAACTCGGGCTACCGGACAGCCGGATCGGCCCGGCGATGAGCATCGGGCAGTTCGCCGAGATCGCGGTCATGGTGGCCACCGGCTGGCTGCTGTCGCGGTTCGGTTTCCGCCGCGTGATCACGATCGGCGTGCTCGCCTACGCGGCCCGTTACGCGATCTTCGGCAGCGTGTTCCTCCCCGTGCCCCTGATCGTCGCCAGCCAGGCGCTGCACGGCCTCTGCTATGCGTGCTTCTTTGCCGCCGCGTTCATCTACGTCGACCGCATCGCGGAGGAGGACGTCCGCCACTCGGCGCAGACCGTGTTCGGGATCGTGATTCTGGGCCTGGGCCCGGTGCTCGCCGCGCCCGTGCTGCAGGTGCTATCCGAGCTGTTCACCAGTGACGCCGGCGTGCTCAACTACTCGGCGCTCTGGTACTCGCTGTCCGCGCTCGCCGTGCTGACGATGGTCGGGTTTGCGTGCCTGTTCCGGGATCAGACGTCGCAGACGCGAACGCCGTGAGCTAGCGCGGCCAGCCTGTCCTCTCCCTTGGGGATAAATTCCTGGCCCACAACACCCGTGTAGCCGGTCTCGAGAATGGCGCGCATGATCGCCGGGTAGAACAGCTCCTGGTTCTCGTCGAGTTCGTTGCGGCCCGGGTTGCCGGCAGTGTGGTAGTGGCCGATGTGCTGGTGGTAGTCGCGGATCGTCCGGATGACGTCGCCTTCCATGACCTGCGCGTGGTAGATGTCGTAGAGGATCTTGAAGCGGTCGGAGCCGACGCGGTCCACGAGTTCGACCAGCCAGGGCATGTTGTCGGCCATGTAGTCGGCGTGGTTGACCTTGGAGTTCAGCAACTCCATGCAGATCGTGACGCCCTTCTGCTCGGCGTGGCCGACGATCTGCTTCAGGGCCGTCACACAGTTCTCGAGGCCCTCGCTGTCAGGCATGCCGTTGCGGTTGCCCGAGAACGTGATCACGTTGGGGAAGCCGGCCTCGGCGGTGGCGTCGATCGCGGCCGTGATCGCCTCCAGGCAGGCCTCGTGGTTGGCGGGATCATTGATGCCCTTGGTGATGCCATGGCTGTTCGTCATCGCGCAGGAGAGGCCGTGTTCCTGGAGGGTTGGGAAGGCATCCGGGCCCAGGATTTCGATCGATTCGAGTCCCATCCCGCTGGCGGCGGCCGCGAGTTCCTCGAGCGGAATGCTGCCGTAGCACCACTTGCACACGGACTGGCGGATCCTCCCGTTCTTGATCACCCGCTCCTGCTGCGCCGCGAGCGCGGCCGGTGCCGCGGCGGCCGCCGCAACCGAGGCGGCGCCGGCGATCAGGGTCCTTCGGGAGAGAGGTTCGGCGTTCATCGGACGTCCTCCGGTGGGCGTTTGACGTTCTGAAGAGGGATGCCGGCAATCCTAGCGTCCGGCACGCGCTACGATTGCGCCATGGAGGTCACGGCCGGGACAGGACGAGGATGGCGCTTGCCGGCGATCCTGGCCGTGTCGACCCTGCTGGTCTCCTCCCTGGTGACTGCCCAGTGGTGGCGCCCGGTTCCGGCCCGCTATCCGGAGGAGGGCCGCCAGTACCTCGAGGGGTTCGTCTTCTGCCGTGGACAGTATCGCCAGGTCGTCGACGAGTGGCTGGGGCAGGGCTGGTTCACCGACTACCCCGACTCCGAGTACAACTTCATGACGCGGCTGTCCCAGTTGACGACGGTCGAGATCCAGCGGACCGCCTACGGGGATCCGGAGCACCTGGTCCTGACGCTGGATGATCCGCGGCTGTTCGAGTTCCCGTTCCTGTTCATGTCGGATGTCGGCACGATCGGCATCAACGACGTCGAAGCGGAGAACCTGCGGAAGTACCTGCTGGCTGGCGGCTTCCTCTATGTCGACGACTTCTGGGGCCCGGATGCCTGGAACCGCTGGGCAAGCCAGATCGGTCGCGTGCTGCCTGCGGGCGACTACCCGATCGTCGACATCCCGCCGACGCACCCGATCTTCCGGACGTTCTTTACCGTCGACGAGGTGCCCCAGATCCCGTCGATCCAGTACTGGAACATGACCGGCCGCGCCGACACCTCGGAGCGTGGCATGAACTCCGCGGAGCCCCACTTCCGGGGGATCTTCGACGAGAGCGGCCGCCTGATGGTCGCGATGACCCACAACACGGACATTGCCGACGGCTGGGAGCGTGAAGGGGAGTCGCGGGAGTTTTTCGAGCGCTTCTCGCTGACGAAGTCCTACCCGTTCGGCGTGAACCTGGTTCTCTACGCTCTCTCGCACTGAAAGGAGACACACGCTGTGACCCGTACCATGCCTCGCAACCGCTCTCTTGCGTTCGTCGCCGCGGTGGCAGTGCTGCTCCTCGCCGCACCAGCAGCGGCGCAGCAGGACTTCTCGGCCGTCGAGGTGACGGCCGAATATGTCTCCGGCGCCGTCCACATGCTGACGGGCGCGGGCGGCAACATCGGCGTCTCGGCGGGCGAGGACGGCATCCTGATCGTCGATGATCAGTTCGCGCCTCTGGCCGACAAGATTCGGGCGGCGCTCGCTGGGATCTCGCCGGGCGACCTCGAGTTCGTCGTCAACACCCACTTCCACTTCGACCACACGGGCGGCAACGTGATCTTCGGCAAGGAGGCGCTGATCGTGGCGCATACGAACGTGCGCAAGCGTCTGGCGGAGGGCGCTGGCGTGCGCGGCCGGCCGGCCGAGCCGGCGCCGAAGGAGGCTCTCCCCGTCGTGACCTACGACGACGGGGTGTCGATCCACTTCAACGGCGAAGAGATCATGATCGGTCACCTGACCGGCGGTCACACGGACGGCGACAGCTATATCTACTTCACGGATTCGAACGTCATTCACCTGGGCGACCAGTTCTTCGCGGGACGCTTTCCGTTCGTCGATGTCGGCAACGGCGGCAACGCGGTGGGACTTCGCGACAGCATCGGGGAGGTGCTGGAGCACCTTCCGGCGGATGCGAAGGTCATCCCCGGCCACGGGCCCCTGTCGTCGGTCGATGACCTGAAGACGTACCACCGAATGCTGGTGGAGTGCGTCGCCGCGGTCGAGGCTGGCAAGGACGCCGGCAAGTCGGTGGAGGAGATTCAGGCCGCCGGACTGCCCGAGGAATGGAACGGCTGGGGCTCCGGGTTCATCAACGAGTCGGTCTTCATCACTTCGATTCACGAGAGTCTGTAGGAGGGTCGCCGTGCCGGTCATGCGTCTGGATGGAGTGCTACGCCCGGAACGCGTCGCGCCGATAGCTGTGCTCGCCCTGGTGGCCGGCGTCGCGATGGCGGCGCCGCCCGCGAGTTCGGATGTGGAAGGCGGCTGGCCGGCGTGGCGCGGCCCGAGCCGGACCGGGTCGGCGCTGGGCGGAAACCCTCCGATCGAGTGGTCCGAAACGAAGAACGTGCGGTGGAAGAAGGCGGTGCCGGGTCTCGGCCTCTCGTCCCCCATCGTCTGGGGCGACCGGCTGTTTCTGACGACGGCCGTGCCGACCGGCGAGAAGGTAGAGAGCGCGCCGCCGGCCGGCAGGCGTGGCGGCATCTCACCGGACCAGGTCCTGAGCTACGAGGTCCACGCGCTGGACCGCGCGAGCGGGTCGACCGTTTGGAAGCGGACCGTGCGTACGGAGGCGCCCTCTGGAGGCACCCATCCCGACGGCACCTGGGCCTCCGGATCGCCGGTCACGGACGGCGAGGTGCTGATCGCTTTCTTCGGTTCGCAGGGCCTCTACGCGTTCGATCTCGATGGCAACGAGCTTTGGCGCCGCGACTTCGGCGACATGAGGACCCGGCTCGGTTTCGGCGAGGGGAGTTCGCCGGCGCTGCACGGCGACCGCGTGTTCGTCATCTGGGATCACGAGGACGACTCCTTCATGGTCGCCCTCGACAAGAACACCGGGGAGGAGATCTGGCGTCGCGACCGGGACGAGATAACGGCCTGGACGACGCCGCTCGTGGTCGAGCACGACGGGCGCACGCAGGTCGTAACGAGCGCGACGCAGCGAATCCGCTCCTACGACGCCGACACCGGCGAGCCGATCTGGGATACGACCGGGATGACGGTCAACGCGATTCCCTCGCCCGTGTACTCCGACGGCGTTGTCTACCTGACGAGCGGCTTCCGCGGCAGCAAGCTGCTCGCCGTTCGGCTCGACGGGGCCGAAGGGGACATCACGGGCACGGAGAACGTGGTGTGGTCCGTTGACCGGGACACTCCCTACGTGCCTTCGCCGCTGCTGCACGACGGCGTCATCTACTTCACGAAGTCGAACAACGGCATCCTGTCGGCGTTCGACGCCAGGACGGGTGAGGCGCTCTACGCGAACCAGCGGCTGGGGCCGGTCCGCAACGTGTACGCGTCGCCGGTCGGGGTCGGCGACCGCGTCTACTTCACGAGCCGCGACGGCGAGTTCCTGGTCGCGAAGGCGGGACCGACCTTCGAAGTCCTGGCCGAGAACGAACTCGACGATCGCTTCGACGCCTCACCGGCCATCGTCGGCGACGAGATCTACCTGCGCGGCCGCCGCAACCTGTACTGCATCGCGGTTCCGTAGACGACTGCGGCGACGGACGCACCCGCCCGTCTTGGGTCAGGAGGGGTCGGCTCCCAGGTGACGTGAGCGCTTGAGAGGAGATGGGAGGGGTGACGCTCACTCCGCTTCACTCGCTCCGATTGGGCGTCGGTGCTTGGGAGGCCGCGGGCCGTCGCTCGTTCAGAGGCACCTGGGAGCCGACCCCTCCTGACCCGACTGGGCTGGCGGGCGTTGCCGAGAGATCCTGCAGAACCAGGAGTAGAGTCGCGGCGTCCGCGCCGCGCTGACGCACCGGGAACCGGTCGCACACTGGGTGCGCCGGCGTCCTCGCCGGCTGCCGCCGGAGGCGGCTAGAAACACGCGCCGGCCGTCAGGCCGGCTCCTCTAGGCCGCCAGTTCCACGAGAGCCGGCGAGGGGGATCTCGAGAACAACCATCTCGGGCAGCAGGCAGATCTGGTCGTCACAGGCCTGGAGTCGGATCGAGATCGGAACCGACACAGGGAGTTCTTCGGGGGCGGAGCTTGAGGGGCGGAGCCGGAACGAGATGCGATTTCGGCCCTCGTAGACCAGGACGTCACCAGACTGAGTGCTGACCTGGGTTCGCCGGGGTTCGGGATAGTGGATGTCGGTCACCTCAAAGCCGTTGCCGGCACCGATGACCTGAGTGCCGATCAGGTCTTCCTGGAGCGGTTCGGGGCCGTTCAGGTGCCAGCCTTCCTTGATCACGAGGTCGACGTCGACTTCGTACTCGCCGGCATCGTCGGCGGGTCGTAGGGCGGCGGCGGCGAGGACGGCGCCGTTGCCGGCGGTGGCGCGCGGTCCCGCGTCGCCGTCGAGGGCCACGGCGAGTCCGGTCAGCATGTAGGTGTAGGCGGCCGGCATCCTCTCGATGTTGGCGGCGAACGCGGCGACGGTGGCGAGGGCGCGGTCGGTTGCGTTCCGCTCGCCGGTGCGGCGGCCGAGTTCGGCGAGAGCGCGGACGGCCACCGAGTTGCCGGAGGGGACGGCGCCGTCGGTCGGGCTCTTGGGCTGGGCGATCAGCAGGTTGGCCTTTTCCCGCTCGGCGATGAAGAAGCCGCTGCCGAGGCTCGGTGGGGTAGGGGCGCCTTCCTCTGCCGGAGCGGGAGCGGGATCCCAGAAGCGCTCGACCATCTCGGCCGCAACGATGGCGGATCGCTCGAGCCACCTGCCGTCGGAGGTCACGTCGTAAAGAGCGACGAAGGCGTGAACCAGGTGGGCGTAGTCCTGGACCAGCCCGGAAGTCGACGCTTCGCCGTCCAGCCAGACGCGCCACAGGCCGCCGTCGTCGCGGCGGTTGTTGCGCCACAGGAAATCGGCCGCCCGCGCGGCCGCCTCGGCGTAGGCCGGCTCGGACAGAGCGCCGGCGGCCTCGGCCAGGGCGCGGATCATCATCCCGTTCCAGGAGGTGAGCACCTTGTCGTCGCGCAGGGGATGCAGACGGCGCTCGCGGACTTGGTACAGGCGTTCGCGGATGCCGTCGAGCCGGTCGAGCAACTCGTCCAGCGGCAGTCCGAAGTCGGCGGCGCTCTCGTCCAGCGGCCGGTCGAGGAAGAGGATGTTCCGGTGCTCGAAGTTCCCCGCGTCGGTCACGCCGAAGAGGCGGATCGCCAGTTCGGCGTCGGCGGGCTCCAGGGCCTCGCGGAGCTGGTCCTTGGTCCAGACGAAGAACTCTCCCTCGACCGACTCGCCGTCCTCGGCCTCGCTGTCCGCGTCGGTGGCCGAATAGAAGGCGCCCCCCTCCGGGGAGGTCATGTCGCGCAGGACGTAGTCGGCGGTCTCTCGGGCCACCCGCGCCAGCAGCGGATCGCCGGTCAGCCGGTAGGCCAGCACGTAGGCGCGAAGCAGGTGGGCCTGGTTGTAGAGCATCTTCTCGAAGTGGGGCACGAGCCAGTGCCCGTCCACCGAGTAG
>WTGL01000143.1 GCA_011523565.1 Acidobacteriota bacterium
GTCGACGGAGCAGATGATGACCGAGCCGCGAGGGGCGCGGCGCAGCGGCTCGCCACGGTCGCTGATCGCCGCCCCGGATCGCCTGAGCGAACTGCGGGGGGGCTCGCGGGAATGGCCCTCCTGGACACTGACGCCGCGCCAGATCTGCGACCTGGAGCTGCTGATGTGCGGCGGCTTCGCGCCGCTCGACGGGTTCATGAACCGCGCCGCCTTCGACAGTGTCTGCGAGACGATGCGTCTGCCGTCCGGTTCGCTGTGGCCGATCCCGATCACCCTTGATGTAACACCGGAGGCCGCTTCCGATCTCGAACCGGGATCGAAGCTGGTGCTGCGCGATCCGGAGGGACTGATGCTGGCCGTGCTCACGGTGGAGGACGTCTGGGAGCACGACCGGCGCAAGGAAGCGGAACTGGTCTACGGCACGCTCGACCAGGCTCACCCCGGTGTCGCTCATCTGTACCAGCGGACGAACACCGTCTCCGTCGGCGGCCGGATCGAGGGGATCCAGCTACCCCGTCACTACGACTTCCCCGGACTGCGGAAGACGCCCCAGCAGTTGCGGCGCCGATTCGCACAGCTCGGCTGGAAGACGGCGGTGGCCTTCCAGACCCGGAACCCGATGCACCGGGCGCACTTCGAGCTGACGCTGCGGGCGGCCCGCGAGCTGGAAGCGAACCTGCTGATTCACCCCGTCGTCGGCATGACGAAGCCGGGCGATCTCGATCACTACACACGCGTCCGCTGCTACCGCAAGGTCCTCGCCCACTATCCGCGCCACACCGCGGAGCTGGCGCTGCTCCCTCTCGCCATGCGCATGGCGGGGCCGCGCGAGGCGCTCTGGCATGCCCTGATCCGCAGGAACTACGGGTGTACGCACTTGATCGTCGGCCGCGACCATGCGGGCCCGGGGGTCGATTCGAAGGGCCGGCCGTTCTACGGCCCCTACGACGCGCAGGAGCTGATGGTCGAGCACGAGGCGGAACTCGGCGTGAAGATGGTTCCCTTCCGGTTGATGGTCTACGTGGAGGACCGCGACTCGTACGAACCGGTGGACACCGTGAAGGAGGGCGAGCGGACGCTCTCCATTTCCGGCAGCGACCTGCGCCGCCGCCTGCGCCGCGGCCTGCCGATCCCGGAGTGGTTCACCTTCCCGGAGGTGGCCCGGGAGTTGCGCCGGAGCCATCCGGCTCGCAGCAACCAGGGTTTCACCGTGTTCTTCACCGGGCTTTCCGGCGCCGGCAAGTCGACCATCGCGAACGTCCTCCTGGTCAGGTTCCTCGAGGCCGGCGGCCGGCCGGTGACGCTGCTCGACGGCGACATCGTGCGCACCAACCTGTCCTCGGAACTCGGCTTTTCCCGGGAACACCGCGACATCAACATCCGGCGGATCGGGTTCGTCGCCTCGGAGATCACGAAGAACGGCGGTGTCGCGATCTGCGCTCCGATCGCCCCGTACGAGAGCGTCCGCGAGGACGTGCGCGAGATGATCGAGGATGTCGGCGGGTTCATCCTGATCCACGTCGCGACACCGCTCGAAGTGTGCGAAGAACGAGACGTCAAGGGGCTCTACGCCAAGGCCAGAGCGGGGCTGATCGACGCCTTTACCGGCATCTCGGATCCGTACGAAGCGCCCGAGAACCCGGACATGGTCATCGACACGACCGATATCACCGCCGAGGAGGCTGCCCAGCAGGTCATCCTCCACCTGGAGAAGGAGGGGTTCGTCGGACCGCGCTGATTCTCCCCGGCGGCGCCCCGCGCCCACTTGGCGACTGCTCGGTGTCGGCGTCGCGGGCGTCATCGCGTTGTTCCTGCTCCTGCCCGCGCCGGTGTTCGCGGAACCGCTGGAGCACGGCCTGGCGCGCTTCCTGGCCCTGCTCCTGGGCGATGCGCCCAAGGTGGCGGCGCGGGCGCCCTGGGACTGGATCGCGCACGGCGTGCTGTTCGCGCTGCTCGCCTGGGCCTGGTGCGCGCCGGCGGCGCGGGCGGGCCAGGTTCGCGGCGTGCTCATGGCGGCCGTCGGCGCCGTGGCCTACGGCGGGGCCATCGAGGTGGCGCAGATGCTGGTTGGTTACCGGTCCGGAGAGTGGATGGATCTGGTGGCCGATGCGGTCGGCGTCGGGCTGGGCGTCCTGCTCGCCACGGGAATCTGGCCGCGGTTGCCCCGCTAGGTGGTTCCGGAGCCGTGGGGAGCGCCGCGCCGCCGCGCATCGTTCCTGCGTTAGCGTCGACTTCAGGCTGAACGTCCAGCCAGCCGAGACCCATGGGAATGCAGACATTGCCGCTTGAACCGCCGGACCGGGGAGCCCGGGAGCGCGCCCTTGTCGCTGCCCTGGAGCAGCGGATCCTCGTTCTCGACGGCGCCACGGGTACAGCATTCCAGGCGGCGCACCTGGGGCCGGACGACTTCGGCGGCGAGGACCTCGAGGGCTGCAACGAGATCCTGGTCGATACGCGGCCCGATGTCGTGCTCGACGTCCACCGCTCCTACCTGGAGGCCGGCGCCGACATCGTCGAGACGAACACGTTCGGCGGCACGCCCCTGGTGCTCGCCGAGTACGGCTTGCACGAGCGCGCGTTCGAACTGAACCGGCGTGCCGCCGAACTGGCGCGGCAGGCGTGCGCCACGGCCGGCCCTGAACGCTTCGTGTGCGGCTCGATGGGCCCGACGACGAAGGCGATCTCGGTCACCGGCGGCGTCACCTTCGAGCAACTGCGGGACGACTACCGCACCCAGGCTCTGGGCCTCGCCGCCGGCGGCGCCGACTACCTGCTGCTCGAGACCTGCCAGGACACACGGAACGTGAAGGCGGGCCTGATCGGGATCGAGGAGGCCTTCGCGGAGCTGGGCTGGCGTCTGCCGGTGGCGGTCTCGGTGACGATCGAGACGATGGGCACCATGCTCGGAGGCCAGGAGGTCGAGGCG
>WTGL01000149.1 GCA_011523565.1 Acidobacteriota bacterium
CGCCGGCCCCGCGAAGCCGCGTCCGGGCCAGGTCTTCTACTACGAGACGGACCTCGTGTTCCGGCGCCGGGACCACACCTGGGTGATCGCGGTCTACGACCCGTTGACGGGGACGGTGCTGACGTCGCGGGGAGAGGTGGCCCGGAAGTAAACACCCCCTGATTCCGTTAGTCTTCTACACCCTCCGCCGACCGACGGATGCAGGAACACGAACCCATGACCAAGCCAAACCGACCGCTCCACCTGCCCCGGATCCTCGCCGCGCTGATCCTCCTCGCGGCGGCCGCCGCCGCACCCGTGCCCGCCCAACAGGACGACCTCCCGGCCGTGTTCTCCGAGGTGATCGACGTCCGGGTCGTGAACATCGAGGTCGTCGTGACGGACCGGCAGGGCAACCGCATCCACGGGCTGAAGGCCTCGGACTTCGAACTCCTCGTCGACGGCGAGCCGGTGCCGATCGACTACTTCACGGAGATCCAGGAGGGGCTGGCCCGCGAGACGGAAGGCAGTGACGTCGCGGCCGTGCCGGACCTGGACGCCAACGAGCCGGTGGGCACGAGCTTCCTCCTCTTCATCGACGACTTCTTCTCGATCGCGCGCGACCGCGACCGGGTGCTCAACCGCCTGGAGAAGGACTTCGCGCAGCTCGGGCCGGCCGACCGGGTGGCAGCCGTCGCCTTCGACGGCAAGTCGGTCACCATGCTGACCACCTGGACCAACTCGCCGAGCCAGTTGGCGGACGCGCTGCAGCGGGCCCGCCGCCGCAGGGCCCACGGCCTGATGCGGATGGGCGAGCTGCGCACGAACGACCAGGAGCGCCTGGACCGGGCGAATCTCAGCGCCCTCGCCGACCGCTTCGCCGAGGACGGCGGCGTCGACCTGCCCGAGGACGTGCTGCGCGGCAGCCTGCGCGGGACGGAGTTGCGCTACGCGACGAACCTGGAGAACCAGTTGGAACGCTCCGTGCTCGCGGCGGTCGCCACCTTGCGCAGCTTCGCCAACCGCCCGGGCCGCAAGGTGATGCTGTTGCTCGCCGGCGGCTGGCCGGAGTCGCCGGCGCTCTACACGATCGCGGACCGCATGCAGGGCCTGACGGCCATCGGCGTCGCCGCGGACACCCGGATGATGAGCCAGGACGACCTCTACGGACCGCTCGTCTCGGCCGCGAACCTGATCGGCTACACGCTCTACCCGGTCGACGTGCCGGGGTTCCGGCCGGAGTTCGCCCTCGACGCGTCGGTCGGGTTCGACGGCAACTCGGCGGTCGACCCGTCCCAGGGCGCGCTCGGCAGCCTGATGCAGGAACGCGAGATGATGCAGCACCACACGCTCGAGTTGCTGGCTCGCTCCACGGGCGGCGTGCCGATGATCAACTCCCAGCGCGACACCGCGCTGGCCGACGCCGTGGCCGACACCCGCTCCTACTACTGGCTCGGTTTCGAGCCGCAGCGCCGCGAGGACGACGCGGTCCACGACGTCGACGTGCGGCTGGTCGGCTATCCCGAGTACCGGGTGCGCTCCCGCGAGGGCTACGTCGACATGTCGCGCGGCACCGAGGTCACGATGATGGTCGAGGGGGCGCTGCTGTTCGGCAATCCGCCCAGCGCCAAACCGCTCGGCGTGCGCTTCGGCAAGCCGCAGCGCGCGGGATTCGGCAAGATCATGGTGCCGGTCCGGGTCGCGATCCCGCTGGACGAAGTGACGCTTCTGCCCGTAGCCGGCGTCTGGCAGAACGAGCTGGAGTTCCGGGTCACGGTGATGGACAGGAACGGCAACCGCTCCGAGACCCCGGTGGAGAAGATCCGCATCGCCGGCAACCAGCAGCCGCAGCCGGGCCAGTACTTCACCTTCGAGACCGGACTCGAACTGCGCCGCCGCGAGCACACCTTCGTCATCGCCGTCTACGACCCGCTCACCGGCACGATCCTGTCCTCGAGCGGCGACATCGGCCCGCGGTAGGGGGGTGCGCGAGCCGACGCCCTACGGCGCCTGGGCGTCGCCGATCTCGGCCCGCGACGTCGCCGAAGGCGCGCGCCGCATCGACGACGTCGCGGCGGCGGGCGACCGCGTGTACTGGATCGAGCGGCGCCCGGACGAAGGCGGCCGCAACGTCCTCGTCCGCCGCGACCCCGACGGCGCGACCGACACCCTGACCCCGCCCGGCTACGACGTCCGCAGCCGCGTCCACGAGTACGGCGGCGGCGCCTTCTGCCTCCTCGGCGGGGCCCACGCCTTCGTCAACTTCAAGGACCAGCGCGTCTACCTCGCAGCCGGCGGCCCACCCACCGCCCTTACCCCGCCCGACGGTGCCCACTACGCCGACCTCGTCCTCGACCCGCACCGCAGCCGCCTGATCGCCGTCCAGGAACGGCCCGACCCCGCGGGCGGCGAACCGATCGCCGCCCTGGTGGCGATCCCCCTTTCCTCGACCGCATCCGAACGGCCCTCCGACCCCCCGCCGCCCGCCGAACTCGTCTCCGGCGCCGACTTCTACAGCAGCCCGCGGCTCTCGCCCGACGGCTCGAAGCTCGCCTGGCTGAGCTGGAACCACCCCGATATGCCGTGGGACGCCACCGAGCTCCGGCTAGCCGACCTCGACGACCGCGGCCTCCCGGCCGCCCCCCGCCTCGTCGCCGGCGACGACCCCGCCTCCCCCGAAGCCGTCCAGCAACCGAGCTTCGACGCCCAGGGCCGGCTCACCTTCATCTCCGACCGCGGCGGCTGGTGGAACCTCTACCGCCTCGACTCCGGCGAAGCCACGCCCCTGTGCCCCCGCAACGCCGAGTTCGGCGTGCCGCCCTGGCTCTTCGGCATGTCCACCTGTGCCCATACCGCCGCCGGCATCGTCGCCGCCTGCTGCGAACAGGGCGTCTGGAGCCTCCTCCTCATCCCCTCCGCCGGGGAACCCATCCCCATCCCAACCC
>WTGL01000247.1:0-505 GCA_011523565.1 Acidobacteriota bacterium
CCCGGCGTTGGCGAAGGCCATCGAGATGCCGCCGCCCATCGTGCCGGCGCCGAGCACGCCGACCCTGCGGATGTCCCGGATCGGCGTTTCCGCTGGGATGTCGGGGATCTTGCGCGCCGCGCGCTCGGCGAAGAAGTAGTAGCGCTGGGCCCGCGACTGCGGGTCCGCGTGGAGCGTTCGCGACAGCTCGGCCTCGCGGGCGAGCCCGTCGTCGAACGGCAGTGCGACCGCCGCCTCGATGCACTGAATGCAGACCTCCGGGGCGTTGAAGCCCCGTGTCCTGCGCGCGATCCGGCGCCGGAAGTTGCTGAAGATCGTCGGGTTCTGGCGCAGCACCTCGCGGTGGCTCTCGATGTCCCGGACCCGGGGCAGACCCCGTCCCTCCGCCACGGCGCGCAGGGCGAAGCGGAACGCGCCGGCAGCGAGGCCGCCTTCCTCTTCGCTGTCGACGACGGCGTCGATCAGTCCCAGGTCGAGCGCCTCGGCGGCCGTGATGTGCTCGCCG
>WTGL01000247.1:515-14508 GCA_011523565.1 Acidobacteriota bacterium
GCTCGTGATCATCTCGAGCGCCCGCGGCACGCCGACCAGGCGGGGTAGCCGCTGCGTGCCGCCGCCGCCCGGCAGGATGCCGAGCTTGACTTCGGGAAGGCCCAGGCGCGCTTTCTTGTCAGCGACCCGGAAGTGGCAGGCCATCGCCATCTCGAGGCCTCCGCCCAGGGCCGTGCCGTGGATGGCGGCCACGAACGGCTTGGACGACTTCTCGATCATCCGCCGGACCTCGTTCGTGTCGGGAGGCAGTCGGGGCTTGCCGAACTCGCGAATGTCGGCGCCGGCGATGAAGGTGCGGCCCCGGCAGACGAGGACGGCCGCCTGCATCTCGGGGTCGGCCGCAACCGCCGGTACGGCCGCCGCGAGCCCCTCGCGTACGTGCTGGCTCAGCGCGTTGACCGGCGGGTTGTCGATCCAGATCGCGCCGACGACCCCGCGTCCCGGCTCCTCGTGACGTTCGACGGCGACGGACTGGCTGAGCTGCATGGCTGTGGTCTCCCCCGGGATTGGCGCCGGGAGGATACCCGGCCGTTCGTATACTCGTGACTCCGTCGACGAGGGAGGTTGAGATGATGTCGAGAACCGACTCCGCCCATGCGCTGGTGCCGACGTTCCTGGTCCTGCTTCTGGTCGCATCGACATCGGGAGCGGAGGAGTGGTCCACCCCGCGGACGGCCGACGGATATCCCGACTTCCAGGGAATCTGGGCGAACAACAGCGCCACGCCGCTGGAGCGGCCCAGGGCCTTCGGCGAGAAGGCGACCCTGACCGACGAGGAACTCGCCGACCTCAAGCGCCGGCTGGACGAGATCAGGGAAGGTTCCCAGGCCGGAGATCTGCTTGGCGACTACCTGATCCAGCGGGTCCTGGAGGATCCGGAATTCCGCGGCTTCGACCAGGTCACCGGAAACTACAACTCGTTCTGGCTCGTCGACCGGGAACTCGACAACCGAACCTCGCTCGTGATCGACCCGCCGAACGGCCGGATTCCGGCGCTGACCGAGCAGGCCATGGAGCGCATGCGGGCGGCCGTGGCCTACGGCGACGAGGTTCCGGATGGCCCCGAGGACATGACCCTCGGAGTGCGCTGCATCACCTTCGGCGTGCCGAACACCCTGGCCGGGTACAACAGCTACTTCCAGTTCTTCCAGACTGCGGACCACGTCGCGATCCTGCAGGAGCTGATCCACGACGTGCGGATCATTCCGCTCAAGGACCCGGCAACACTTCCCGAGGACCTGCGGCTCTGGCACGGCAGCTCGCGCGGCTGGTTCGAGGGTGACTCCTTGGTGGTCGAGACGAGGAACTACTCCGCAGGCGGCGGCTCCAGCGGTAGAGCGACGGACGGTCTGAAGGTGGTCGAGCGCTTCACGCGCACCGGCCCGGACACGATCGAGTGGGGGATCACCTACGAGGACGAAGCGACCTGGGTCCAACCCTGGACGATGATGATCAAACTCGCGCGTACCGTGGAGCCGATCTTCGAGTACGCCTGCCACGAGGGCAACTACGGCTTGACGAACATCCTCTCCGGCGCCCGCGCCCAGGAACGGGAAGCGGCGGCGACGGGCGGCGGCCAGTAGGACCCCCGACCGGCGCTACTCGACGGCCTCCAGCGGCACGGCGCTTCGCAGCTTCAGGCCCCGTCGGGTCACTCGGACCTCGGGCACGATGGCGGTGCCGGGAGGTTGGTTGCTGTAGTAGGTGAGTACGTATTGGTGTCGCAGATCGTTCTGGATCTGGTCGAACACGGTCGCGAGCTGCTCCGGCCAAGGTGCGCTTCCAGTTGAACGCCCGACCGGGGAAAGCCGCCCGCCAGTCTGCTCGCTGATTCGCAGGAGACGCTTCCGTGCCCTCCGATGTTCTCGCAGCTTGGCGGTAGTGGAGTAGGACCTGCCTCGTCGAGTGTTTGAGTTGCCGACGAGGATCCAGGCTTGCAACGGTTCCAGTTGGATGAAGTAGATCGGAACACCGAGACGCCTTGCGAAGTCGGCCGCCTGGTTCGGTTCGGACCGGCTGTGTTCGTCGAGACCGTCCGTAACCACGACGAGGGCACGACGCCCAGGCTCGTCGCGATACTGCAACAGGGAGAAGAGGATCGCATCGTTGAGCGCCGTACCGCCCTTCGGATCAAGGTAGTGCAGTTGGCTGACGAGGAGTTCCTTATGCCCGCTCGGAGGCTGGAGCACGCCTACCGCGTGGTTGAAGTGAACGAGAAAGGCTCGATCGCCTGTTGACAGGGCGGAGTCGAGGAAGCCTGCGGAGACGGCGATCACCCGGTCCCGTATGGCCAGCATGCTGCTCGAGGAATCGATCGCGAGCCCCAGAACGAGCGGGACATCGCCGGACTGGTGGAGACCTTCCACCGGGCGCTTCTCGCCGTTCTCGCGGACTTGGAAGTCCTCGGGCCGCAGAGCGCTTGCGGGGTTTCCATCGCGGTCGGTCACGAGCACCTGAAGCTGGACGAGTTGAACATCG
The DNA here is from genome assembly GCA_011523565.1 of Acidobacteriota bacterium. Taxonomy (GTDB): domain Bacteria; phylum Acidobacteriota; class Thermoanaerobaculia; order Multivoradales; family Multivoraceae; genus Multivorans. Next base: position 2,994 of record WTGL01000247.1, read on the forward strand.
ATCTCGCCCCGATGTTCGGCGCCCTGCAGGAGTTCCGCGTCCTCCCACTCGCGGCCGTCGGCGAGCCTCGCCACCACGCGGACGAAGCCGTCCGCGGGCACCCACTCCATCAGGCTGTCGACGGCGATGGTGCGCGGTGCGCCGGTAGCGGTTTCCTCGCCGAAGTTGCGCAGGGCTTCGACCAGGCGTTCGCCGCGGTAGAACTCGACCCGTTCCAGAGTCGCGGATCGCGGCACCGATACGGCGGCTTCGACCCGGGCCGTCGCGTACTCGCTCGCCTGTTCGCGGCGGATCTCCAGGATGCGCACGGCAAAGGGCACGTCGAGCCGGTTGAGGACGATCCGGTCGCTGCCCAGGTGGTTCCCCTGATCGTCGAAGCCTCGAACTTCGAGTGCCTGCTCGCGCGGCGGATCGGCGAGTTGGATGTGAGTCGTGAAGGGCCTTTCCGTGACTCGCCGGACGCGGTTGCCGCCGAGGAAGAACTCGACTGCGGTGATCGACGGATGGATGATCAGAGTCTGGACCTCCACCCGACCGCTGAGCCGTTCGCGGTGCTCGCGGTCGGGTGGAATGATGCGGATGGCATCCTGGGCGGAGAGTTCTGGAGCCAGCGCGAGTACTGCCGCTGCCGCGACGCCGACCCGGAATGAAGGTAAGGCCCTCACCTGCTCGTCCTCTTCGGGCTACTCGATGGCCTCGAGCGGCACGGCGCTCCGCAGCGTGAGACCGCGCCGGGTGACCCGGACCTTGGGGACCGACGCGGAGTCCGACGATGCGTCGCTGTACCAGGTCAGGACATGCTGGTGGCGCAGGTCCTCCTCGATCCGGTCGAAGGCCGCCCGGAGCTCCTCGGTCCACGCCGCCGTGTCGGGCGAGAGTTCGATCGTGAACAGCCGCCCGCCGGTCCTGCGGCTGATCCGCCGGAGCCGCGGGCGGGCGATGCCGATGGCGGCAAGGCTTCCGCTCTCGAACCGTAGACCGCTCGGGTCGAGCTGGATGAAGTAGATCGGCAGGCCGAGGCGCTCGGCGAACTCGGTGGCCTGTTCCCGGCGGGAGCGGCTGTGCTTGTCGATGCCGTCGGTGATCACGACCAGGGCGCGCCGCCCCGGCTCGTTCCGGTACTGCAGGAGGGAGAACAGGAGGCCGTCGTTGAGTGCCGTGCCTCCGAACGGAATCAGACGATCCAGCCGGGCGGACAGTAGCGACTTGTCTCCGGTCAATGGTTGCAGCAGGCGCACCATGGAGTCGAAGTCGACGAGAAAGGTGCGGTCGTCGGAGGCCAGCGTACGGTCGAGGAATCGGCCGGCGACGTACCTGAGTTCCAGCCAGATCGGTTCCATGCTGGTCGAGGAGTCGATCGCGAGACCCAGAACGAGCGGCACGTCCCGGGACGTGTGCAGCTCCTCGGCGCGGCGGCGCTTGCCGTTCTCCCGGATCTCGAAGTCTTCCGCCGCCAGGCCGCTGACCGGATTGCCGTCGCGGTCGGCGACCAGCACCTGGAACTGGACCAGCCGGATGTCGATCTCGCTCTGGTACTCCGAACCTTCGACGAGCGCGGCGTCCTCCAGCGAGCGGCCGTCCGCGAGCGTCGCCGAGACGCGGACGAAGTCGCTGGCTTCGACGCCCGGGATCAGCGCGGCCGCCGGGATCGTGCGTGCGGTCCCGGCTTCGGCATTGCCGCCGAAGTCGTTCAAGGTCGCGACCAGGTCCTCGCTGCGGTAGAAGTCGACCCGCTCGAGCGTGGAGGACCGGGGTACCGAAACCCAGGCCTTGACCCGCACGGCTTCGGCTCCGTTCGCCGCCGCGCCGGAGAGGTCCGCGATGCGGACGGCGAAGGGCGCGTCGAGCCGGTTGAGCACGATCAGGTCGGCGCCCGCGTACGCGCCCTGGAAGCCGTAGGCGCGGACCTCCAGCGTCTGCTCGCGCGGCGGGCTGGCGAGTTCGAGATGGGTGTTGAACGGGTGCTTGCGGACCCGCCGGATGTGGCGGCCGTCCAGGAAGAAGTCGACGGCGCTGACCACCGGGTCGATGGCCAGGGTCTGTATCTCGACCCTGCCGCTGAGCAGCTCGCGGTAGCGGCGTTCCGGCGGCACGATGCGGATGACGGCCTGTCGGTCGTGACGGTGAACGCCGTCGCCGGCCGGAAACCCGGGTGGCGGTTCGCCGCCATCGTATTCGTACACCGTGCGGACCCTGAGACTGGGATACCGGGCATTCTGAATGTCCGTCATCCGCAGCAGTTGGTCGCCGCTCCGGTAGAACGTCTCGACCACCAGCCAGCCGGCGACGAACAGCTCGGTCCGGAATGTACCGTCGGCCAGCAGCATCTGACTCTGGTTGCCCGCCGGATCGGTGTGCAGCCGGCCGTCGAGGTTGAAGGCGGTTTCCTCGTTTCTGGAGTTCCTGAGCAGCAACTGCGCGCCGTCGGCGCGAATCTCCACCGCGCTCAGACGGTCCGCCGCACTGGTCGCCAGTTCCACCATCATGTGCGGGATGACCTTGCGGCTGCGCCACATGCTCTCGTTCTTGAGGACCGCATCCTCGCTGAGCGAGTCGTTGCGGTTCCACCGTCCCAGGAGGTGGGCCAGTCCCGCGTCGGTTTCGGTCGTGGAGCCGTCCTGGACGACCCGGCTGGTGGGCGTTGCGTCCTGGGCGGCGACCGCGCCGACGGTGGTCAGCCAGAGTGTCCAGGCAACGACGGCAGGGACGGCGTTCACGAGATTCGTCCGGGCCGGCGTTACGGTTGCTGCCTGCATCTCCCTGGGCATGCCTACTCGATGCCTTCCAGCGGCACCGCGCTCCGCAGCCTGAGGCCGCGCCGGGTCACCCTGATCTCGGGTTCGACGGCGGTGCCCAGTGGCCGATCGCTGTAGTACGCCAGAACTTGCTGATGCCGCAGGTCCTCTTCGATCTCGTCAAACGCCTGTTCGATCCGCTCGGTCCAAGGCGGATTCTCGTCGAGGACTCGGACGGGAAAGACATGCCCGCCGGTGCGCCGGCTGATCCGCCTGAGCCGTCCGCTCGCCTCTCGCTCCACCCTCCGTTTCCCCCACGCGTACGGGTCATGAACGGCGTACGTCCCTTCGGATTGGGCCAGCTCGATGAAGTAGATCGGGAGCCCCAGACGCTGCGCGTAGTCTGCGGACTGTCCGGGTCGCGTGCGGCTGTGGATGTCGAGGCCGTCCGTGATCACGACGAGCGCGCGGCGCCCAGGTTCGTGACCGTACTGCAGGAGCGAGAACAGGAGCCCGTCGTTCACGGCGGTGCCGCCCCACGGGGTCAGTCGCCCCAGAGCGCGGGACAGAAGTTCCTTTTCTTGGCTGAGTGGCTGGAGCAGCCTCACCACGTCGTCGAAGTCCACGATGAATGCCCGGTCTTCCGGCGCCAGGATGGCCTCAAGGAAGTTCGCGGCAATGGTGTGCAGCTCTCGCCAGATGGGCAGCACGCTGTCCGATGAATCGACTGTCAGACCCAGAACCAGCGGAACGTCGCGGGCAGTGTGCACTGTCTCCACAGGGCGCGGTTGGCCGTTCTCGCGGACCTCGAAGTCGCTGGGCGTCATGCCGCTGACCGGATTGCCCCGGCGATCGGTCACCAGGACCTGGATCTGGATCAGTTGGACGTCGATTTCGCTCTGGTAGTCGGCGCCCTGGAGGAGTTCCGCGTCCTCCCGTTCGCGACCGTCGGCCAGCCGTGCGTTGACGCGGACGAAATCGTTGGTGTCAAAGTCAGCGATCAGCGCCCCGACGTGGGCAGTGCCCGCGGTGCGGAGCGCTGCCTCTTCAGCGAAGTCATCCAGTGTGGAGACGAGTTCTTCGCTGCGGTAGAACTCGACCCGCTCCAATACGGCGTCGCGCGGCACCGAGACGGCTGCTTCGACCCGGACCGGGGCGTTCTCGCCGGCATGCTCGGGTCGGATCTTTGCTATCCGGATAGCAAACGGCCTGTCGAGCCGGTTCAGTACGACCGAGTCGCTTCCGACGAACTCGCCCACGGGCCCCCAGGCTCGGACTTCAAGTCTCTGCTCTCGGGGCGGATCGGCCAGGTTGAGATGCGTCGCAAAGGGTCGCTTTTTCACCTGCCCGACAAGCTGTCCGTCGATGAAGAAGTCGACCGTTGCGATCTGCGGATCGATGACGAGAGTCTGGAGTTCGAGCCTGCCGCTCAGCAGTTCGCCGTATCGGCCCAGGGGCGGCACGATCCGCACGGCCACCGGCTCGGCGAGGGGCTCAGGCCCGTGGATGTCGGGAGGATTCGATCCGAAGACACGCTCCGGACGCTCGTACACGATGCGGAACTTCACGCTTGCCGTCGTGCGGCTGCGAAGCTCGGCCACTCGCACCAGTCGGTCGCCGTCGCGGTGGAGCGTCTCGACCCGCCGCCACCCCGAGCCCGAGGTTTCAATCTCGGGCGACTCGTCCAGGTCGAGGATGCGGCCCTCGATCTTCTTGGGATGACTGTGGTACTTCCCGACGTCGAGCGGATACCAACGGAGCGAGCCCCGGCCGTCGAGGATCACGATCGACCCGTCCTTGACCCGGATCAGGAAGGTGTCGAACCGATCGTCAGCGTCCTCGGCCAACCTTCGCAGGAGCCGCGCGACGTAGTTGTTCCCCGGGTACAGGCTCGCGGTCTTCTGAACCGGATCCTCGCTGAGTGCTTCGTTCCGTATCCAGGGGCCCAGCAGAGGGGTCAGTGAAACCCCGCCGTGCGTCTCTTCGCCGTACGGGAAGACCTCGTAGCCGGCCGGTGCGGGCTGCGGCCACGCGGAGTGGATGGCTGGCAGCCAGATCCCCAGCGCGAACAGGACGGGGCTCATCGTCCGGAGTGCGTTCGTCCAGGCCGGGGGCTTAGGTGTTGCTTGCGTCTGTTCTGGCACAGCTACTCGATCGCTGGCAGCGGCACGGCGCTGCGCAGCCTAAGGCCGCGCCGGGTCAATCGGACCTCGGGTTCGGCTCTCGCACCCAGGGGCCGGTCGCTGTAGTACGCCAGGACATGCTGACTGCGCAGATCCTCTTCGATTCGGTCGAAGACTTCTTCGATTCGCTCGGTCCACGGCGGATCGTCGGACGCGAGTGCGACGCTGAAGAGGCGCCCGCCGGTTCGCCGGCTGATCCACCTGAGACGTCTGCTCGCCTCTCGCCGTCTCATCAACGCCCTCCTCCTTGTGATGCCGGAAGGGTCATCGGCGGCATGCGCGTGGTCGGACGGGTCCAGCTCGATGAAATAGATCGGGAGGCCCAGGCGCTCGGCGAAGTCGGCGGACTGTCCCGGTCGCGTGCGGCTGCGGGTGTCGATGCCGTCCGTGACCACGACGAGCGCTCGACGGCCTGGTTCGTGACCGTACTGCAGGAGCGAGAACAGGAGCCCGTCGTTCACGGCAGTGCCGCCCCACGGGGTCAGGCGACCCAGCGCGCGGGACAGAAGGTCCCTGTCTTCGGTCAGGGGCTGGAGGAGCCTCACCGCGTCGTCGAAGTCCACGATGAAGGTCCGGTCTCCCGGCGCCAGGGCGGTCTCGAGGAAGCTTGCGGCAATGGAGTGCAACTCTCGCCAGATGGGCAGCACGCTGTCCGAGGAGTCGACTGCCAGACCCAGAACCACCGGGACGTCGCGGGCGGCGTGAACTCTCTCCACTGGGCGCGGTTGGCCGTTCTCGCGGACCTCGAAGTCGCCGGGCGAGAGGCCGCTGACGGGATTGCCCCGGCGATCCGTCACCAGGACCTGGACCTGGACCAGTTGAACATCGATTTCGCTCTGGTACTCGGCGCCCCGGAGGAGTTGCGCGTCCTCCCGTTCGCGCCCGTCGGCCAGACGTGCGCTGACGCGGACGAAGTCGTTCGGGTCGATGTCAGCGATCAGCGCCCCGATGGGCACCGTACCCGTGCGTCGGAGCGCTGTCTTCTCACCGAAGTCAGCCAGGGTGGAAACGAGTTCTTCGCCGCGGTAGAAGTCGGCCCGCTCCAGCACGGCGTTCCTCGGCACCGAGACCGCTGCTTGCACGCAGACTCGGGAGTTCTCGCCGGATTGCTCGGGACGGATCGTTGTGATCCGTACGGCAAACGGCCGATCGAGCCGGTTGAGGACGAGCTTGTCGCTGCCGGCGTACACACCGCCGGGGCCCCAGGCTCGGACTTCGAGCGTCTGCTCACGGGGCGGCTCGGCCAGTTCGAGATCGGTCGCGAAGGGCGGCTTTCTCGCAACCGCGGCGAGCTGCCCGTCGACGATGAAGTCGACGGCGGCGATCCGGGAATCGATGACCAGGGTCTGGAATCCGTGACTGCCGCTCAGCAGCTCGCGGTATCCGCCTCGCGGCGGCACGATACGGATCGGCGCCGCTTCGGCAAGGTGCGCCGGCCGGCGGATGTCGGGAGGATCGGGTCCAAGGGCTCTCTCCGGACGGTCGTACTCGGTACGGAACTTCACGCCTGCCGTTCGGTGGCCTCGAAACTCGACGACTCGAACCAGTCGGTCTCCGTCGCGGTGGAACGTCTCGACCCGAAGCCACTCCGCATTGGAAGTTTCGATCGTAGGCGACTCGCTGAAGCCCAGGATGCGGCCCTCGACGTTGTCGGGCCAATGATCCTGGCGCTTCCTGACGTCGAGGGGATAGGCACGGAGGACGCTCCGGTCGTCGAGGATCACGATCGCGTCGCCCTTGACCCGAATCAGGAGGGTGTCGAATCGATCGGCGGCGTCCCTTGCCAACCTCCGCAGGAGACGCGCGGCGTAGTTGTTCCCCGGGTACAGGCTCGCGGTCTTCTGAACCGGATCCTCGCTGAGTCCTTCGTTCCGTATCCAGGGCCCCAGCAGAGGGGTCAGTGAAACGCCGTCGTGCGTCTCTTCGCCGTACGGGGAGGCCTCGTTGCTGGCCGGTGCGGGTTGCGGCCACGCGGGGTGGATGGCTTGCAGCCAGATCGCCAACGCGAGCAGGACGGGGCTCGTCGTCCGGATTGCGTTCGTCCAGGCCGGAAGCGCAGGTGTGGTTTGCATCTCTTCTGGCAGGCCTAGTCGATGCCTTCGAGCGGTACTGCGCTCTGCAGCCTGAGTCCGCGCCGGGTCACCGTGACCTTCGGCTCGACAGGGGCGCCCAGTGGCCGGTCACTGTAGTACGTCAGGACGTGCTGATTGCGCAGGTCCTCTTCGATTCGGCCGAAGACTGCTTCGATTCTCTCGGCCCACGGCGGGTCGTCGGACGCCAGCGGGACGTGGAAGAGGCGGCCGCCCGTCTGCCGGCTGATCCGTTCGAGTCGCTTCCGTGCCTTTTGCCGCCGCGCCGGGTAGCGGGTGATGACCCGGCCGCCTCTCCTCTCGGTCCACGCGACCGTCGGATCCAGTTCGATGAAGTAGATCGGCAGGCCGAGTCGCGCCGCGTAGTCCGCGGACTGTTCGGGGCGTGAGCGGCTGTGCTCGTCCGCGCCGTCCGTCACCACAACCAGGGCGCGGCGGCCGGGCTCACGCCCGTATTGCAAGAGCGAGAACAGGATCCCGTCGTTGATCGCGGTGCCGCCGAAGGGGATGAGCCGGTCGATGCTCAGAAGGAGCCGTGCCTTGTCGTCCGTGAGTGGCTGCCGCAGGCTCACCGTGTCATCGAAGTCGACCAGAAAGGCCCTGTCGTCCGGCGCCAGCGTCACGTCGAGGAAGTTCGCCGCAACATCGGTCACCTCGTTCCAGATCCGGAGCATGCTGTCGGACGAGTCGATCGCCAGCCCCAGCACCAGGGGGACGTCGCGGGCGCTCAGGAGGGCTTCGGGCGGGTACCGCCTGCCACCCTCCCGGATCTCGAAGTCTCCGGGCGCCAGACCGCTTACGGGGTTCCCCTTGCGGTCCGTCACCAGCAACTGCAGCTGGACCAGTTGGACATCGATCTCGCTCCGGTAGTCGGCGCCCTGGAGGATCTCCGCGTCTTCCATCGAGCGGCCGTCGGCGAGGGTCGCCGTGACGCGGACGAAGCCGTCGGCGGGCCCGTACTCCATTTCGGCCTCGACGAAGACCGTGCGCGCGACGCCGCTGGCCGCCTGATCGCCGAAGTCGCGCACGGTCTTCACCCGCTCCTGACCGCGGTGGAAGTCGACCCGCCGGAGCGCAGCGGTGCGTGGCAAGGAGATGGCCGCTTCGACCCGGGCCGAGTCGAAGCCGTCGGTCGGGTTGCCGCGAATCCGCGTGATGCGCACGCCGAACGGCATGTCGATCTGGTTCAACGTGATCCGGTCGCTGCCGGCGAAGCCGCCCATGGTGTTCCAGGCCCGGACCTCGACCGTCTGCTCGCGAGGTGGAACCGCCAGTTGGAGGTGGGTAGAGAACGGGGGCTTCCTGACTCGCCCGGCGAGTCGCCCGTCGACGAAGAACTCGACCGCCACGATCAGTGGATCGATGATCAGTGTCTGAACTTCGACCTTGCCGCGAAGCAGTGCGCTGCGTCCTCGTTGAGGCGGCACGAGGCGGATCGCCGCTTCCTCCTGGGCGGCGTCTTCTCCTTGCGGAGGGTCCGTGCCGAGCAGTCTGCCTGGCCGGTCGTAGACCGTGCGGAACTGAGCGCTGCGACGCCGGCGGTCCCGGAGCTCGTTGATCAGCACCAACTGGTCTCCGTCACGGTAGAACGTCTCGATCCGCTGCCAGTCGGCGCCGATCGTTTCGATGGTGACCGAGTCGCGGCTTCGAATGACGCGTCCGCTGACGCCCCTGCCCTGGAACCGCCCATCCAGAGGGTACCGCGCGAGGTCGCCCCGATCGTCGATTAGAACGAGGCTGTCCGCCGTGATCCGGACCGAAACGGTGTCGAGCTGGGCGGCGGCCTGCTCGGCGAGCTTCCGCATGAGCACGGGGGTGGCATCCTCTCCCGGCCACGTCCTCTCGGTCTTCAGCACGGGATCTTCGCTGAGCGACTCGTTCCGTATCCAGGGGCCCAGGAGCGGGGCCAGCGGAACGTTCTCGCCGGCATTGTCAGCGGACCTTGAGGCGTTGGTGTTCGCTGGGACGTCCTGGGCATGGCCGGGAACGACGGCCGGCAGCGACAGCGTTACGAGGAACGAAACACGGGCCATTGAGTGAATGGCTTCGGCCCGGACTGGTACGACGAGTGCCACTGTGATCTCGGGCCGCGGAACTACTCGATCGCCCGGAGCGGCACCGCGCTGCGAAGCGTGAGTCCGCGCCCGGTTACCCGGATGTCCGGCCTGGCGTCAGAGCCTGGTGGCTGGTCCGTGTAGTAGGTGAGGACGTGCTGGTGGCGCAGGTCCTCTTCGATCCGGTCGAATGCCTGTTCGATCCGGGCGGTCCATGAGACGTCGTGGGCAACGAGGTCGATATGGAAGTGGCGCCCGCCGGTGTGTCGGCTGATACGTCTGAGCCGTTTGCGCGCCTGCTCGCGCAGCAGCGTCGCGCCCGGCGTTCGGTCGACGAGACTCCCGCCTCCGATCACGGGCCTGGCCGACCGGTCGAGTTCGATGAAGTAGATCGGAATCCTCAGGCGCTCGGCGAAGTCGGGGGCCTGCTGCCATCGCGAGCGGCTGTCCAGGTCGACGCCGTCGGTGACGACGACCAGAGCCCGGCGCCCCGGCTCACGGCGGAACTGCAGCAGGGAGAACAGGAGCCCGTCGTGCAAGGCTGTGCCGCCGCCCGGGACCAGTTGCCCGAGGTGCGCCCGCAACCGTCGCTTGTCGGCGGTAGGCGCTTGCAGGAGACGGACGGTGTCGTCGAAGTCGACCAGGAAGGCGGAGTCGTCGGGCGCCAGGGAGGCTGTGAGGAAGCTCCTCGCAACGTGCCGCAGATGAACCCATGCGGGCCGCATGCTCTCGGACGAGTCGATCGCGAGACCCAGGAGCAGGCGGACATCGTGTGCGGTGTGAAGCCGTTCCGGCTTGATTCGCCTCGTACCCTCCCGGATCTCGAAGTCCTCCGGGGTGAGCGCACTCACGGGCTCGCCTTCGCGGTCCGTGACGAGCACCTGGATTTGAACCAGATGGACATCGATGTCGGCCTGGAAGTCGCCTTCCTGGAGGAACTCGGCGTCCTCCACTTCGCGGCCGTCGGCGAGCTTCGCCTTGACGCGAACGAAGTCGTTCGGTTGGGGGTCTTCGATCAGCGCCTCGACGCGGATCGTCTGCGGGGGCCGCGCTCGCCTGGCTTCGCCGAAGTCCTCCAGCGTGGCGACGAGGCTCTCGTTGCGGTAGAACTCGACCCGCTCGAGGTGCGCGGACCAAGGGGGTGAGACCGTGGCGCCGGCAAGGACGGCCGGGGCGCCGTCACCCGGTTCGCTGCGGATGCTCGAAATGCGGATCGCGGCCGGCCCGTCGATCCGGTTCAGGATGAGGCTGTCGGTTCCCAGGAGGTCGCCGTCGGCGTCGTACGCGAGAAACTCGAGCGCCTGCTCGCGCGGCGGGTCGTCGAGTTCGATGTGCGTCCGATGGCGTGGCTGCCTGATCCGCTTCGGGGGACGACCGTCGAGACGGTACTCGACGGTGGCAACCGCCGGATCGACGACCAGCGTCTGGAACCCGACCCTGCCGCTGAGCAGTTCGCGATAGCCGCGTTCCGGCGGCACGATGAGGATCGTCGCCGGCCTGGCGAAGTAGCCCACCGTGTCGACGAACGGATGCTCCGACGTCGAGTCGACTGCCGGGCGATCGTAGACCATGCGGAACCTCACACGGACATTGGCCAGTCCGAGGCTTCGCAGGTGGGTGGAGCGCACGAGGCGGTCCTGCTCAAGGACGAACGTGTCGACTGCGAGCCACTCGTTGGCGACGGTTTCGATCGAGAGCGTGTCGACGGATCCGTGGGCCCGACCCCGGTTTTGGTTGTCGAGGGAGTGCCACGTGCCATCGAGCGGAAAGGCGAGGGTTTCACCTTGGCCGTCGAGAATCAGCAGCGAATCGTCCTCGATCCCCACCAGGATGGACGCGCGTCGATCGGCGTAGCCCTTTGCCTCCGCCTGGATGGTTGGCGAGATCCACTGCCCTGCCCGTGCCGCCTGCTGAGCCCTGAGAACCGGATCCTCGCTGAGTTCTGGGTTCAGGATCCAGGGGCCGAGGACGCCGGAAGGGAAAGCGGCGATCTCGGTCGGAAGGTCGCTGGTGGCGGCGATCTCCTGACTGTGCGTCGGTTCGGGGCTCGGAAGTTGTGGCGCTACTAGAAGGACAGCCACAGTGATCGCCCTCCCGCAGCCGGTCCGAAAGCAAGCCGCGCCGGTCACTAGCGTCGTTCCGTGTTCGCTCTACTCGATCGCTTCGAGCGGCAGAGCGCTGCGCACCCTGAGGCCTCTCCGGGTCATTCGGACTTCAGGCTCGACGGCGGCGCCGAACGGACGTTCGCTGTAGTACGTCAGCACGTACTGGCTCCGGAGCTCTTCCTCGATGTGGTCGAACACGTTGGCCATCTGGGCGATCGACTCGATCTGAAAGAGGCGCCCGCCGGTGGGCCCGGTGATGAGCCGCATGCTGTTGCGCAGGTTCGCGTCCTCCAGCGTGGTCGGACCGAAGCCGATGGAGCGCATGGCGACGACGTAGACCGGGACGCC
>WTGL01000247.1:14522-18847 GCA_011523565.1 Acidobacteriota bacterium
GCGGTAGAAGTCGACGCGGTCGAGCGTCTCGGAGCGGGGAACCGAGACGCCGGCTTCGACGCGGACGGCCGGCTCACCCTCGATCCCGGAAGGCGCGATGCCGGCGATACGGACCGCGAACGGCGGGTCGAGTCGGTTCAGAACGATCTTGTCCGCGCCGGCGTAAGCGTCCCGTGCGCTGGTCGCCCTGACCTCGATCGTCTGCTCGCGGGGCGGATCGGCAAGCCTGATCCGTGCCTCGAAGGGGGGCGTCGTCACGCGGCCGGCCGGCTCGCCGTCGAGCAGGAACTCGACGACCGCGATCTGCGGATCGATCGTCAGGGTCTGGATCAGGACGCGGCCGGTGAGCAGTTCCCGGTAGCCGCGCTCGGGAGGCAGGATGCGGATCGTCGCGGGACGCGCGCTGCGTCCGGCGCCGGTGCGATCGGGGGCTCGGCGTGAGCTGTCGCCCCGGACCGGTGGCAGGAAGTCGGACCTGTTGAAGCCGTCCTCGTCCGGTTCCGCCCCGAGGTCGCGGCCGCGCATCGCGGGTGTTGAAACCGCGACGGCCGGTGCATCGCCGGAACGTTCGAAGACCGTGCGGAACGACAGGTCGGCAAACCGGCCACCCTGGAGGTCGGTGACGAGCACGAGATGCTCTTCCTCGAAGTAGAAGGTCTCGATCCGTTGCCGTCCCTGGGACGAAGTCTCGATTTCGAGCGACTCGCCGACGATGCGCGCACGGCTGCGGCCACCGAAGCCGTCCGCTATGTCGCGGCCGTCGAGGAAGAGGATGCGGTCTTCGCGCTTCGCGTTCCGGACCAGGACCTGGGGGTCGTCGATCCGGATCAGCAGCACGTCGAGCCGTTCGGCGAGCTCGCGCGCCATCTGCCGCATCCCCGCTGGGCCGTCCTGGGCACCGCGGGGCTGCTGGCGGCCGGGGCCGAAGCCGCCCTGGCCTCCGCGGCCGAGGCCGCCGGTGCGGCCGCTGCCCGGCGTGGCTCCCGGCGATCTTCCCGGTCCGCCGCCGAAGGTCTGGCCGTAGGCCTCCTCCAGCTTCTCGATCGGGTCTTCGCTCAGGCGCTCGTCGCGAATCCAGATGCCAGCAATGGCGGCGATCGGGTCGGCCGGAACCGTCGCGGTCGGCTCGTCCGCGGTGGCCGGCTCCTGAGCGCGCGCCGGCGCCGCGGCCGATGCGCAGAGAAGAAGGCCGAAGAAGCCCGCCGTGAGCGAGGCGCCGTAGAACCGCCCGGGGCCTGACCGGTGTCCCCGGGTGTGCTTCTTCCTGGTCATGGTGACGACTTTCGCTTTTGCAGGATACAGGCCAACTTCGCGGTTCGGTTACGTCGCCAGCAGGTCCCGCACGCCCTTCGCCGCACAGATCGCGCCGAGCGCCAGGATCACCGGCCCGGTGACTCGCCGGAACTGTCGGTCATCGAACCGGTTGAGTAGGCGCGTGCCGATCCGCGCTCCGGCCACTGCGAGGATCATGCCTCCGGCGATCAGCCAGGGAGAAAGCCGGCTGTCAGCCGACTCGGGCAGCACGCTGCGGGAGACCCAGACGTAGTACCCGATCTTGAGGAGATGCCCCACCGTCTGAGTGAAGGCCTTCGTGGCGACGATCGTCCGGCGGTCGACCCTGGTTTCGAGGTAGAAGGCGTCCAGCAGGGGGCCGGAAGCACCCGCCAGGAGCTGCGCCCCCGTCACGGTCAGGCCGCAGAGTGCGGCCGTGCCCCGGTCGCGGACGTCGAGCCCCCGCAGCACCGGCAGGAGCCGTGCGAGCCAGGGGAAGCTGCCGACCAGGATCAATACCAGCGCCGGGTCGGGCACGAAGGCGATCGACACGAACAGCAGCACCGCGAGCACGGCGCCGGCGGCGTACCACGGCAACACGGACCACAGCATGCGGTCCCGGAGGAACAGGAACCTGGCGCCGTTCGACGTCGCCTGCACGGCGCCGTGGAGGATCATCGCTCCGCTTACCGGCAGGACGCTCGCCAGCACGGCCATCAGGATCAGTCCGCCCGCCATGCCGAGCACGCCGGAGATCACGGCCGTCAGGAGGACCGTGAACAGGATGGCAGCCGCGACCACGGCCTCTACTGCAGCGCCTCCAGCGGCAGCACGCTCTTCACGGTGAGACCTCTGCGCGTCGTGCGGACGTCCGGCTCCAGGTCCGCTCCGGACGGACGATCGCTGTAGTAGGTGAGCACGACCTGGTGCCGGAGGTCCTCCCTGATCCGGTCGAAGACCGCTTGCATCTCTCGCGCCAGTACCTTTCGGGGCTGGCCCGGGTGGATTCGGAACAGGCGGCCGCCGGTTTGCCGGCTGAGCCTCTTGATCAACCGGCTTCTGGGATCGCTCCAACCCAGCGCGATGAAGTAGATCGGGACTCCCATGCGCTCCGCGAACTCCGCGACCTGCGCCCGCTTGCTGCGGCTGTGGAGGTCGTCGCCGTCGGTCACGACGACCAGAGCGCGTCGGCCCGGCTCGGTTCGGAACTGGAGCAGGGAGAACAGGATGCCGTCGTTCAGGGCGGTACCGCCCCCGGCGAGCAGGCGGTGGAGTCTGGCCCGCAGCAGCGGCTGGTTTCCCGTGAGCGCCTGGAGCGGCCGGACCGTGTGGTCGAAATCGACCAGGAAGGCTCGGTCTTCCTCGGCAAGAGCGCCCTCGAGGAAGGTCCGGACGACCGTGTGTAATTGGCGCCAGACCAGGTACATGCTCTCCGACGAGTCGATGGCGACGCCGAGCACGAGGGGGACATCGTCGGACGCATGGAGGTTCTCCGGCGGGCGCCAGGCGCGGTTCTCGCGAATCTCGAAGTCGCCGGCCGTCAGGTCGCCTACCGGGTTTCCTCTGCGGTCGACGACGAGGATCTGGAGTTGAACGAGCTGCACGTCGATCTCACCGCGATGTTCTGCTCCCTGCAGGAGTTCGGCGTCTTCCATCTGCCGGCCGTCCGCGAGCTCCGCGGTGACCCGCACGAAGTCGCCGGGCGAGACGCCTTCGATCACCGCGTCCACGGGGATGGTTCGTGCTTCGCCCCGATTCGCTTCTGGATCGAGGTCGTCGAACGTCGCAACCGGATGCTCGCTGCGAAAAAAGGCGACGCGTTCGAGCCTTGCGCTAGGGGGCACGGAGACCGTGGCCGCGACGCGGAGCGCTTGAGCACCGGCCGAGCCGGCCGAGCCGATCCCGGCAATGCGGACTTCGAAGGGCGAGTCGAGGCGGTTGAGGACCATCCGGTCGGAGCCGGCGAGCCTTCCCTGGCTGGTATGGGCGTGGACTTCCAGCGTCTGTGGGCGTGGCGGGTCGTCGAGCCGGATGCGGGCGGCAAAGGGCGGTTTCCTGGCTTGCTTCACGTGCGTTCCGTCAAGCCGGAACTCGACCGATCGGACGAGCGGATCGATGATCAGGGTCCGGACCTGGACCGGACCCGTGAGCAACTCCCGGTAGCCGCGGCGCGGCGGTACGATCCGGATCGCTGCCGGCTCCGGGGAGGGAACTCGTCCGGCGGTAGCCGGGCGCCACGGCGGCGGTCTACCGTCGGCATGGTCGTACACGGTACGGAACAGCAGGTCGGGGTTCGAGAAGTTCTGGGTTTTCGTCAGTTGGACCAGCCGGTCGCCCTGGCGGTAGAACGTCTCGGTCCAGAGCCAGGCCCAGGGGTCATCTCCGGCAGTGACGATCTCCAGCGAGTCCTCGGCCAGGAAGGCGTTGCTCACGTTGCCGGCGCTGTCGTAGCGGGCGAGGCCGTCGGTCGGAAGACGGAGATTCTCACCCTTGCCGTTCCTGACCAGCACCTCCGGCCCCGGGAACTCGATCACGAGGCTGTGGCGGCTGCTGGCCAGGTCATTGGCCAACTCCCGCAGCGCCGGTGAGGTGAACTGGTCGGCGATGCTCGCGGCGGGGTCTTCGCTGAGCTCCTCGTTCCGCACCCAGGAGCCCTCCAGGGCTGCGGAGAGGCGGTCAGCCTCAGCCGGCCCCGTGTCGCGCACCGGCTCCGCCTGGGCGCGGGTGGGTGGTGCGGCCGCGGCACCCAGGGCGAGGCCGGAGAAGAAAACCGCCGCCGCGGTCGACCTGCACAGGTCAAGCGGAGTCGGGGCCTGGATGATCATGACGCTGAGGGAGGCCGTCGCTTTCCGGGGACGCCAGTGTCCCCATGTGGTTCCGACGGGCTGTATTCTCATACACCTTCCATGAAGACATACATCCTGCGGCGGCTGCTGGCGATGGTGCCAACACTCTTCTTCGCCAGCCTGATCGTCTTCGTGTCGATGCGGGTCATCCCCGGCGACGTGATCGACCTGATGCTGGCGCAGAACGACGTCTCGACCAGCCTCGAC
>WTGL01000247.1:18857-19431 GCA_011523565.1 Acidobacteriota bacterium
CTCCCTCCTGATGCTGGCGATTCCCGGCTTCTGGCTCGGCACCCTGGTCATGGTGTTCCCGTCGGTGTGGTGGCGCTGGGCGCCGGAGCTCGAGTACACGCCATTCCTCGTCGATCCGATCGCGAACCTGGGTCACCTGCTGGTGCCGGCGATCCTGCTCGGTCTGTCGATGTCCGCGGTGACGATGCGGATGACCCGGACGATGATGCTCGAGGTAATGCGGCAGGACTACGTGCGCACGGCCCGCGCCAAGGGGCTTCGGGAGCGGGCGGTCGTCGTCCAGCACGCGCTCAAGAACGGATTGATCCCGGTCGTCACCCTGATCGGACTGCAGGCGCCACTGCTGATCGGCGGCACCGTTGTGATGGAGCAGATCTTCGTCATTCCGGGCATGGGACTGTTGCTGCTCGAAGGCGTCTACGAGCGCGACTACCCGGTGATCTCCGGCGTCTTCCTGGTCGTCGGCGTTGCGGTGCTCCTGATCAACCTGCTCGTCGACCTGAGCTACGGCTGGCTCGATCCCAAGGTGCGCTACGGATGAGCATGTCGTGACCACCGTCGCCGCAGCCGCTCC
>WTGL01000247.1:19441-20562 GCA_011523565.1 Acidobacteriota bacterium
ACGCGACCAACCGCGCTGGTGGCGCTTCACGGTCCGCCTGTTCCGGACCAAGCCACTGGGTGCGGCGGGCGCGGTGGTCTTCGCGATCTTTCTGTTCTCCGGCATCTTCGCCGGCGTGCTCGCTCCGTACGGCATCAACGAGACCGACCTGGCGCATCGCCTCGAGCCGCCGTCGCGACAGTTTCTGCTCGGTACCGACCACCTCGGCCGCGACCTGTTCTCGCGGGTCCTGATGGGCGCCCGCCTGTCGATGATCGTCGGTTTCTGCGCGGCTGCCCTGGCGACCGTGGTGTCGATCCTCATCGGCGTGCTCTCGGGCTATCTCGGCGGCTGGTTCGACATGCTCACGCAGCGCCTGGTCGATGCCTGGATGACCTTCCCCGACCTGGTGCTCCTGATCGTCATCGTGTCGGTGGTCGGGCCGGGGATCACACAGATCGTGATCATCCTGGGTCTGCTCTACGGCATCGCCGGCTCGCGGATCGTGCGCGGAGCGGTGACCTCGGTGCGCGAGCATGTCTACACGCACGCTGCGCAGTCGATCGGTGCGGGGACGTTCCACATCCTGCGCCGGCACATCCTGCCCAACGTGATGCCCGTCGTCATCGTCCTGTTCACGACCCGGGTCGGCGCCGTCATCCTGTCGGAGGCGGCGCTTTCTTTCCTGGGCCTGGGCGTGCCGCCGCCGGCGCCCACCTGGGGCGGGATGCTCTCCGGCGACGGGCGCACGTACCTGTACCTGGGGCCATGGCTGGCGCTGGCGCCGGGCATCTGCCTGACCGTCGTGGTGTACGCGGCGAACGTGTTTGGCGACGCGCTACGCGACCTGCTCGACCCGCGGATGAGAGGAACCTGACGTCATGCGAGGAAACCTCTGCCTGAGCTGTTCGGTGGCCCTGACCTTCCTCCTCGGCGCCTGCGCCGACGCGCCCCCCGCCCGTTCCCCGTCACCTGCCGGCGGCACCGACATGGGAGCCGACCTCTCTTGGCATCCGAGCGCCGACGGACCGGCGCTCGGACTGCGACACGTGTGGCGCGAGGACGCGCCACCCGGGTTCGAGCCTGGCCCGGCACCGGTGGAGCCGCCCCGCTACGGCGGCGAGCTGAACGTCGGCACGGTC
>WTGL01000115.1 GCA_011523565.1 Acidobacteriota bacterium
AGCCGTTGAGGAAGAAGTAGTCCTCGCCGTAGACGAGTTCCTTCCCGCCCGGGCCCGACTTTCCTTGCGAGTCGGCGGCGCCTTGCGCCACGCCGGGAGCGGCCGAGTCGATGGCGAGCCGGACGGGCTGCACGAAGCGGTAGAAGGGAAAGGTGAAGCGGTGCAGATACGAGCCGTCGTCGCCGGCCGGAGCGAGCCCCGACTGCTCGAAGGCCTCCGCGATCAGCCGCGCCGCTTCGTCACCGCCGGCGGTGCCGGTCCGCCGGCCGTCGAGCCGGTCGGCCGCCAGCGTCTCGACCCAGGCGTGGGCGCGTGCGGCGTCGAACTCCCCGCTCTGTTGTCGGCAGGCGGAGGGCAAGGTCGCGAGCAGCGCGACCAGCAGCAGTTCCGGGCGCTTCGGGTTCATCTCAGTCCCTCCACTGCATCAGATCGACAGACACCAGGTCTTCCAGAAAACGCAGGACGCCGGCCAGCTCGACCGCGCCGAGGTCGGCGGTCACCGCGTCCCGGATCTCCGCCGCCGTGCGTCGGCCGTCGGCGTAGTTGAGGATCGCGTCCCGTCGCATGCCATTGAGGCCGCCCTGCCCGTACCACTTCCTGCGCGATTCGGGGAGGCGCTCCAGAACGAAGGCGAAGCGCAGCGTGCCGAAGAACGTGCGCACCGGCACCCGGCTGCCCGCCGCGGTGGCCGTCGGAGCCGTCTCCGACGCGGCCGGCAAGCCGCGCTGCGTCGCCTCGTCGACGTAGGTGCGACGCAGCAGGCCGCGACCGGCGACCGCCTGCTGCTGCAGCGCCTCCTCGAGGCGCGAGATGCGCCGCTCGCCGGCGGGGCTCGCCCCCAGGCGCCGTACCGAGCCCACCGACTCGACCGCGTTCCGCGCCATGTGGCGCAGACGGTTGTCCTCGACGCGCCAGACCGCGTCCGGCTCGGTCGCGGTCCCGAGCCGGTTGAGCGCGGTGGCCAGCGCGGTGCTGAATCGCGCTGCCGACGCTCCCCAGACGAGCTGCGCGAGGGGAACGGTGTCCCCGGCCCCGGCGTCGGCGAGGAAGGCGGCCGCGGCGGCGGTGACGTAGCCGGCCCGCATCAGGGTCGTCGCGTCGACGTGATCGGCGGTGTCCTCGTTGGAGTGGTAGAAGTTGTCGGGGAAGGTGCCCAGCATGACGGCCGGCACGGCCACCGTGCTGTCGACGAAGTGTGCGTGGTCACTGATCACGCCGCTGTAGGCCACCTCTTCGAAGTGGAAGGGATTGCGCGAGCCCCAGCGCGACCGGTACTGCTCGCGGGCCACCTCGTCGAGCAGGCTCTTTACCAGGTCCGGCAGGTAGGAGGGGCGAAAGCCCGGTGTTCGCGTGAGCTGGAAGATCGCTCCCGACTCCGCCTGGTCCGCCCCCACCATGTCGTTGTTGAGGACGGCGACGCCGCGACTGCCCCACTCCCGGTCGAGGTGGAGGAAGATCTGCGTGCCGCGGTGCTCGGGGACCCAGAGAAAGCGGACGGTACGACGGGGCGCCAGCAGGTCCCGCTCGATCAGGCGGCGCAGCACCCTGGCGACCTCCAGGCTGAGGCCGGAGCCGCTCGCGTTGTCGTTGGCGCCGGGGCGATGGTGGTTGAGGTGCGCGATGACCAACACCTCCTCCTCGGCGAGGTCGGTGCCGCGAATGGCCGCGCTGAGGATCTCGTACTCTCCGTCCTCCAGGTCGGCGTCGATCCGGGCGTGCAGCCGCACCGGTCCGCGCTCCAGCCGGCGCTTGAGCTCCGCGGCCATCCGCTTCGAGATCGAGAAGGCGCTGCGCCGGGGGTCCAGGCTCTGCGGCACCGCCTGCCACGCCACCTGGTCGGGGAACGGGCTGCGGTCGGGAAGGTAGTTTCCCCAGTGGGAGACGACTCCCAGGATGTCGAAGCGCCCCTCGGCGAAGGCGAACACGGACGAAGCGGTGGAGGAGGCGAGAACGAGCTTCCCGTCCACGTCCTTGCCGGCCCACTCGGCCTCGTCGAGCCCGGTGCCGACATCCACCAGCTCGGCCGCCGCGTCGACGCCGGAGGAGTACTTGACGATGCAGGTCGGGACGTCGAGGTAGCGGCAGACCGGCTCGCCGCTGTCCGCGTACGTGAGCGAGCCCCCGCCCAGGCGCCACGCCCAGGAGGCGGTGTAGGTGTCGAGGATCCGGCTCTTTCCGTCCGCCGGGTAGCGGATGACCTGGATGTCCTCGAGGCCCGCCTTCGCCGCCTCGGCGCGCATGTACTCCACGGCCCGGTGGAAGCCCTCGGTCGTGGACGTGCGGTCCCAGGTGGAGAGCTGCCACACGTGATCGAGCGCCACCTGCCCCTGGAGCTCGTCGCGAATCAGACGACGAGCCTCCGCCGAGACCGGCGAGCCGTCCGCCCCCTCCGCCGGGGCGAAGGGCAGCGGTGCGAACAGCAGCGCCGGGAGCACGGCGAGGGCCGGGCCAACGCGCGCCCGTCGTTGCGCCGAGGCCATGCATGACATGGTGACGGCGCCCTGTCCACAAGTCTCTAAGGCGCGTCGAAAGAACCACAAAGGATCGTCGAACAGCCCGGGCCCTCGCTACTAGCGCTCCAGGTGGGTCTCGAACAGTCCGAGAATGCGCCGGAATCGATCGAGCCAACTGCTTGGGTGGACGAAGCCGTGAGACTCCAGCGGGTAGACGGCCAGACCCCAGTCCTTCTTCTCGAGCTCGATCAGGCGCTGCACCAACTGGATGGTGTCTTGGAAGTGAACGGTGCGGTCCACCATCCCGTGACTGATCAGGAGCGCGCTCTCCAGTCCCGCGGCGTACTCGATCGGGGAGCTCCGGCGGTAGGCCTCCGGGTCGAGATCCGGCGGGTTGAGGATGTCGGAGGTCCACGGATAGTTGTAGTGGCCCCAGTCGGTCACGGGGTTGATCGCCACTCCC
>WTGL01000268.1 GCA_011523565.1 Acidobacteriota bacterium
GAGTTCCGCCACCGCCGACTGCTTGGCGAAGCCCTCGCTCGCGGTCTGAATCGCCGCCGGCGCCTCGCCGTAGAGGTACGCGAGGTCGCGGTGCTTGCGGATCACGTAGAGCGTGTGGGCGTCGAGTTCCATCATCACGAAGAACGACCACTGGTCGTAGCGCGCCCGCGCCTCGGTACCGGCGGCCGGAATCAGACCGTCAGGCTGGCCGTACTCTTCGGCGAGGTAGTTGACGATCGCGGCGCTCTCGGCGAGCACGAGATCGCCGTCCTGGAGCAGCGGGATCTTCTG
Source organism: Acidobacteriota bacterium (assembly GCA_011523565.1). Lineage (GTDB taxonomy): Bacteria > Acidobacteriota > Thermoanaerobaculia > Multivoradales > Multivoraceae > Multivorans. Next base: position 292 of record WTGL01000268.1, read on the forward strand.
GCGCGGATTGAGCTTCGTGAACTCCTCCGTCTGGGTCTCACCCGTCCGCGGACCGATCGGCCGGTGCTCGTAGTCGAGCCCCAGTTCGTTGAGCGCCCAGTGAGCGCGCAGCGTCCGCGACGTGCTGCAACCCCAGAGCACCAACGGTGAGGCGTTACTTGGCTCGTCTGCCATGGGGCACAGCGAGAATGTCAGAAATGTGGGAACAGGGGAAACGCCGACCACCGGGAAGCCGAATCGGAAGGCCATCCGATGGGGCTGCTCTCAGGGTAGAATGACCTGACACTTTCTACCCCGGAGGTCGTCATGAGTCTGAACATCAAGAACGAAGAGACTTGCCGCCTCGCTACCGAGCTTGCTCGCCTCACGGGCGAGACCAAGACCGGAGCAATCACTGTCGCCTTGCGGGAACGGTTGGATCGCGAGCAGCGACAGCATCGGGCCGACGCCTTGGCTCGCGAACTTCACGAAATCGGACAACGCTGCGCCAGGCACCTGAAACCAGGGCCATCCGCCGTTGAGCACGGCGACTTTCTCTATGACGAACGGGGCCTGCCGAAGTGATCGTCGACACGTCCGCTCTGCTCGCGATCCTGCTCGGAGAACAGGACGCCGAGCGGTACGAACGCGCCGTCGCCGCAGCGTGGCCTCGCCGCATGTCGACGGTCGCCCTGCTTGAGGCGGCCATGGTTGTCGAGTCTCGCGGCGGCATCGCGGCAGGCGAGGAACTCGACGAGTTCGTCGCCCGAGCCGAAATCGAGTTGGTCGCGGTCACTCCGGAACAGACCGTCGCCGCCCGGCGCGCCTGGCGCCGATTCGGCAAAGGCAACCATCCTGCTGCGCTCAACTTCGGCGACTGTTTCGCCTACGCGGTCGCCAGCACCACCGGAGAGCCGCTTCTGTTCAAGGGTGACGACTTCGCTCGGACCGACATCGAGGCGGCATGACCGCCGCGTCTGGCGTCGGCGGGCGCTCCTGCCCGAATCCCTACCGCGACCGGGGCAGCGACACCGCCAGCACGACACCGAGGCAGCCCAGAAGCACGATGTAGAAGATGGTCGTCAACACATCGGCGAGAACCGGCAGGTCGACCGGGCCGGCCAGAGACCTCCGCCAGGCCGCGACCGGCAGGCCGACGCCCACGACGGCGAGCGAAATCCACCGCGTCCAGCTGAGTTGACTGCTCTTCTCGGTCATCTTCCTTCGTCCGGCTTTCCTGTCGTCGTTCGGCTTCGCTGTTGCCGGGCCGGAGGATGTCACAGATCGGCGACTTTCGCAGCCTCGCTCGCGGACGAGAGAAGCCGGTGCGCGGAGCCCGGTAGACTCACGGCACATACACGACATCGCAGTGGGAGGTCCGAATGCAGATCAGACGGCGGAGGTCTTCGTTCTGGAGGGTCTGGGGCACCTCCCTGGTGTCGGTAGGAGCACTCGTGGTGATCGCCGCGGCCGCAGCGCTCATGATGTTCGCGGCATCCGGCGCGGACGCGCAGGAGATCCCGCGGCGGCACGATGGACGCCCCGATCTCTCCGGCACCTACGACATCGCGACCCTGACGCCGGCGCAGCGGCCCGAACGGTTCGGCGATCGGCTCGAACTGACGCCGGAGGAAGCCGCGGCGCTCGCCGAGCACTGGGAGACGAACTTCAACAAGGACCACGCGCCGAGCGACCCGGACCGTGAAGCGCCTCCCGTGGGCGGGACCGGCATCTACGCGCCGGAGTTCACGGGGGCGGCCGGCAAGGTCGGCGGCTACAACGCCTTCTTCGTCGACATCGGCACGGGCGCTTTCCTGCTCGACGGCAAGTACCGCACGTCGATCATCACGGATCCGCCGGACGGCCGCTATCCGCCGCTCAGCGCACTCGGAGAGGAACGAAGCCAGCGAGTGGCACCCTTCCGGCACGAGAACACGGGCACGGCCTGGTGGCTGGACCTTCCCGTGGGCCCCTATGACGATCACGAGCTGAGGCCCCTGGCCGAACGCTGCATCCTCACCCGCGGCGCCTCCGGCCCTCCGTCCATGCCGGGGATGTACAACAACCTGAAGACGATCGTGCAGACGGACACCCACGTGATGATCCTGATCGAGTGGATGCACGACGTACGGATCATCGGGCTCGACTCCGAGCACCTGCCGGACACGATCCGGAAGTGGAGCGGCGACTCGATCGGCTGGTGGGAGGGGGACACGCTGGTCGTCGAGACGACGAACTTCCGGGAGATCCCCGGCACCGTTTCCCGGGGTTCGCGCGACATGCGGGTGACGGAACGGTTCAGCCGCATCGACGCCCAGAACCTGCGCTACGAGTTCACGGTCGAGGATCCCGCCTACGAGACCGCCTGGAGCGGCGAGTACCCGTGGCCGGCGACCTCGAACAAGCTCTACGAGTATGCCTGCCACGAGGGGAACTACTCCTTCGGCAACATCATGCGCGGCGCCAGGCTGCTGGAGCTGGAGGCGATCGGGCAGAGCGAGTCGGGCGCCTCGACCGGTTCCGGATCGGGCGACTGAGGCAGGAGGAACGAGCCCATGCCGGACATCAACTTCATCCCCCACCCACTGGTCGGCACGCCGATGGGCGCCGCGCTCGACCTCTGCGTGATCCTGGCGATC
>WTGL01000134.1 GCA_011523565.1 Acidobacteriota bacterium
GAGCAACCTCGGCGCCGGCCTCGCCGGCGGCATCTCCACCGGCCACGCGATCAACGTCGGCGACGACTGCCACGTCTTCGAGGCCGTCCACGGCGACGCGCCGCACCTGATCGGTACCGGCCAGGCGAACCTGCTGCCGCTGCTCACCCCCGCCATCGCACTACTCCGGCACTTCGACCTCTACGAGGAGGCGGGGCGCATCGATCGGGCGGTGACCGCCGTCCTCGAGGAAGGCCGAAGTCTGACACCCGACCTGGGCGGCCGTTCGTCCACCTGGCAGATGGCGCGCAGCATCATCGCGGCGTTGAACTGAGCCCGGCCAGGACCCGCGTCAATCCGACCCGCACCCGGTCCACTTCCGCACGACTCAGATACGGCGCGAGGACCCCGAAGTCCGCCGAGTCGGGCTCATCGACCGCGCCGGCTGCCAGCGCCCGCAGCGAGCGCACCTGGCGCTCGCCGAGGCGGATCAGGGCCGGCCGCATCGCCTCCAGCTCCAGGGTCGGCGCCGCCGCCGGTGTCCGTCGCTGCACCGCCTTGGCCAGGTCGATCTGAAGCGCGAACCAGTCGCGCACCGCTTGCGGATCGAGCCCGAAGCGGGCGGCGTTCCGTTCCGCAGCCTCCAGCACCACCCGTTCGCGTTCCAGGTCCTCGATCGGCACACCCCGCGCCGACTTCCACCACGCGATCGGCGGCATGAAGGCCAGGCGGCGAGCCGTCAGATCGAGCAGATGGTCCAGTTCGTCGCGGTGCTGGCCGCGGCCGAACCACTCCTCCCGCCGGGCCTCGAGCCAGCGCTCGTTGCGCTGAATCCAGCGGTCGACCGCGGGCCCCAGCTCATCCGCCCCTTCGGGAGCGACCCAGAACACCTTGCGGTCGAGCGGCGGCTCGCAGCGGCGCCGCCATCCGTCACGGCCGAAGTGCTCGACCTCGAAGGAGTCGGTGATGAAGGCGTCCACCTCGTCCCGTTCCAGGCGACCGGGCAGCGAGAGGTTGTCGTCGACGGCGGTGACTTCGCTGCCGCCACCAAAGCGCTCCCGCGTCCAGCGCTCCAGGATGCCGCCGCGATTGACGGCCACGCGGCGCGGCAGCTCGGGGGAGTTCGCCGCGCTGACCACGCAGGGACCGCCCGCCGCGACCGCCCGGCTCATCCACCCCACCGCGGCCCGCGCTGGCCGCCAAGTGACGCCGCTCATCGCGAGGTCGAAGTCGTCCGCGGCGATCGAGGCAGCCAGGTCCGGCCAGTCGAAGGGCCGGAACTCCAGGTCGAAGCCGAGGTCGGACGCAAGTCGGGCCGCGACCTCGATGTCGAAGCCGCTACGGATCGCGGCCTCGCTCGCTCCCGCCGCGCCCTCGACGGTCGAGAAGGGGGGATAGTCGCCACTGGTCCCGACGCGGAGCACCGGCTTCGCGGGCACGTTGATCGGCGCCGCCGAAGAGGCCTCGTCCAGTTCCGCCGCTGTGAAACGCACCGCCGCGACCCACGGCTCCTCCCCCGGCGTGAAGTGGCCGTACTCGGGTTCGAAGCCGGGGATTCGCTCGTAGCGGGACGTCGGCCGGCGGAAGAAGCGTCCGTCGTCGTGGAACAGCGCCATCAGCTCTCCGTCCAGGCTGCGCAGCCGTTCGACCGACGACATCGCGACGACGCCGCCGAAGTGACCGATCGGCTCGAGCCCGGTCCAGGTCGCGCCCTCGTCCTCCGAGCGCGCCATCCGCACCGGGTAGAGCCCCGAGAACATGATGAGGCGCCGCCGGCCGTCCGCGAGATCGACCGGAAAGACGGTCGGCGTCTCCATCGATGTCGCCCAGCTCGCCGGCGTCGGCAACCGCCCGCTCCACGTGAGCCCGCCGTCCTCGCTCCGCTTCATCACGATCGGGCCAGCGCCGTGGCCCTTCGGGTAGACGGTCAGGATCGAGCGCTGGTCGGAGAGGAGAACCGTCGTCGGATGGCCGAGGTACTGCCCCGGTTCCCGGTCGACAACGACCTGGCGATGGGTTTCGCCCGCCCAGTCGACCCAGCGGAGCGGCTCGGCGCCTGCGCCCCGGCAGGCCAGCGCCGCCGGCAGCAGGAGCGCCGCGAGCAGCACGACGATCCGGGCCGGGGCCGCGGCCGTCCTCACGACGCTTTCCCAATGTGGCATCCCCGCGCCCGATGACGGGCGCGGGGACTGCGACGTTGATCGCGCGCGAGCGCTCGATCAAGGTTCTTCAAGGCCTCCCGCCGGCTGAGCGGACTCAGTCCCTCCTCGTGCTCCCGCACGAAGCGCCGCACTTCATCCGGATCGTGCCAGGCCAGATCGCGCAGCGCCCAGCCGATCGCCTTGCGAATGAAGCACTCGCCGCCGAAGCGGGACCCCAGCAGGTTCTCGCCGATCGTCGCGTGCAGAAGGTCCAGATCGGTCGCGCCCTTGCGGCCGAGCTGGCAGATCATCGACGCGCGCCGCTTCCACATGTCGGGGCACCGGCTCCACACGTGCATCCGCTTCGCCATCGTCTTCGGATACCGCTCGACGAGTTCCCGCAGGCGGTGGCTCGCAACGGCGTCCACGTAGTCCCACCACGCGCCGGTCACGATCATCTCTTCGAAGACGGGCAGAGCCTTCATCGTGCGCAGCGGCTGATACGGCCGGTAGCCGCTGAGGTCGATCGCGGCGTGCCGTTCCTCGCGGCGGCCGGCCGTCCGCCAGAGCGTCAGAACCGTCGAGCGCCACTCCTCGACGCCGTCCAACGGATGGTTCCAGAAAGCCGCGCGGCCGATCTTCCGCAGCTCCGGCGTCTTCACGCCCCAGAACGGCATCTCCGACTTCATGTAGGCCTGCTGCCCCTTCGCCCGCTCGGGGTCTCCGGCGGCCTTCAACTCGCGCCGCAGGTCCAGAATCAGC
>WTGL01000183.1 GCA_011523565.1 Acidobacteriota bacterium
GTTGTTGACGAGCCGGAAGTCCTCGCGGCTGATCTGCCGCGGCTCGCCGCCGTCCGCGGGAATCGTCCACACGTTGTCGCCGCCGGTACGGTCGCTGATGAAGGCGATCTCGGAGCCGTCCGGGCTAAAGCGCGGCATCATGTCCCAGGCCATCCCGTTCGTCAGGGCTTCGGCGTCGCCGCCAGAGGTAGGCAGCAGATAGAGGTCGCCCAGCAGGTCGAAGACGATCCGCTCGCCGTCCGGCGACACGTCGAGGTTCATCCAGGTGCCCTCGGTCACATCGAGCTCGAACTCGTACTCGTCCCCGGGCGGGTCGTTCACGTCCCATTTCTCGCTGTCGTCGGCGGGGGCCGGGACGGCGGCGAGCGCCAGGAGCAGGCCGGCGGAGAGTTGGAATCGAAGGCTGGAGCGCAGGGATGGGCGTGTCATCCGGCGAGTCTACGACCTGAAGGCCGACTGAAGCCGGAGCGCCTGCTACGGCTGCCAGAGGTAGTTGAACTTGACGATCAGTTCGCGCCGCGCCGTTTCCCTCGCGCTGAAGGTCGGCGCCGCCCAGTTGTGGTTGTAGACGACGAAGAGGTTGGCGCCGGGTTTGTAGATCCAGTTGAACCGGACGTTGACGCCGGCCAGTTGAGCCGCGTCGTTGTACTGGGCGAGCGTGTTGAGCCGCAGGTCCGGACTGAAGGCGGCGTCGAGGCGGACGGTGTAGATGGTGGCGGTGAAGTCGCCCTGCGGCAGCGTGACGTCGTTGTAGTTCCACTGGAACTCGGTCAGCAGGTGGCGCGACAGGCGGACGAAACTGGACAGCATGTAGCTGCGACGGTCGCCGCTGAAGAACTCGCCGATGTTGATGTTGCCGCGCCAGGCCAGACGCCGGCCCTGGTTGGAGAAGCCCCGCAGGAAGATCGAATCGAACTTGTAGAGGCCCGTTGGAATCACGATCCCGGGGCGGATCTCGAAGGGCTCGAAGAGCTGCTCGACGTCGTTGACGAAGGCCAGGCGAAACCGGTCGTCGCCTGTGGTGCGCATGCCGATGGGCGCCAGGAGGAGCTTGCGGCTCTCGATCCGGCCCACGCTCTCCCGCTCGAAGTAGTCGAGTTCGGCCTCCAATACCCAACTGCGGACGACGCCGCGGTTGACCCGCGGCTCCCAGCGCACCGTCGGGTGGTAGCGGCGGAAGTCCCGGCGCAGGAGGAAACCGGAGCCCGGGTTGAAGTCGCGCTGGGCCTCCGTCAGATCGACGTTGGCTCGGATGGTGCGCGTCGTGTAGGCCCACCCGGTGCCGAGCGCGCCTGTGTCTCCGCTCCGACCTTCATCCTCACTGGCGGCGGCGAACAGGTAGAACTGGGACTGCCGGTTCGGCTTGTAGTCGAGATCGACGCCGTAGAGCTGGTTCGTCGCGCCACCTCGTGGATCGAGTTCGGTGTAGATCATGCCGACGCTGGAGCGCTCTCCGAGATCGCGCTTGAGCCGGAAGACGCTGTGCTGCGCGGCGGCGGCGCCGGGCCGGTTCCCCGCCGCGACGGCTTCGGTTCCGACGGTCAGCAGGCCGAGGTTCCAGGCGCCGGCCCGTCCGGTGAGGCGGGCGCCGATGTCGATGGGCACCTCCTCGCCGCGGTCGAGGCCGATGCGCCTCGAGAAGAAGGTCTTCATCAAGGGCGGCCGATTGCCTCCCCCGGGACTCGGCGGACCGAACTCGAAGATGCCCGCGTTCTCCAGGAAGAACTCCCTCTTCTCGGGGAAGAAGAGTGAAAAACGGGTGAGGTTGACCTGCTGCTGGTCGACTTCGACCTGCGCGAAGTCCGTGTTGTACGTGAGATCGAGGGTCAGCGACTTCGTCAGTCCCCACTTGAGGTCGATGCCGCCGTCGATGTCATCGACCGTCCCACCCGACGGGTCCTTTGGCTCTTCCGCTACGGAGGCCAGCACGAAGGGCTTGACGTCGAGGCGCCGACCCGGCTTGACACCCGAGATGCCGACAAGATCGCCGGCGAGCGAGACCCAGTGCGCCGCGTACATCCGGCTGACGGCACGGGGACCGATCTCGCGTCCGATCGGCGCCCAGTAGCTCTCCTCGTTCGTCCGGCGGACGACCCGGCGGACGTTGAGCCCCCAGACGCCCTGCGCCGGGTCGAAGCGCAGGGTCGAGAAGGGGATCGCGACTTCGGCCTGCCAGCCCTCCGCCGTCGTCCGGGCCGTCGCGTTCCAGACGCCGTTCCACTCGATGTTCTGGTCCTTGCCCTCGTCGGTGACCAGGGAGTCGGTGCGGGCGCCGAGCGGGTTGACTTCGAAGGTGACGCTGTTGCGCTGATCGTGGAAGGTGTCGAGCACGATCGCCAGCGAGTCGTCGTTGCGGCCATGGTCCGAGTCGCGCTGCAGTTCCTTGGCGACGATGGCTTCCGGCTGTGAGTCGAAGGCGCGGATCCCGAAGTAGAGGATGTTCTCCGTGTAGACGACGGAGAACTCGGTCTGCTGTGCGGCCGGGCGGTCGTCTTCCGGCTCGCGGGCGGTGAAGTCGGAACCGACGGGCGCCTGGTCCCAGGCGGCTTCGTCGAGCACGCCGTCGACGCGGATCGGGGCGTCGATGCGGAGCGCTTCCAGCGTGGGGCGCGGGCTGGTGCTCGTCTGCGCCGCGGCGGGGGAGTGCAGGAGGCCCAGGGCGAGCAGCAGCAGGGCCGCCTGTGGCGGCGGCCGGCCAGGGTTGAACACGTCGCCTGCGACCGGTCTGGGGTCCTAGACGGACTTCGTTCGCTGGTCGGCGAGGCTGAACTCCTGGTGCCAGGTGGAGTCACCGCCGTCGCCCTTGCGGTCGACGACGACGTCGACCAGGAAGGGTTCGCCGGCGCGCGTGACCTCGATGCCGCGGCGGATCGCCGGCCGC
>WTGL01000251.1 GCA_011523565.1 Acidobacteriota bacterium
GCACAACGGCTGGATCCTCTCCGACGGCTTCGGCTTCAACGCGTTCCCGCGCGAACAGGCGAACGTCGGGCTGACCCAGTTCGTCGGCGCCAACCACGAGTTGAAGTACGGCCTCGACTACCAGGACACGAAGTGGGAGGGCGAGAACGCCCGCGTGCCGCTCTTCAACGGCTGGGGCTTCGACGCCACGAACCCCTTCGGGTACTACGCGGCCGGGTCGCTGATCGACGATTCCTGCTCGCTGCTGCGGGGAACAGCGACCTCGCCCGACAACCCGAACTTCCTCGGCGCGACGACGCGAGGCCGCGGCTGCTACTTCGTCGACTACAACTCGCCGTACTTGACCTGCGAGGGCAACCACACCGACGGTCTGCCGCACCGCCCGACCCAGATTGAGCGCGTGAACGGCGAGATCGTCCGCACCGTGGGCACCTGCGTCGGCCGCGGCAGCGGCGACACCGAGGTCCGCGACATCGGCTTCTACATCCGCGACCGCTTCACGGTCGGCGATCACTGGGTCGTCAACGTGGGCCTCCGCGCGGAGACCCAGGAAGCCTGGAACGATGTCCGGCGCCAGGTCGTGGACGACACCTACGTCGATCCGCGGATCAACATCTCCTACGACGTGAAGGGCGACGGGGCTCTGCTGCTCAACGCCACGTGGGGCCAGTATCACGCGATGCTGAACCAGGCGTGGATCTCGGGCGGCGACGTGGCTCGTCCCAGCATGCACGATCTGTGGAACGGCTACGAGGGCCGCGAGGTCTTCCTGTTCTGCGATCCGATGGACGTCGGAGGCATGAACTTCCTGAGGTCGGTCGGCTACGTCAGCTACGACTGCAACCACCCCTCGCGGCGGGACACGATCCGCAACGGCACGGTGGGTCAGGGAATCCCTGGCTACAACCTCTCCTGGGAACTGGCGCAGCCGGGTCTCATGTGGGACGCCGTGCAGGCCGGCATCTACGACTTCGACATCCAGACCTACTACAAGCAGGAGGCGATCATCGGCCTCGAGTGGCAGTTCCGCCCGAACTGGGCGCTGGATGTGAAGTACATCGACTGGCAGTTGCAGGACATGATGTTCTCCAACTTCCAGCTCGACCATCGTGGACGGGCGATCGGGATCACGGAGAACTACCACGACCTGTACGACATCGTCGTCGCCTTCGACGACCTGCGGGCGCAGAGGTGGGCGGATGCCGGCTTCGACGAAGCCGACCGTCCGAGCGCGGTGAACCGTGAGGCCCTGCAAAACGCGGATCCGTCGAAGAACGGCTACCGGGGTCTTCAGATCCAGTTGAACCGCCGCTTCGCCGATGGCTGGGCGCTGTACAACAACGTCGCCTGGTCCGAGACGGACACGACGGGCGGCGGCGTCTGGTGGAACAACACGGACAGCGGCTACCTGGAATTCGCGCATGTGAACCTCAACGAGGCCCACCTCGAGGATTGCCAGGCCAGCCAGACGAACCCGGACCGCCGCACCGGCCGAAGCCGGCTCATTCCGGAAGACTGCTACCAGCGGCTGACGCCATTCATCGGCCAGCCGGGCAGCATGATCAACCAGCGCGGCGCGAACAGCGTCTACGACCGGACGTGGATCTACAACTCGTTCGGGTTCAAGACCTGGCGCATCGGCCAGCAGGACCTGACGATCGGTGGTCACCTGACCTTCCAGACCGGCACCCCCTGGGCCCGGACCGAAGGTGCGGGCATCAGTGCCGAGAAGACCTGCGCCGCGGATGCCCGGCTTTCCGGTCTGCGCACCTGCCCGCCGATCACTCCGTCCGACCCGACGAGCGACGCCCGGCCCGGCACGGCCAACGGCGGCATCGGCGTGCGCCTGCATCCCTATGGCGCCGAGGGTCGCCGGACATCGGACGAGTACACGATCAACCTGAGCGGCGCCTGGGGCTTCCCCATGGGCTACCGTGACGTTCGTGGCGAACTCCGGGTCGAGGTGCTCAACGTGACCGACCAGCAGCGCCGCCGCTCCTGGGACGGTCGAGGCGAGGTCTACCCCGTGCGCCGGTTCTTCCAGCGCCCGCGGCAGATCCGCGCCAACATCAAGTTCCGGTTCTAGAACCGGACTCCGGAACCGGGGTTGCCGGCCCCCGGTTCACCGGAATCAAGGGGGGAGAGGGCTTCGGCTCTCTCCCCTTTTCTCTTCGCCGCAACGAGGGACCGGCAGGGCCTGTCCAACATTCTGGATCCCTATCCGCTGCGTTTTGACAACCGGCGGTCCCCCCGTATAGTGCGGAGCACGTATCCGAACGAACAGATCCGAGGAGGAGCTCATGAAGCGTCTCGCAGTGATCCTGATGTTGCTGGTTCCCGCCGGCGCCTTCGCCGACGCACCGGAGACCGCTACGGTCAGCGGCACGGTCGTCGACCCTGGAGGCTCTCCCCTGCCGGGCGTCAGCGTCACCCTGTCCAGTGAGCGTGGCGACAAGTTCACGCTCACGGACGACAATGGCCAGTACCGGTTCGTCGGCGTCGTGCCCGACAACTACGAGCTGACTGCCGAACTGGAGGGCCTCGGCTCGGCCGAAGCGGCCTTCCACGCCGCGGCCGGCGACCGCAAGTCCGTCGACCTCACCCTGCAGGCGGCGGTCGAAGGCGGAGTCGTCGACGTCACGGCCCAGACGCCCATGGTCGACAAGTTCAACGTCACCGCGGGCAGCACCGTGACTTCCGAGATCGGCGAGCAGACGGCCGGGACCACCCGCACCTACTACGGCGTGATCAACGCCCTGCCCGGCGTCACCGCCGACGCGGAGAACGACGACATCCAGCAGACGCGGCCGTCCGTCAACGGCACGCACTTCGCCGACCAGGGCGTCTACGTCGACGGCGTCGACACGACGTTCGCCAAG
>WTGL01000150.1 GCA_011523565.1 Acidobacteriota bacterium
CACGCTGTACTACCCGCTGCGCAACATGTGCATGCCGACGCTGACGACGACCGACCCGAGCGCCTCCCACACCATCTACGCGCTGAGCGTCCGGCATGAGCTGGCGCCCGGCACGGAGAACCTCGGCACCGTGTACGCCATCTCGGCCGAGACCGGCAAGACCGTGTGGCTCCACGAACAGCGCGCTTCGACGACCTCCCTGGTCGCCACCGGCGGCGGACTGCTCTTCGGCGGTGATGTGAACGGCCGCTTCAAGGCCTACAGCCAGGAGACCGGCGAAGTGCTGTGGGAGGTGAACCTCGGCGCTCCCGTCACCGGCTACCCGATCACCTACGCCGTCGATGGCACGCAGTTCGTGGCCGTCAGCACCGGCGTCTCGGCGACCACGTCGAGCTTCCTGCGGCTGACGCCCGAGTTGAAGCCGGCCTTCGCGAACAACCTGTTCGTCTTCGCGCTGGAGTACCCCGACCCGTAGAACAGCGCACGCTACGGCGGCACGCCCTCGACCGCTACTCCCTGAAGCAGCACCGGGTCCGTGGCCAGTTCCCGATCGCCCGCCGGGTAGCCGTTCGCTCTGAGCATGAAGGCGACGAGATCGATGTAGTTCTGGTCGCCGAGCGTTGCCGGTTCCTCCGGCGGCATGGTCGACTGAACGCTTGCATAGATGTCGCCCACGTTGAGGCCACGCCACCGGAATCGGAACACCACACCGGTCAGACCGGGCGCCATCTCGTCGCCGCGCAGTTCTTCGCCGTGGCACTCGGCGCAGTGCTCGTTGTAGGCGGCCCGCCCGCGCTCTGCCTGTGCTTCCGTGAAGATGCCGTCGAGAACGGAGGTCGGCGGTGCGACCGGGGCTGGCTCCGCTGCCGCTAGTGGCGGCGCCGCGGACGGCGCGGACTGCGGCGTCGTGACCGTGGCCATCGAACACGCCAGGACGGACACGAACGGCGCCACGGCTCCAACCGCCGCGATGAGGACCCTCACGTCCCGCAACGCACTACGCCCCGTCGGTCCAGAGACTCCGAGCCGCCCATCAGAATGAAGACCCAGGCTCCCGCAGAAACGCGATCTCCTCCTCAGTCGAGGGGCGGCCGAGGACGCGGTTGCGATGTGGGTAGCGACCGAATCGATCGATGATCGCCTTGTGCCGGAGTTCGAAGTCCAGTAACTCCGGATCGTCGAGGTTCTCGAACAGCGGGATGGCGGCCTCGTGGATTCGCGCTGACTCGCTGTGCTCGTAGGGCATGTAGAAGAACTGCCGCTGGGCCGGCGGAACCGCCTGATCGGCTCCGATCCGCACAGCCTCCTGCGCCAGCACCAGCGCCATCCCGTCGGCCGCGAAGGCGCGCGGATCGTCGCGGTAGAGGTTGCGCGAGAACTGGTCGAGCACGATGATCTCCGCGAGGCGGCCTTCCGGCGTATCCCGCCATCCGTAGAGCTCCCCCTGGACCGCCCGGTCGTGCAGTGCTCCGAACCGCGAGCGGATCGCCTCATCGAACTCTGCATCCCGGGTCCACCACTGCTCCGGGCCGTTCTGCTCGAACCAGAAAGTCAAGACTTCTTCGATCATGTTCACGTGTTCTATCCTCTACTACCTCCATGCCTCATAGAGCGTCCCGCCTGTTCCTGCTAGCGGTGGCAATCGCCGTCTGCGGCCCAACGGCCTCACTGTCGGCCACCGCGGCCGAGCCGGTGCCCGCCGTCGACTTCCAGCGCGACGTCCGGCCGATCCTCTCCGACAACTGCTTCGCCTGCCACGGGCCCGACGAGGCGACCCGCGAAGCGGACCTCCGGCTGGACACCCGCGACGGGGCATTCAGCCCGCGGCCTCCCGCGGGCCGCAGCAACCGGCCTCGCGGTCCCGCGGTCGTTGCGGGCGACGTCGACGCCAGCCTGCTGGTCGAGCGCATCCACCACGCCGACCCGCTACGCCGGATGCCGCCCGAGGTGTCGCAGAAGTCCCTCTCCGGCGAGCAGATCGAAACGCTGACCCGGTGGATCGAGCAAGGCGCCCCCTGGGACGAACACTGGTCGTTCGCCGTCATCGAGCGGCCGGCGCCGCCGACAGTCGACGACGAGGCCTGGGCCCGCGATCCGCTAGACCGCTTCATCCTGGCGCGGCTGGAGGCGGAGGAGCTCACGCCCGCCGGGGAGGCGGACCGCCGCACCCTTGCCCGGCGCGCCGCCCTCGACCTGCCCGGCCTGCCGCCCGATCCAGGCACGCTCGCGACCTTCCTCGACGACACGGAAGCAGCCGTTCGACCAGTTCACGCTCGATCAGATCGCCGGCGACCTGCTGCCGGAACCGACTCTCGACCAGTTGATCGCCACCGGGTTCCAGCGCAACAACATCACGACGAACGAGGGCGGAGTCGTCATCGAGGAGTACGAGGCGATCTACGCCAAGGACCGGGCCGAGACGATCGGCAGCGTGTTCATGGGCATGACCGTCGGCTGCGCCGCCTGCCACGACCACAAGTTCGACCCGATCAGCCAGCGCGAGTTCTACGCCCTCACCGCGTTCTTCCGGAACACGACCCAGTACGTGATGGACGGCAACATCTCCGACCCGCCGCCGACGCTGGTGGTGCCGCGGGACGAGGACCGCGAGACCTGGTACCGGTTGCGCGAGGAGGTCGGCGAGATCGAGGACGCACTGGCGGAGAGACGCGGCGAGGTCGAGCCGGGCCTCGCCGAGTGGCTGGCGAGCGACGCCCACCGCGAGATCGAAGCGCCGCTCGGCGCCGAGGCCGAACTCCTGCGTCTCGACCTCGACGGGGGAGCCGAGCCCGCCGTCATCGTCGACGGCGAGCGGAAAGCGATCTCGCTTCATGGCGAGGTCCGGATCGAGCCCGGGCCGAACGGC
>WTGL01000281.1:0-18749 GCA_011523565.1 Acidobacteriota bacterium
CAGGTTGTAGAACTGGAACACGAAGCCGACGTGGCGGCGCCGGTAGCGGGTCAGTGCCCGTTCTCCGGCCTCGCTCAGATCCCCCGCACGATAGGTCACCCGGCCGGCCGTAGGCCGGTCGAGCCCACCCAGGATGTTCAGGAGAGTCGACTTGCCGCTTCCCGACGGTCCGAGCAGAACCGTGAACTCACCTTCCTGGAGTTCAAGGTCGACGCCGCGGAGGGCATGCACCTCGACTTCGCCCATCACGTACACCTTCGTGACGCCCTTCATGGCAAAGACCGGGGCAGGCTGCGCCGGAGCGCTCGCTGCTCCTGTCGCGATGGCGGCGTTCATTCGCAGCGCGCGGCCCTACGGAGTCGGATAGTCGAAGTCGGGCGGCGCGGCCGACAACTCGACGATCATCTCCGTGTACTCGCCCGGTTCGGTATCCACGCGAATCATGCCGCCGTGCTCGCGCACGATGTCGGCCGAGAGGGCGAGCCCGAGGCCTGTGCCCTGATCCGTCGGCTTGGTGGTGAAGAAGGGATTGAAGATCTTGTCCACCACGTCGCGCGGTATGCCGTTGCCGTTGTCGCGGACCCGGACCTCCACGCCGTCGTCCATCTTGCGGGTCGTCACCGTAAGCGTCGGCTCGTACGACTCGTCGGCCGATTTCTGCCGTCTCTCGTTCGTGGCGTAGCAGGCGTTGCTGACCAGATTGAGGAAGACGCGGCCCACGTCCTGCGACACGACCTCCAGGGTGCCGAGATCCGGGTCGAAGTCCTTCTCGATCGTCAGGTTGAAGTTCGGGTCGGTGGCGCGGGCGCTGTGGTAGGCCAGCCCGATGTGTTCGTCGATCAGGCGGTTGATGTCGGCCCTCTCCCGCCCGGCGGCGCCACGCCCCATCTTCAGCATGTCGTTGACGATCCGGTTCGCCCGCTCGCCGTGGCTCAGGATCAGCTTCAGGTTGCCGCTCAGATCTTCGAAGATCTCCGCGATCTCCTCCCGCTGATCCTCATCGAGGCTGCCGTCCTCGTTCTCCTTCATGATCTCCTCGACTTCCTCGAGGAGTTCGCCGGAAACCTCGGAGAAGTTCTTCACGAAGTTCAGGGGATTCTTGATCTCGTGGGCAACGCCGGCCGTCAACTCGCCGAGCGCCGCGAGTTTCTCGCGCATCACGATCTGGTCCTGCGCCTTCTGCAGATCCGCGAGCACGACTTCCAGTTCGTCGTTCTTCTCCTTGAGCTCGTCGGCCAGCTTCTCGACCAGGTTGAGGCGCTGTACCTCCAGCGCGTGCCGGCGGAAGACCTCCAGTGCGGCCGCCATGTCCGCGACTTCGTCCTTGCCGCCGATGCCGATCTCGGCTTCCAGGTTACCGCCGGCCATCTCCCGCATGCTGCTGGACAGGGCCTCGAAGCGGCGTACCAGCAGACGCCCCACGAAGAGCCAGGCGATGAACACCGCCCCGGCGATGCTGACGACGTTGAGCCCGATCAGCAGGGCGCGGCCGGTGCGGATCGCCTGCGAGGCCGCCACCGTCGCCGCGTCCGAACGGGATCGCGATGCGGCAACGAGGCTCTCCACGTCGTCGCTCAACCTCGCCGCGAGGTCGCGGTTCTGCTCCAGCAATTCCTGCTGCCGGTCGAGGACATCGACTTCCCGGCGCCTCAGGTCGAACGAGTTCCGGCTCTTGTCCAGGGTTTCCCCGAACAGTGCCTTCAACTGATCGGACGTCGCGGTTTCGCCGATCGCGCTCAGCGCGCGCTCGATGCTGGTCGCGGAGGACTCGTAGCGCTCCTCGACCGGCTCGATATCGGGTCCGTCGGTCAACACCGCAAGGCTCTTCAGAAGCTGATCGATGATCGTGATGTCCTGCTGGAGCCCGATCAGCACGCGGTAGCGGTCGATCTCGGGCTCGGAGAAATGGACCTCGAAAGGAGCCGGCGGCTGCTCGAACGAACGGAAACCCGTCATCGCGTAGAACAGTTGGTCGTCGAGAGCGGGCACGAGCAGCGCCGCGATCCGGCTCTGGAGCGCGCCCAGCTCCTGTCGGAGCGCCTCGCTTTCCGCGCCCAACTCGAAACCCTCCGCGACCGACTGCTGGATCGCGGCGATGTTCCCGATCAGTTCCGCGCCCCGCGCCTGAATGCTCGCGATCTCCGCCTCCCCGCCCAGCGACTCGTCGGACCCCGCCTCCAGGTCCATCAGTTCTTCAAGCCTGCGCTCGAAGTCCCGTTGGGCAGGCGCGATCTCGACAAAGGTCCGGTCCAGTTCGCCCTCGTTCTCGGCTGCTGTCAATCGGGGGCCCGCCGCCACCAGCGTGCCGCTGCCCTGGGCCACGCCGAACGCGGCCGCGAGTTCGGGCACCGTACCCTGGTTGACCCGGCTCTGGGAGTCGCCGACCTGCGCGAACGCGAACAATGCCACCAGACTGGCGGCGAGCGTCAGCGCCGCCGCGCCGCCGATACCAACGTAGAGCTGCGTCGCGATTCTGAACCGGGCCTCGGTCAGTCTTCGGAACCAGTCGATCACCGCTTCACGGCACCTTCAAGACGGGTCGCCGGTCGATACCGGCCGCGCTCGTCAATCACGGTCAGGAACACGGCATCCGAACCCTGGTTGTCCTCGTCGCCGAACACGAGCCGGAAACCGTCCAGGTCGATGGAGCCGGCGTTCTTCAAGGTCTCGATGAAGCGATCGCGGTCGACAGCTGAGCCGCACCGTTCGAGCGCTTCGATCACCAGCCGTCCGGCCAGGTAGCCTTCGAACGAGACGAAGCCGGGTGCGGCGCCGGCGGTATGGGCGCTCAGCGCGCGCCGGTAGGCGGCGGCGACCCTCGAGTTTCTGGCGGTCGGGAAGGGGACGACCTGGGTGACGTAGACGCCGGCGCCGCTTGGACCGAGTTCTTCGGCCAGGGCATTGCTGCCCACGAAGGAGAGCGTCATGAACACCGGGTCGAGGCCAATGTGCCGGGCCCAGGCGATCAGGCTCGCGACCGGCTGGTAGGCGCCCACCATGATCACCGCCTCCGGCCGCCCCACCTTGATGTCGACGATCGCCGTCTTGACGGCGGTCGTGTTGCGGGGGTAAACGCCGATCGCGACCGCCTCCATGCCCCGCTTTTCGAACGCCGCCCGAACGCCCGCCAGGCCGGCTCGCCCGAAGGAGTCGTTCTGGATGACGACCGCGATCCGATCGATGCCGAGATCCCGGGTCAACCGCTCCACCATCTCCTCCGTCTCCTGGGCGTACGAGGAGCGGAGGTTGATCACGTGCGGTTCGCTGCGCAGAAAACCCGCGCCGGTGAACGGAGCGACGTACGGCACGCCCGCCTCGTCGGCGACCGGCACGGCAGACCGGGATGTCGGCGTGCCGACGCCGCCGACCAGCGCGAACACGCCCTCATCCTCGATCAGGCGGCGAGTGTTGCGGATCGCCGCCTCGGGCTCATAGCCATCGTCGACCGTGACCAACTCCAGACGCCGGCCGTGTACTCCGCCGGTATCGTTCGCTTCCTTGAACGCCGCCTGGATGCCGAGCCGCATGCCCCTGCCGAGTTCGGCCGCCGGGCCGCTGAACGCCGCGGATTGACCGAACAGCACCCGCTCGACCGATACGCCAGGGACCGGATCCGCTTGCGCGGCGGCCAGGAGCGGAACCAGAACCGTGGTCGCGGCCCAGGCGGCCGCGGTCAGGGCCACCTGTGCAGCACGTGAGCGCATCGCCTCAAGCAGCCCGAGTCGAGCTCAACTCCGGCGCTTGACCATCGTCACGTGATTGCGGCCGTCCTCGCGCCGGTAGGAGGCCTCGTCCATCAGCACCTTCACGAAGTGAACTCCCAGGCCGCCGATCTGTCGATCCTCGAGCGCCGCATCGATGTCCGGCTCGGGAGCGTCGTGGAAGGGGTCGAACGGCTTGCCGCTGTCGCGAACCTCGACCCGGACTTCCTCGTCCGTCGAGATGACCTCGACTTCGATCTCGCTGGTCCCTTCCTGGCTGCCGCCGTGACGAACGACGTTCGTCGCCACTTCCTCGAGCGCTAGAACGACGGCGTACGAGACGTCGGGCGACCAGTCCTCCTCCCGACCGAGCGTCTCCACGGCCTCCGAGATGGCCGGAAGCTCCTCGATCCGGTTGGGGACGCGCAGTGTTCGGGTAGCGCTCACTCGTCAGCAACACGCAGGGTCATGCAGGTCAGGTCGTCGAACTGCGGCGCCTCGCCGGCGAAGTCGCGTACCGCCTGCAGGATCATCTCCGCGGCGTCCCGGGCAGTCCGGGGCTCGCCGTCCGCGAACAACGCCTGGACAGCCTCCAGGCCGAACTCCTCGTCCTCGACGTTGATCGCCTCCGTCACGCCATCGGTGAAGAACACGACCAGGTCCCCCGGCCTGAGTTGAACGCTGGCCTGGCCGAACTCGAACTCGGGGATCGCGCCCAGGGCGATGCCCCCGGTCAGTTCGAGTTCCTCGGAACTGCCGTCGGCGTGAACGACCAGAGGAGGGTTGTGGCCCCCGTTGGAGAACGTCAGCACCTTCGTCGCGGGGTCGTACACGCCGTAGAAGACGGTCACGAACATCGAGGCATCGTTCGCCTCGTTCAACAGATCGTTCACCTCCGACAGGACCGAACCCGGATCGCCGACTCCAACCGCCGCGCCCTTGAGGAGGGTGCGGCTCGACATCATGAACAGCGCCGCCGGGACCCCCTTGTCCGAGACATCGGCGACCGCCAGGCCGAGGCGGCCCTCTTCGAGGCGGATCACGTCGAAGAAGTCACCGCCCACGTTTCGCGCCGCCTCCATGCACCCGAAGACCTCGCAGCCCTCGGCGTGGGGAAAGTCGTCCGGCAGGATCGACTGCTGGATCTTGGTCGCCACGTCCAGCTCGTTCTGGAGCGCCACCAGCTTGTCCCTCGACGCCAGCGCCGCGCGCCACTCGTCCAGGTGCTTGAGCGTGCGATCGATCGTGACCTGGAGGTCCGCGAAGTCGATCGGCTTGGTGACGAAGTCGAACGCGCCGCGGTTCATTGCCGTGCGGATGTTCTCCATGTCGCCGTAAGCCGAAACGATGACGGAGCGGATGTCCGAGTTCACCTCGGGGATCTGCTGCAACAGGGTCAGACCGTCCATCTTCGGCATGTTGATGTCCGAGAGGACGATGTCGATGTCCCTGTTCTCAGCGAGTTTCTCGAGCGCCTCGATGCCGTTGCCGGCAAACTCGAAGCCGTAGCGACCCGTCCGGATGTGGCGGCGCATGCGCTGCCGTACCAGCCGTTCCAGATCCGGTTCGTCGTCCACGACCAGGATCCTGTAGTCGGGATTGGCCCTGCGCGCGGCTCGGGCACTCGCTCTGTCGGACATCAAGCGACGCCGGGGCGACCTACTTTCCGGCCGCGGCCAGAGCGTCGGCCTGGTTCTCGTAGATCTGGATGATGCGGTTGAAGCCGCTGATCTCGAAGACCGACTGAACAGGATCGGAGAGCGAGCACAGGGAGATGCTCACGTTGCGCTGCCCCAACGTCTTGGCCACCAGGAGGACGACCCTCAAGCCGGCACTGCTGATGTAGGCGAGCTGAGCGAGGTCCATCACCACGGCCCCGACGTCATCGCCGATGGCAGCCTGCAACTGGCGCTCGAAGTCCTGTGAGTTCGAGCTGTCGACGCGGCCTTCGACCTTCGCCAAGAGAACTCCGTCGTGATGCTCAGCCTGGACGTTCATTCTCTCTGCCTCCTGTTCCTTCCACTCACTTTTTCCTCTAACTCCCGAGGAGCGACTGCTTTCACTATCACATCCACCTGGATTTTGGCATCCCCGGTGCCCTGGAACACGCCGCTGATCGGCGAGACGTCGGCGTAGTCGCGTCCCGCCGCCACGCGAATGTGGCGCTCGTCACTGAAGGTCGCATTCGTGGGGTCAAAGCCGACCCAACCGGCCCCGGGCAACCGGCATTCGACCCAGGCATGACTGCCGGACGCCACCGTCTGCTCACCGGCGACGCCGCTGGTGTGCAGGTAGCCGGATACGTAGCGGGACGGCACTCCCCAGGAGCGAGCGATGGCAATCATGACGTGCGCGTAGTCCTGGCAAACACCCCGACCGGACTCCAATACGTGCTCGATCGGAGAATCGGCCGATGTGCTGCCCGGTTCGTAGGCGAAGCAGCGATGGATCCTATCCGAAAGGCGCTGAACCGACGCCATGGGATCATCATCGGGTTGGAGGCGTTCCCGCTGCACGAACTCCTCGAGCGCCGGAGACGGCCGGGCCAGGCGGCTCGGTTGTACCTGATACCAGTACTCCGGCAACCGGCGCCAGGAGCGGATCTCCTCCCAATCCCCGTTCGCCTCGGGAAGCGCGCGCGGCTCGAGTTCCACCCGGAATCGCGATGCGATCGTCAACTCCCGGTGCCGACGGTGGACGTTCAACACGTGGCGTCGATTGCCGAACCAGTCGCGCTCGCGACTCAGCGATGCGGCCGGCTCCGTGTCGATCCGAAACTCGGACACCCGCTGTCCAGGCCCCGACGCCGGCTCAAGACACAGCATCAACACGCAGCCGCGCGCGTTCCTGGCGTAGCTGTACCGCGTCCGGTGCTCGATCTCGTACCGCATCCGCTCCCTCGTCAACGCAGAGGTGCGTCCTGGATCCCATAGTCGACGAACGCATCCAGGACCGTGCCGTGGAGATCGCGCGTGCACCGGTTCACCCGCCGGAGGAGTTGTTCCCGGTCCCTGGCCTCGGGCCAGTCGTAGAGGATCAGAGCACCGGCGCGGCCAACCAGTCGCCGCGCCGCCGCGTCGGCCTCGACATCCGGCCCCGTCTCGATCGCGTCCAGCTCCACCGCCGCCGCGCGGACCGAACTGAGAAGTGAGGCCGGCAGTCGCGGATCGCTCACCAGCAGATCAAGCACACGGCCTCGCCGAACCTCGATTCCGTACTGCCGGCCGTAGGCCTCGGAGGCATGGTGCATGCGCAGCATGCTGGCCCAACCCAACGTACGCCTCTTCATTCGCCGGCTGAGCTCGGTCTGGGCGAGGATCAGCGACACCGTGAGCTGAACCCGTTCGATCGCGCGACCGAGGCGCATGAACCGCCAGGCTGTCCCCCGATACATCGTCGCATCCGCTATGCCTACGAAGTTGTGAACCTCGTTGCAGGTCTGGGCGTAGAAGGCTTCCGGGGTCCTCCAGATGTCCACGGTTTCAAGGTCCCGCACCCGCAGAAAGGCCAGATTCAGACACGTCCACATCTCGGCGCTGATGCAGTGCCGCATCTGGCGGGCGTTCTCGCGGCCGCGCTCCAGGCTGCTCCGAACCGAGTCGGGATTCGAGCGCTCGAACGTGAGATCGTCCGCCAGTGTGAACGAGTCAGCCAACGCGAACTCCTCGGCCTCGGGCAGCCACTCCTCCCCCGCCGGTGGAAGCCGCTTCATGGCCCGGTAGATGCGCCTCCAGCCGAAGTGAATCTCCTCGACCGACCGGTCGACGAGGGCCTGCACGTGCAGTTCCAGCAGGCGGCTCAGGTGATGGGCGCGCGTCAGATAGCGGCCCATCCAGTACACGCCCTGGGCACTGCGAGACAGCATCGGCCGAAAACCCTAGAGGTCCACGACCCAAAGGTCCTTGCCGCCGCCGCCCTGGCTCGAGTTGACGACCAGACTCCCGCGGCGCAGCGCCACCCGGCAGAAGGCCCCCGGCACGATCCGGGTCTCCGCCCCCGTGAGCACGAACGGCCGCAGGTCGACGTGGCGCGGTTCCGCGCGACCGTCGATCAGGCACGGCGACCGCGACAGCGCCAGGGTCGGCTGCGAGATGTAGTCCGCCGGGGTGGCTCGAAGCAAGTCCCTGAACTCGTCGCGTTCCTCCGGCGTCGAGTGAGGACCGACCAGCATGCCGTAGCCGCCCGACTCCCCGACCCGCTTGACGACCAGATGCTCCAGGTTGTCCAGCGTGTACTCGAGATCTTCGGGTCGCCTGCAGAGGCGCGTGTCGACGTTCTTGAGCAACGGCTCCTCGGCCAGGTAGTAGCGCACCATGTCAGGTACGTAGGCGTAGACGCTCTTGTCGTCGGCGACACCCGTGCCGGGTGCGTTCGCCAGGGTCACGTTGCCCCGCTTGAACGCGTTCAGCACACCCGGCACGCCGAGGAGCGAGTCCTTGCGGAAGACGAGGGGATCGAGAAAATCGTCGTCGACGCGCCGGTAGATCACGTCGACCCGCCGCAGACCGGCCGTGGTGCGCATGTAGACGAAGCCGTCGTTGACGAGGAGATCCTGTCCCTCGACCAGCTCAGCACCGATCTCCTGAGCCAGGAACATGTGCTCGTAGAACGCGGAGTTGTAGGTTCCCGGCGTGAGCAGAGCCAGGCTCGGATCCGGACGTCCCTCCGGCGCCAGCTCCGTCAGCGTCCGGCGGAGCTGGCTGCCGTAGTTCTCGACCTCCTCGACCCGGCATGTGCGATAGAGGCGCCGCAGGCCGGCCTTGACCGCCTTGCGGTTGGCGATCATGTAGGACACGCCCGACGGCACCCGAAGGTTGTCCTCCAGCACCATGAAGCCCTCGTGCGTGCGCACGATGTCCGTTCCGCAAACGGCTACCCAGGTGTTGTTCGGAACGCTGACCCCGCGCATCTCCGGTCGATACTGCGGACAATCGAGGATCACGTCGGCCGGGATCACGCCATCCTTGACGATGCGACACTCCTCGTAAACGTCCCCGAGAAAGAGATTGAGCGCCCTGATGCGCTGCACCAGACCGGCTTTCAGTTCGCGCCATTCGGCGGACGGAAGCAAGCGAGGCACGCAGTCGATCGGGATGATCCGCTCCTCGGCCTCCTCGTCGCCGTAGACCGTGAAAGTGATCCCTTCCTGTGAAAAGGAGCGGGTTACCCGCTCCTGAATCGTCTCGAGCTCCTCCCTGGGGATGTTCCGTAGTGCCTCGTAGACCGCCCGGCAGTGTTCGCGCGGCTCGCCTTCCGCAACGAACATCTCGTCGAAGATCGCGGGATCGAAGTCGTAGCCGTCGAAGTCCACGCACTACCCTCCGGGCGACGCCTCGTTCAACCAGCCGCCCGTCACCAGGACGCGTCCGAGCGGTTCCATCCCGCGATGTTACTTGGGCGCTGGGTTCCCCGGTCGTCGTACAGGAGCGGTTCGCTTGGACGTTCCCGCCGCCTGCCCCGTATGATCCAGTAAGCCGCCGGCGAAGCGACACGCGCGCGGCTGCACGAACAGACACACTCAAGGGGCACGAAGATGACTGGAGCGCGCTCCCACTCCCGCGAACGCGGATTCACCCTGATCGAACTGCTGATCGTCGTGGCGATCATCGGCATCATCTCTGCCCTGCTGGTGCCGAACCTGATGACCGGACTCCAGAACGCGAACCAGACACGGACCCAGGCCGACATGAAGAGTGTAGGCACCGCCTGGATGCAGTGGCTCACCGACCAGGTCAGCGCCGCCGCCGCCGGGTCGAGCACGACCGCGACGTTCGCCTGGAGCGAGTTCACCTACCCCGACTTCGCACACGCCGACGTGTCCGCCCTGCTCAGGCCCTCGAACAGCTTCTTCTACATGCAGGACGTGCCCGAACGCGACGGCTGGAACAACCCCTACCGTTTCGGTTTCGCGGGCTCCGACCAGCTGCTCGGCACCCAGGTCATCGGCATCTGGAGCGGCGGGCGCGACGGCTCGGCCACCGCCCAACCGGAGTCGAGCTACGAGATCGGCGCCTTTCCGGGCACCGACTTCAACCAGGACCTCGTCTGGGCCGACGGCTACTGGGTACGCTGGCCGGGCAGTGCGGCGGAGGCCGCCGCCGACGAAGGCGGGAACTAGCACACCTGACGGCTCCGGACCCGCCCGAAGCCGCAGCGATCAGATCTGCGAGAAGGCGACCGGCCGCAGGAACACGTTCTCGATCCCCGAGACCGTGCCCTTGTACATCTCCATGTCGCGCATCCGCACCCACTCCGGGTGCTCGAGGAATGCCTGCCAGTGCTCGCGATGCGATTCCATGTCCGGCGCCGACAGGATGTAGACGAGTGCCGGCACGTTCGCGCCGATCAGTAGTTCGCCGTACAGGAGAGGCGCCATGTCGACATCCCGCATGATGTCGATCTCGCCGTTGTCGAACATGTGAACCTTGCGGCGCGCGGTGTCCTCGTTGTGGCTCTCGTACAGGCGGAGTTCGAAGATCCGGTCTTCGCCAGCCGCTGTCTGCGCCGGTAGCTCCATCATCGGCATGCCCTTGAAGGCGTGCAGGAACCAGCTCTCGACCCGTTCGTAGATCGGTTCCCGCGTCGGCGTGGCGTACATCGGCGCCGCGGCCTCCAGGTAGGCCGCGTCGGCTTCCAGCGTGGACTTCATGCCCGTGAAGTCGTCCACGCTGGGAAAGGCAAGGATCGCCCACACGGACATCGCGTCCACGGGATCGAGGGCCTCCTCCTCCGCCGAGGGCGGTTCGGCCCCGAACACGCCCACCCTGTCGATCCCGGCCCGGTTGAGCGCCGGCACCAGGGCGTTCTCCAGGTAGGCGAGGACGGTCTGGCGGCTCTCCTCATCCGCCAGGCGGTAGCGGCGGATCTCGTAGTACTCGCGGGGGGGTCCGCTCTGTTCCGCGACCTCCTCGCCGGCCGCCTCCGGCGCCTCGGCCGGCGCGCAGGCGACGATCAGGCCAAGAGCCACCGCGGGCGCCAGCAGCTTGGACCAGGAACGATTGGTTGACCGGATGAGCATCGTTCGACGTACCTCCCTCACTCCCTGGCCAGCAGCCAGGCGCGCATCGTGCTCGAGACGAGATCCGCAGCCTCCAACTGGACCCAGTGGCCCACCGACGGCACCGTGACCAGGGTGTAGTCGCGGTCGATCCAGTCCCAGGTGTTCTTCAATCCGTCCTTGTCCACCGCCGTGTCCTTCAGCCCGTGGAACTGGAGCACCGGCATTTGCAGGTTCGGCATCTCGCCGCCGCCGGCAACCTGGCCGTAGTTCGCCCTGTAGTAGTTCAGCATGCCGTCCCAGTACGAGCGGGCGAACGCCTCCCGATAGTGCCCGGCCACCTTCTCGCCCTCGCTGGCGTAGCGGTTCAGAAGGCCTTCCGGCACCGGGCTGCCGTCCGGTTCCGACGTCGCGAAGTTCCGCGCGTACTGCGTGTTCTGCCGCTGCGCCTCGGTGGCATTCGCGATGACGTTCGCGTAGCCCTTCGGATGGGTCAGGTTGAGGATGACGAGGCGCTCGATCTGCTCCGGATGCGTCATCGCGTAGCGCCAGGCGATGGCACCCCCCCAGTCGTGGCCGACCAGGGTGATGGGCGCACCGAGATCCTCGATCACGGCCGCGACGTCACCCAGGATCAGCGGCATCCGGTAGTCCTCGACCCGCTTCGGCTGACCGCTCCGGTTGTAGCCGCGCAGGTCCATCGCCGCCGTCCGGAACTCGCCTTCGAGGGCCGCCATCTGGTGCCGCCAGGAGTACCAGAGGTCCGGGAAGCCGTGAAGGAAGAGGACCGGCTTCCCCTCGCCAAGCGTGACGTAGTGGATGTCGATGTCACCGCTCTTCACCGTGTGGTGCTCGACACGGTCCCACACGTCGGCATTCGAATCGTCGCCGGCAGCGGCCAGCGGAACCAGCACGATGGCGAGCAGGAGCACTGCGCACCTGGGCGCTCGGACCAGGGCCTTGATCAAAGTCACTTCGGTTCTCCCTGAGGTTGAGTCGGCGATCGTAGCAGCGGGAAGACCGCGGATCCCTTACGGCACTCTCGGTTCCGCTGAGGGCGGATCCTCGAAGCGCTTGTAGTTCCTTCCGTAGTCGGGCCGGGTCCGCCTGTGACAGACGACGCAGGACATGTAGACCTGCTCGTTCAGGGCGATCAACGCGTCCAGGTCCTGGTCGAGAGCCGCCTCGTAGGCTGCCGCTCCCGCGTCGAACATCAACCGGGCGTCCCGCATCCACTGATCGCGGTCGCCCACCACGCGGCTCGGCATCATGATCAGGTTCGCCGACTCAGCCAGGAGCAGCGCCTGCGCCTGCAGTTCGTTCCACTCGACCTCGTTGGTGGGGGCCCGGCTCTCGACGTACAGGATCGCGTCCGATGCCGGGTACATGAGCTTGATCATCAGCTCGCTCATCGTGCCGATCGGCATCGGCTCGGGAACGGCCGCCTCGTCCTCGGCTCTGGCAGTCCCGCCAGCGAGGCCCGCAAGGACTACGGCGATTGCGATCTTTCCCGGCATGAGGTCTCCTTGGTTCGGGGCTATCATGGCATGATCCCGCCGGCCAGGTAACGACCCGGAGATGGAACCCCAGCCATGAAGCAAAGCACCCTCTGTAGCGCCATCTGCCTGCTCACTCTGTTCGCCTGCGCCGAACAGGACGGACCTCTCAACCCCGGGGCCAACGATCACAAGACCCTGCAGGAAGCCCTGCTCGTCGCCGAGCCCGGGGCCGTCATCGAGCTCGGCGCCGGCCGCTTCGAACTCGACGCGACCCTTTCCCTCGACGTCGAGGGGGTGACGCTCCGCGGCCAGGGCATGGACGACACGATCCTTGACTTCGCCAGCCAGGCGCCAGGCACCGGCGGCGAGGGGGTTCTGGTCACGGCCGACGACTTCACGGTCGAGAGCCTCGCCGTCGAGAACACGCAAGGCGACGGCATCAAGGTCGAGGGCACGACGGGCGCCGCTTTCCGCAGCGTGCGGGTCGAGTGGACCAACGGCCCCGACACGAACAACGGCGCCTACGGTCTCTACCCGGTCCAGGTGACGAACGTCCTGATCGAGGACAGCCGGGTACGCGGCGCCTCGGACGCCGGCATCTACGTCGGTCAGTCCGCCAACGTGGTCGTGCGGCGCAACGAGGTGTGGGAAAACGTGGCCGGGATCGAGATCGAGAACACGACCGGCGCGGACGTCTACGAGAACCGGGCCCACGGCAACACGGGCGGCCTGCTCGTCTTCTCCCTACCGGAGCTCCCGGTCAAGGACGGCCGGGACGCGCGCGTGTACGACAACGACATCGTGGACAACAACCTGCCCAACTTCGGCAAGGAGGGAGCGATCGTCTCCACGATTCCGGCCGGCTCGGGGGTCATCGTGATGGCCAGCGACAACGTCGAACTGTTCGGGAACCGGATCCGGAACAACCAGAACTCGAACCTGGCGGTGATCTCGTACCTCTCCACCGGGCGGGCCTACAACGATCCGGGCTACGACCCGTATACCGAGGGCATCTACATCCACGACAACGAGTTCGTCGGCGGCGGCGACGGCCCGAACGGGGCCTTCGCGGACGCGTTCGTCGAACTGGCCGGCGGCACCTTCCCGGACATCGTGTGGGACGGCGTGGTCAACCCGGAGCGGCTCGTCGACGGCGCGGTGCCGGATGAACTCCGCCTCTACATCGAAGACAACGGGGACGCGGACTTCATCAACCTCGACGTCGGGGCCGTGTTCGCCGGCGGCCAGCCGGACGTCAGCACGGATCTGGCGGCCCACCAGGGCGCACTGCCGGCGGTTCCGCAGCCGGTCGACCTGGGGGCGGCAACCGGTGGCGCTCCGTAGTCGCGGGTCGGCCATCCGCGCGCGACTCGCAACGGCGGCGCTGACGCTCGCGCTGGCGGGCTGCACGGCAGGCGACGGCGGTTCAGGCGACGGCCCGTTCGCCCGCTACCCGGAGACGCTCTCGTCCTGGGATCTGTTTGTCGGCGAACCGGCCGACCACGTCCCCGCCACCGGAGTCGAGCCCTACGACCTGAACACGCCGCTCTTCTCCGACTACGCGCTGAAGTTCCGCTTCATTCAGTTTCCGACCGCGCCGGACGGAGCCCTTCAGCCCGCTACGTACCGTGATCCGGAGCCGTTCGAGTTCCCGGTCGGCACGGTGATCGCGAAGACCTTCGCCTACCCGGCCGACTTCCGGTCCCCGGACGAGGATCTGCGGCTCCTCGAAACCAGACTGCTCATCCACGAACAGGAGGGCTGGGTCGGGCTGCCCTACATCTGGAACGAGGAACAGACCGAAGCGAGACTCGTGATCGTCGGCGGTCCCCTCGAGGTCTCGTGGATCGACGGCAGCGGCAGGACGGTCGAGCACACCTACCGCGTGCCGAACACGAACCAGTGCAAAACCTGCCACCGTACCGACGGCGAACGGCTGCTGCCCATCGGTCCGCACGCGCGTCAGTTGAACCGCGAGTCCGTCTACGCCGATGGCGGAGGCGGGCCCGGCGGCGCCGAGAATCAGCTCGCCCGCTGGCAGCGTCTCGGCCTGCTCGAGGACGCCCCGGCTCCGGCCGAGGCACCCCGGGCACCAGTCTGGAACGACTCCTCGACCGGCAGCCTCACCGAACGCGCCCGCACCTGGCTCGACATCAACTGCGCCCACTGCCACAACCTCTCGGGCAGCGGACGCACTTCAGGGCTCGACCTGCGCGCGGCGCACGGCGACCGGACCCGGCTCGGCATCTACAAGCATCCGGTCGCAGCCGGTCAGGGCACCGGCGACCGGCTGTACGGCGTCGTACCCGGCCGTCCGGACGAATCGATCCTGGTCTACCGGCTGGAGTCGGTACATCCCGGTGTGATGATGCCGGAGCTCGGCCGCGGCCTCGTGGATTCCGAGGCGGTCGCGCTGATCCGCCAGTGGATCGAAGAGATGGAACTCGGAACCGAAGCCTGACGGCAGCGCAGCGGGTAGCCTGACTACTCCGCCAGCACCTGCCGGGCGCGGTGGAAGACCTCGTCGAGGCCGAGACGGTCCGAGCCATAGTCGCCCCGGATGCGGCCGCCCTGGTCGACGAGGACCAGGCGCGTCGTATGCGCGACGTCGACCGCGCCGTCCCACAGGATCAGGCTCTCACCCATGGGCTGTTCGAACCCGTCCTCGACCAACGACCGAACTTCCTGCTCATTCCCGGTAATGAAACGCCACCGCTCGTCGTCGAAGCCACGACTCCGTGCGTAATCCCGCAGTCGCTCGGGAGTGTCGTACGCCGGATCGACCGAGAAGCTCACGAGACGGACACCCCGAACGCCCTCCTCCCGGTACCTCAGTGCCAACTGGCGCAGCGACGCGGTCATCCGCGGACAGACATCCAGGCAGCGCGTGAACAGGAAGGAGGCGACATAGACGTCGCCGGCGAGATCGGCGCTGCCGAACGCCTCCTCGTTCTGGTCCACCAGCCGCCACTCGGGCAACTGACCCGAAACCGGCGGCGGATCCGGCTCGAACCGGAGCAGCGGCCGCAACGCCGGAATCAGCACGACACCGGCGAGGGCGGCCAGAAACCAGGGATTCAGGAGCCGGCGGCGGGATGAAATCGCCGCTCCTTTTGACCTCTCGGCATCGTCTCCGGACACGCCTTCACACTATCCGGGCTCAGTCCTTTGACCGCCTCGATGGCACGCTGTACACTCCGCGCGATCTCGGAAGCGTGCAGGGCTTCACACCCTGCTTCGGGGCGCAGGAGTTTTGGCACAGATCTTCCCCAAGTGGACCCTAAAGGTCCCGCTGTACCTCGCGGCCGCGCTGCCGGTTGCCGGCGCCGCGGCGGTGGGCGCCGTCTGGTACTACGGTTCGCCCGAGTACACCGACGTCGGCTACCGGCCGGCACAGCCGGTGCCCTACAGCCACGCTCTCCATGTCGGCGAACTCGGCCTCGACTGCCGCTACTGCCACGCCTCGGTCGAAGAGTCGGCCGTTTCGAACGTCCCACCGACCCAGGTGTGCATGAACTGCCACCATGTCGCGACGCGCGAGAGCGAACTCCTCGAGCCGATCCGCAAGAGCGCGGAGCAGGGCCGACCGATGCGCTGGGTGCGGATCCACAACCTGCCGGACTACGCCTTCTTCGATCACAGCGTCCACGTCGGCGCCG
Source organism: Acidobacteriota bacterium (assembly GCA_011523565.1). Taxonomy (GTDB): domain Bacteria; phylum Acidobacteriota; class Thermoanaerobaculia; order Multivoradales; family Multivoraceae; genus Multivorans. Next base: position 15,857 of record WTGL01000281.1, read on the forward strand.
GGGTCGGCTGCCGGACCTGTCACGGCCCGGTCCATGAGATGGAGGTCGTGTACCAGGCCGAACCCCTGAGCATGAGCTGGTGCCTCGACTGCCACCGCGATCCGGGGCCAAATCTCCGGCCGCTCGACGCCGTCACCGACATGGAGTGGATTCCGACCGGCGATCACGCTGCCTTCGCCGAGCAGGCGATCGCGGAACGCGGGCTTGCGCCGCCCGAGGACTGCACGGGGTGCCACCGATGAGCGCTGGCAACGGCCACCGGCCGCCCAGAACGTACTGGCGCAGCCTGGAGCAAGTTCAGGGCGATTCCCGCGCGACCGAGTTCCTCCACCGCGAGTTTCCACCGGACGCCTCCGAGGCGCCGGCGAAGTTGCTCGAGGACGGAGTCAGCCGGCGCTCCGTGCTGGCGATGCTGGGCTCCACCGCCTCCCTGGCCGGGCTCACCGGCTGCGAGATCATCCGCCGGCCGGTGGAACACATCGTTCCCTACGTCGACGCTCCGGAGGGCATGGTTCCCGGCGTTCCGCTGGCCTACGCCACCACGATGCCGTTCGGCAACCGCGCCCTCGGGCTCGTCATGGAGAGCCACGACGGCCGGCCGACCAAGGTCGAGGGCAACGAACTCCACCCGTCTTCGGGCGGCGCGTCGAGCGTCTGGGCGCAATCCTCCATCCTCGATCTCTACGACCCGGATCGCTCGAAGACGGTGCGATTCGGCGACCAGGCGTCCTCCTGGAACGAGTTCGTCGCCGCCTGGACCGAGGGCGACCTCGCTCCCGCCGCGGACGGTTCCGGATTGGCTGTTCTGGCCGAACCGTCTTCGTCGCCCACGATGTTGCGCCTCAAGTCGGCGCTTCTCGAACGCTATCCCCAGGCTCGCTGGGTGACCTGGCAACCGGTCAGCGACGAGAACGTCGACCGCGGCGTCGAGTCGGCCGCCGGCGATCACTACCACGCCCTCTACCACCTGGAACGGGCGCGGGTTCTGCTCTCCCTGGACTCCGACCTCCTGAGTACCGAGGGCGACGGCGTCCGCAACCTGCGCGGCTACGCCAAGGCCCGGCGGGCGGGCGAGAACGGCTCGCAGGAGATGCTCCGGCACTACGCCGTCGACGGTGTTCACTCGCTCACGGCCGCCAACGCGGACCACCGGCTGCGGGTACAGAGCGGTCGCGTTGCGGCGTTCGTGGCCCGGTTGGGGCACGCCCTGGCGGCGGAGGGCATGGAACTGCCGCTCGCGGGCGGCGCCGCGGCCGCGGACATCGACGACGACTGGGTGCAGGCGGTCGCCAGGGACCTTCTCGATCACCGCGGCGCGGGCCTGATCGTCGCGGGCGATCGCCAGCCGGCGGAGGTCCACGCCGCGGTCTACGCACTGAACTCGGCGCTCGGCAACGTCGGCGCGACCGTGACTTACCACCAGACGCCGGACACCGGCACTTCGAGCGACGCCGACCTGGCCGCGCTGGTGGCGGCGATGAACGAAGGCGCCGTCGACCGGCTGCTCGTTCTGGGCGCGAATCCGGCCTACAGCGCGCCCGCCGACCTCGACTTCGCCGCCGCCCTGGAGAACACCGGGAGCAGCGGCGCGGTGATCCATGTCGGCGCCTATCGCGACGAAACCAGCCGGTTCGCGCGCTGGCACATCCCTCTCGCCCACTACCTGGAGAGCTGGGGTGACGCTCGCGCCACCGACGGCACGGCCAGCGTGGTGCAGCCCCTAATCGAACCCCTCTGGGGAGCCAGGAGCGCCATCGAGGTGCTCGCGCTTGCCGCCCTGGGCGAGCCACGGGACGGCCGTGACCTGGTCCGCGAGACCTGGTCCGAGCTGCTGGGGCTTCCCCTCGATGACAGCGCCGAGGCGGAAGCGCCGGCGCCGGTCGAGGAAGCCGCTGAGGCCGAGACGGGAGAGGACGGTGAGGAGGCCGAGGCCCCACCCGTGGATCCCATGTCGCTGCCGTTTCCCGTCGCGCTCTCCGAGTTCGAGGTTGCCTGGCGCCGGGTGCTCCACGACGGGGTGCAGGAGGGCAGCGCCTTGCCCGCCGCCGAGCTGACCGCGGTTGCGCCGGAGGACTGCGCCGCCGCCGTTCAGGCCGCCGGCGACGCCGCCGGCGCGGTCGCAGCCGGCGAGGAGCTGGAGGTCGTCTTCCGCAGCTCGCCTGCGCTCTACGACGGGCGCTTCGCGAACAACGGCTGGCTCCAGGAGCTCCCCGATCCGATCACCAAGCTGACCTGGGACAACGCCGCGCTCGTCAGCCCGGCCACCGCCGGCGCCCTCGGGCTGGAGAACGAGGATCTGGTCACCGTCACCTGCGGCGAGCGGGAACTCCAACTGCCGGTGTGGCAGGTGCCCGGGCAGGCCGACCACACCGTGACGATCGACCTCGGTTACGGCCGCGACTTCGGCGGCCGGATCGCAAGCACCGCCAACGACGAGGACCACACTCCGGGCGCCAACGCCTATCTGCTGCGCACCTCGAACGCGTTCCACTTCGGCCGCTGCGCGCTGCGCGCCAGCGGCGGCAGCTACGCCCTGGCACAGACCCAGGACCACCACTCGCTCGAGGGCCGGCCGCTCGTCCAGGAGGCGGACCTCGACTACTTCGCCGAGCATCCCGACTTCGCCACCGCTCACAGCGAGAAGCCGCACGAGAACTCGATGTGGGAAGAGTGGGCCTACGACGATTCGCCCCAGTGGGGCATGACGATCGACCTGAACGCCTGCGTCGGCTGCAACGCCTGCGTCGTCGCCTGCCAGAGCGAGAACAACGTGCCGATCGTCGGCAAGGAGCAGGTCATGGAGGGCCGGGAGATGCACTGGCTGCGCATCGACCGTTACTTCTCCGACGAGGGAGAATCCCGCGGCATGCTCCGGGACCTCGTCCAGGACCTC